>DAOUCN010000232.1:0-4826 GCA_034431995.1 Chloroflexota bacterium | reverse complement strand
GATGGTTACATCGTGGCCCAGCTTCACCAGATCGGCGGCTACGGTGATGCCCGCTGGCCCACAGCCCACCACGGCAACCTTTTTGCCCGTGCGGGGAGCCACAGGCGGGACCGGGGGCGGCCCCTGCCGCGCCTCCCAATCGGCAGCAAAGCGCTCCAGGCGGCCGATGGCCACCGACTCGAACTTCTTGCTCAGGGCGCAGCGGCCCTCGCATTGCTCCTCTTGCGGACAGACACGCCCCGTGACAGCAGGCAGGGCGTTTGCTTCCTTGATGATGTCAATGCCCCGGCGGAAGTCTCCGGCTGCTATGGCAGCCACAAAGCCAGGTATATTGATCCCCACCGGACAGCCTTCCATGCAGCCAGGCTTTGCACATTCCAGACAGCGCAGAGCCTCGGCCATCGCCTGCTCTTCCGTATACCCGTAGGGCACTTCGTTGTAGTTCTTGATGCGCTCATCTGGCGGCTGCTCCGCCATGGGCGTCTTCTTCGGAATGATCTGCTTCTTCGGCATCATTTATCCCTCGACGGATTCGGCCTCGGGCACCAGATACGCCTTGCGCCGCGCCAGGAGCAGGTCCCAATCCACCTTGTGCCCATCGAAGTCCGGCCCGTCAACACAGGCGAACTTCGTCTCGCCCCCCACCACCACGCGGCAGGCGCCACACATCCCCGTGCCGTCAATCATGATCGGGTTCAGGCTGACGGTGGTGGGCACGGCGAACGGGCGCGTTGTCTCGGACATGCGGTACATCAGGAAGGTGCAGCCAATGGCGAAGACCCGCTGCACCGGCTCGTCGCCCGCCAGCAGCTTCTGCACAACGTAGGCGGCGTCTCTCTCGGTCCCCAGCGAGCGGTCCTTGGTGGCATAGACGACGCGGTCGCTGACAGCCTCCAGGCGGTCCCGCCAGTAGAGAAGGAACTTGCTACGGCCCTCGACCAGCGCAACCACATGGTTGCCCTTCTCTTTCAGGGCGCGGGCGATGGGATAGATGACGCCGATCCCGTAGCACCCGCCCACCAGCAACACTCGGCCCCAGTTCTCCAGCTCCAGGGCATGACCCAGGGGGCCGACAAACGTAGGCACCGTGTCACCCGCCTTGAGCCTGCCTAACTTGTAGGTTGATGTCCCCACCTGCATGATGACACAACTGATAGTCCCCTCTGCCCTGTCCCAGTCAGCCACCGTCAGGGGGATGCGCTCGCCGTATTCGTCCGCTCGGATGATCACGAACTGGCCAGGCTGGATCTTCCTGGCCACCACCGGTGCACGGACGGTCAGCAACTGAATGTTGGCTGCCAGCGGCTCGCACTGCACCACCTTCACCGGCCCAGGCTCAAAGGGATCGTTGGCATGGCGTTCGTTGTTCCACGAGTAGCTCATGTTGCCCTCATCAGACTTCCGAAGTCTGTCAGACTTCGGAAGTCTTTTCTGTCTCTATGCGTATCGGATATGCCTTCCTGTCCGGCAGCAGGCCAGGGAAGACGGCGGAACCGGTGACCGGATTCACGCTGACAAACGCTGCTCCCTCGGGTATCCCCTCGCTTGCCCTTGCCACCCACTCCGCCCTGCCAAAGGGAGACACCACGGTCACCACCTTGCCGTCGCTGATCCCCAGGCGAGCGGCATCAGACGGGTGCACAAAGAGCACTTCCTCGTCCTTGATCAGGTTCATGCCCTTGACCTCTTCCGTCAGGCAGGCGCTCCGATAGTACAGCAGGTTGTGCTCGGTGATCAGGGTCAGCGGGTATTCGTCGCTCGTGATGGATGGTGCCCCGTCTATGGAAAACGCCTGGAAGCGTGGTCTGGATGGTGGCTCGAAGCGACGCAGCGCCCCTGCCACATCGAGCGTGTCGCAGTTGATCTGCCCGTACGCGGGCACCAGGCGGGCAATCTCGGCCATCACGTCTGCCGCCGACTGGTACGGCCACGCCGCCCCCATCTGCCGGGCCACATCCTGCACGATCGCCCACCCCGGTCGCGCCAGCCCCACGGGTGCAATGGCCTGCCGCAGCCGCTGCACCCGCCCCTCCAGGTTCGTCAGCGTGCCGTCCATCTCGGCGAAGGTGGCCGCGGGCAGCACCACCTGGGCGTGTCGCATGTTATCGCTGGCCACGATGTCCTGGACGACCAGGAACGGCACAGCCGCCAACTCAGGCAGAGGGGGCACGTCTCCTGCCAGGTACAGGGCGGCAATCTCCCCCCGGCGAATCCCTTCCAGAATCGCCCGATAGCCGCGCCCGGAAACCGTTGGCAGCGACACTCCCCACGCTTTCTTGAAGGCGGCGTAGGCACGAGCATCAGCCACCGACCGGTAGCCAGGGAGCAACGCCGGATGCAACCCCATGTCGTGAGCGCCAACGATATTGCCTTCTCCCGCCAGCGCCATGACACTCGCATTGCCCAGCAGGAAGGCCAGGCTACGAATCGCTTTGATGGTGTTGACGACCGTCGGGTGATGTGTTACCCCTGAGCCGTACATGATGACCGCCGGGGTGGATGCCGCCAGCATCTGCGCCGCCGCCACGATGGACTGCTCGGGAACGCCCGTCAGGGCAGCCGCCTTCTTCACATCCACATCTGGCAGCGCAGTGACAGCCCGTCGCCTCGCCTTGCCAGGCAGGGACTTCATCATAGCCGCCAGGAGAACGTGGTCGCTGCCCACCGCCGGCTTCAGGTGTAGATCGGCTCGCTTGCTTGTCTGCGTGGCGCGGGCATCCACCACAATCAGTCGCGCCCCCTTGCTCAGGGCATGGCGGATCTCAAGCCCCACGATCGGGTGAGACTCGAAGGGATTGGTGCCGATGGCAAGAATCACCCCTGCATTCCGCACGTCATGAATATCCAGCCCGCACAGGCCCTTTAGGTTGTCAACGCTTCCGTCATGCTCAACAGCGCCAGCCGCCAGCGCTGCGTTGTTGCTGCCCATCACAGCCCGGGCGAACTTCTGGAAGAGGTAAGCCTCTTCATTCGTGGCAGTTGCCGAGCCAATGAGGGCAAACTGGTCACCTCGGTACCTATCCAGCCCCTCGGCCACAGTCTTGAGGGCAACATCCCATCCCACCTCGACGAAGCGCCCGTCGCGCTTGATCATGGGCGTCTTCAGGCGGGACAGGTTGTGCACCACGTCCACCATACCGAAGCGCCCCCGCACGCAGAGCTGGCCGTCGTTGGTCGGCCCCTCGTCGTGGCCCACGGCGCGGATGACCTTGCCATCCTTCACCTGCACGTTGACCGCGCAGCCCACCGAGCAATACGGGCAAACACTGGAGATGATCGTGTCTGGCTTGCCCTCCCACTTCCCCCGCTTGTCGAAGAGAGCGCCCACCGGACACACATCCACACATGCCCCACAGAACTGGCACTCCACGTCCAGGTGCGAGCGCCCGAAGGCGGTGCTCACGATGCTGGCATTGCCGCGCTTGACGAAGGAGAGCACACCGGCGTGGCGCACGTCTTGACACACCCGCACGCAGCGACCGCACAGGATACATAGATTGTAGTCACGATCAAAGAACGGGTCCTCGTGCTCGACGGGCAGGCCGCGATAGGCAATCGGATACGGCACATCCTTGAGACCCATGTACTCCACCACGGTCTGTAGCTCACACATCCCGTTCTTCGGGCAGTATTGGCAGCCCGTCGTCACCGCCGCCTTACGGATGGTGCCCTGGTACTCGGAGCACTTGCCCTTGTTCTCACAGGTCAGACACGTGTAGGGGTGTTCGGAGAGGATGAGCGACAGGGTTTCCCGGCGCAGGGCCTGCACAGCTTCGGTCTCCGTATGCACCACCATGCCATCGGCCACGGGAACCGTGCAGGCGGTGGGGATGCCCCGCATGTTCTCGATCTCGACTACGCACATGCGGCAGGCGCCGAATGGCTGCAGCTTGGGTGAGTAGCAGAGGGTCGGAATGTATATGCCGTTGGCCAGAGCCGCCTCCAGCACCGTCATGCCCGGCTCTGCGCTCACTGCTCTTCCGTTGATGGTGATCGTCAACGACATGCTCATGTCCTCCGGTCAGAGCGCTAGGCAAGAGCGCACTCTGACGCGTGTCTTGTTCAGTGCACGATGATGGCCTTATAGGTGCAGCCGTCGTAGCAGGCACCGCAGCGGATACACGTCTTCGGGTCAATGACGTGCACTCTTTTCTTCTCGCCAACGATGGCGCCGACAGGGCACAGGCGTGCACACAGCGTGCAGCCAGTGCAAGCATCGGTAATCTCGTATGTAATCAGTGCCTGGCACACGCCGGCGGGGCAGCGATGCTCCGTGACGTGGGCGATATACTCATCGCGGAAATAGCGCAGGGTGGTGAGCACCGGGTTGGGGGCGGTCTGCCCCAGGCCGCAGAGCGAGCCGTTCCTGACCGTGTCCGCCAGGCTCTGCAGCCGATCAATGTCTTCGAGCGTGCCCTGGCCCGCCTTGATCCTCTCCAGAATCTCCAACATGCGCATGGTACCAACGCGACACGGCACGCACTTGCCACACGACTCGGCCTGAGTAAATGACAGGAAGTAGTGGGCGATGTCCACGGCGCAGTTCCGCTCGTCCAGGACAACCATGCCGCCCGACCCCATCATGGCCCCCGCCTGGCGCAGCGATTCATAGTCAATCGGGGTGTCGAGATACTCAGCCGGCAGGCAGCCGCCCGAAGGCCCGCCGATCTGCACAGCCTTGAACTTCTTGCCATCGCGGATGCCGCCGCCGATGTCGAAGATCAGTTCCCGCAGGGTGGTGCCCATCGGCACCTCTACCAGGCCGGTGTTGTTCACCTTGCCGGTGAGGGCAAAGGTCTTGCTGCCCTTGCTTGTCTCTGTGCCGA
>DAOUCN010000231.1:0-4881 GCA_034431995.1 Chloroflexota bacterium | reverse complement strand
GGCCGTTGGCGGCCCATCCCCTGTGCCTGGAGCGGCGGCGTCAGCAGCGCCTGAGGCGGGCATCTCTCCGCCAGAGGCGGCACCCGCCGTGGAAGCGGAGGTTCAGCGGCCTGTCGAGGCGCCGCCAGAAGTTTCCGTCCCCGTGCCCGCGGAGGAGGCCAAGCCCGGCCCCGCGCCTGTTGCTCACGAGGCTGGCGAGGCGGCGCCAACCGAGGGTGCGCCAACCGTCCCTCCAGAGGTCGCCGTACCGGGTGCGCCTTCCCTGCCTGAGCCTGGCCGTGCTGCGCCCGTGGTGCCCCACCTGCGGCTGCGCCCATCCCTGGCCGGGCCGCCCCCGCTGCCTGCGGCGCCAGTAGGCGGCGGGGGAGGAGTCGGGCGCGGGCTACTCTACATGGCGCTTGCTGGTGCAGTCCTCTTGGGTCTCCTTCTGCCCGAGGGATTGATCAGCACAGCGATGCCTCCTGCGCCCGAAGTCCACGCCCTCTACGAGACCGTTGAGGCTTTGCCCAGCCGGGCCGTGGTGCTCCTCTCGTTTGACTACGACCCGGCGATTGCAGACGAAATGCGCCCCCTGGCCCGTGCCGTTGTCTTCCATCTCATGCGGCGGCGGGCGCGCATTCTGGCCGTCAGCCTCTTGCCTCAGGGCGCGGCGCTCGGGCAGGAGGCTATTGAGCCGCTGGCTGCTCAGCAGGGCTACCGCTACGGACTCGACTACCTCAACCTGGGCTATCTGGCGGGCGATGAAGCGGCGCTGGCAGCCCTTGGCGCCGATTTCCGGTCTGCTGTGGCAGCCGATTACGTGCACACGCGGGCACCCTCGTCATTCCCGGTCGCCCGTGACGTCACTAATCTGGCCGCCGTGGACTTGGCCATTGACTTCGGCGGCGACGACAGCAGCGTGCGGCGCTGGGTAGAGCAGGCCCAGGCCCGCTATGGCGTGCGTCTGGCGGCGGCCACTAGCGCCCTCGTGGCTCCTCTCGCCGCGCCCTATGTGCAGTCCCGCCAGTTGGCCGGACTGGCCGCCGGTATCCCGGCCGCTGCCCAGTATGAACAACTCCTCGGCTACAGCGGAGCGGCCACCCAGGCCATGACCGCGCAGTCGCTGGGCCACTTCGTCATCGTGTTCTTCGTTGTCCTCGGGAATATCGCCTTCATCGCCTCGCGCCGTCGCTAGCCGCTGCCCTATTACCATGAGTATCCTTGCTGGCATTGACATCGGCGGCACCAAGTGTGCTGTCTGCCTGGGCAGGCTGCACGACGGCGACATCGAGGTGTTTGCCAAGCGACGGTTCGTCACTCCGCCAACCCCACAGGCAACCATAGCCGCTTTCTGCCATGCCCTCGCCAAGCTGCTGCAAGAGCACGGGGTTGCTGCGCCAGAGGCCATCGGCGTGAGCTGCGGCGGGCCTCTCGATGCCGCGCATGGTCTCATCCTCTCGCCTCCCAATCTGCCGGGCTGGGACTGCATTGACGTTGTGACGCCTTTCAAGACGCGCTACGGAGTGCCCGTTGCCGTCCAGAACGATGCCAACGCTTGTGCCCTCGCCGAATGGCGCTGGGGCGCCGGTCGTGGCACGCGCAATATGATCTTTCTGACCTTCGGTACCGGCATGGGTGCCGGCCTCATCCTCGACGGAAGGCTCTACAGCGGCACCAACGACATGGCGGGTGAGGTGGGCCACATTCGCCTGGAAGACGACGGCCCCATGGGCTACGGCAAGCGAGGCTCGTTTGAGGGTTTCTGCAGCGGCGGCGGTATTGCCCAGTTGGCGAAATCCCTGGCGCAGGAACGCCTCCAGCTCGGACAGCCCCCTCTCTTCTGCCCCACGCCCGATGACTTGCCCCGCATCACTGCCGAGACGGTTGGCCACGCTGCGCAGCAGGGCGATCCTCTTGCCCGCGAAGTATTCGCGGTCGTTGCCCACCATCTCGGCCGCGGGTTGGCCGTCCTCGTGGACATCCTGAATCCGGAGCGCATCGTGCTCGGCAGCATCTATGGCCGTCAGCGTTCGCTCCTTGAGGCGATCACACTCGATGTCCTGCGCCAGGAAGCCCTGCCCAGATCTCTCGCCGTGTGTGAGATCGTGCCCGCAGGGCTTGGCGAGCGCGTGGGTGACCTCGCCAGTCTGTCCGTGGCCATGATGGCGCTAGACCGGCCTTGACAGGCACAGCAGACTGTGTATACTCAAGCTAGCCCCGGTACCGGAGCCGGTCAACAAAGCAAAGGAGCGTTCCCATGCCAGCATTCCAGGACAAAGCGCAACTGCAGGACTGCCTCGGTTCGCTTTTCGCAGCCTTGCGCGACGACCTGGCTGTCGGTCCCAGAGTACAGGCCTCTGGGCTAGTCATCCGCTTCGCATACTATCACCCCGACACTTTCGTGGTCATTGACTGCCGCAGCAACCCGCTGTCTCTCACATGGGACCAGGACCCTGTGCTGTCGCCCGACGAACGGCTCAAGATCTTCGTGGACATGAGCATGGAGGCGGACACAGCTCACCAGTTCTGGCTGGGAAAGGTGAACCTGGTTGCGGCCCTCACCAGGGGCATCATCAAGGCCAAAGGCCCCATCCCGGCTATCATGAAGCTTCTGCCCATCATCAAGCCTGCCTATGACATCTATCCACGCATGCTGCGCCAGAAAGGCCTGGATCATCTGATCACCTGAGGGGGAAAGGAGAAAAAAGACATGGCCATGTTCATTGCCTTGCACCAGATGACACCCCATATGGACGTGGGAGAGGCAGCACAGATGTCGTACCGAGCGCTGAAGCATGAGAAGCCAGACATTCGTTGGCTGCGCTACTGGTGGTCAGACGACACGGGCCGCATGGTCTGCCTCTGGGAAGCGGCCAACGGCGAGGCCGTATGGGACATCTTGCACAAAGCCAGCATACCGACAGACGTTGTCTTCCAGGTAGAGGAGGGAGATCCGGCCCTGCTGCGCATGGGCCTGAAGAAATGACACCATGAACGGCTACGCTGCTAGGCTCTTGCACGTTGACCTGACGGCGGGTCAGATGCGCGTCATTGCCCTTGACGCGGCCCACGCAAGGAACTACATCGGCGCCAGCGGCCTCGGGGCCCGCCTGTTCTTCGATCTGACCCTCGCTCGCCGCGTCGTGCCCGCGCCACTTGGCCCCGACAACCCTTTGCTCGTTATGACCGGCCCGCTCCAAGGCACCTCCTTGCCCGGCAGTGGGCGGTTTGTCGTCTGCGCCCGCTCTCCCCTCTCTGGGCTGTGGGGCGAATCCAACTGCGGAGGCGACTTCGGCCCCGTGCTCAAGTTCGCTGGCTTCGACGGCATCGTCATCACAGGCACCGCCAAGAGGCCGACCACGCTCTGGATTGAGAACGGCGAGGCGGAACTGCGCCCTGCCGCAGATCTCTGGGGCAAAGACACCTACGAGACCACGGATCTCCTCCACGCCCAGGAGGGCAAGGGCACAAAAGCCTTGTGTATCGGCCCAGCCGGAGAGAACCTGGTGCGCTTCGCCAGCATTGTGTGCGACAAGGGCGCCATAGCTGGTCGCACGGGCATGGGGGCTGTCATGGGGGCCAAACGTCTGAAGGCGATCGCAGTCCGTGGCAAGGACAAGGTCGCCATTGCTGATCCGGTCAGTCTGAAAGCCCTGCGCAGGCGTATCCAGGCCAAGATTGAGGAGACCGTGACCCTACAGTCCCTCAAGGGCTTTGGCACGGCTGCCAGCGTATACTACAACAGCCTTATTGGCGACATCTGCGCCAAGAACTGGCAGCAAGGGACCTTCGATGACGCCGCTCTCCTGGGTCTTGACGGCACGACCATGACCGACACGATCCTGAAAGATGACGATTCCTGCTATGCCTGCCCCGTGAGGTGCAAGCGGGTCGTCGAGGTGGCTGAGGGGCCATTTGCAATGACCAAAGGGCCCGGGCCCGAGTACGAGACGGTTCAGGCCTTTGGCCCCCTGTGCATGAATGCTGACCTCAACGCCGTAGCCAAGGCTAACGACCTCTGCAATCGCTATGGCCTGGATACCATCTCCTGCGGAGCCGTCATCGCCTTTGCCACAGAGGCGACTGAGCGCGGGCTGCTCCAGACAGACCTCGCCTGGGGCAACGGCGAAGCCATGGCGCACATGGTGAGGAGTATTGCTCGGCGCGAGGGCACTGGCGACCTGCTGGCCGAGGGCGTGCAGCGAGCAGCAGCAGCCCTGGGTGTGCCTCATGCCGACTGGGTCCCCCATGTCAAAGGCTTGGAAGTGCCCATGCACGACCCCCGCACCTACCACGGCCTGGCCGTCGGCTACGCAACATGCCCCAGGGGGGCGAATCACAACGGGGCGAACGTCTACGTCGAGATGGGATCGGTGATCTACCCGGAGCTCAACCTGAACGGGGACTACGTGCCGCGGGAGAGCGCGGGCAAGGCATATCTCAGCGTAATGTCACAGACCATCGGCGGCATCCTTGATGCCCTCACCCTATGCATGTTCGACGCCTGGGCCTATTCCCTGCCAGACTTGGTGACAGCCCTCAACTCCGTCACCGGATTCGGCTTCGACATGCCAGAGCTCTTGCGCACGGGTGAACGTCTGTGGGCGTTGAAGCGCAGCATAAGCTGCTTGCTGGGAGCAACTGCTGCCGACGACCGCCTGCCCAAGCGGTTACTCACGGCCTTGGCCGATGGCCCCACGGCGGGCACGGCGCCCGCTCTCGACGTCATGCTCAAGGAGTTCTACGCCCTGTGCGATCTTGATGCCCAGGGCCGTCCATCCGCTGCCCGCCTTGAAAGCCTGGGGCTGGCGGACGTGGCGCGCCTGCTGCATGCCGCCTCGTGACCGCGGAGGCAGCCGGCCGTCGTAGACTAGTGAGCGCGGCGCCCTCAAGGCAAGAGGT
>DAOUCN010000230.1:0-9263 GCA_034431995.1 Chloroflexota bacterium | reverse complement strand
TTCCACGACCTGGGTCACGGGCACCTGCTTCTCCACCACCTTGGTCACCTCGACTTTGATGGGGGTAGGCGTCGGTGCAGGTGTGGGTGTAGGTGTTGCGCCGCAGGCTGCGGCGGCAGCCATGCCCGCCGTTATGGCGGAAATCCGTAGGAACTCGCGTCGTCTGATCTTGCGCCTTGCCATTTGTTTCCTCCTTGTGAAGGCATACATTGTAGCTCGGGTATGCTACCCGACGACAAAGTGCAGCGGCGGTCACCATGACCGCCCTACGTGATCTCATGTGCAGGCTGCGCTCTCTTGCGCAACCTGGCCGCGGAAGTGAGACCGCGGCCTACGCGTTCTTGATCAAGCAATCCCTCCCTTCTACCCCAGAATGGTCAATTCCTTGGTGGTGGTGGGCAAAGGCTGGGCACCGTCAGGGGTTACCACAACAGTGTCCTCGATGCGCACCCCACCAAAGCCAGGGATGTAGATCCCTGGCTCAACCGTGGCCCCCATGCCCGGTTCAAGAACGTCATCGGAATCGGGCCCCAGAGTCGGCCCTTCATTGATGCCATGTCCTAAGGTATGTCCGAACTCTGCGCCATAGCCACCCTCGGCGATAATCTGGCGGGCGGCTGCGTCGGCCTGGCGGCCTGTCACCCCCGGCTTGGCTGCCGCCAGCCCCGCCAGTTGCGCTCGCAGCACCAGGTCGTAGATCTCGCGCTGCTTCTTGCTTGGCTCGCCCACCACGAAGGTACGGGTGACATCCGAGGCGTAGCCGTCGTAGACGGGGACCCAGTCCAGGAGCACGAAATCGCCCCGCTCCAGACGGCGGCCGGTCGGATAGTAATGCGGCAGGGCAGAGTGCGGGCCGAACTGGATGGCCAGGAAGCGGATGTCCTCGACGCCCGCCTGCCACATGACATGGCGCGTCTCGATCGCCATTTCCCGCTCAGTCACGCCGGGCTTGAGCATAGGTATGATGTGTGCCATGGCCGCGTCGTTGATCTCTGTAGCCTTGCGGATGAGGGCTATCTCGCCATCGTCCTTGTAGCGCCGCATGCGGGGCACGAGTCCATCGTCGGACACCACGGTCATGTCCAGACCGCGCAGGTGGTCGCGCATGGCGTCGTTGGGGATGCGGGGGTGGGCGCGCCCCAGGGCCACCGTCTTTGCCCGCCAGTCCTGGACGATAGCTGCGACCTCGTTCTTACCGCCCCACTCCATGCGCTGCACGGGTAGCCATGGCGCCTCCAGGCGAGACTGCTCCAGGTCAACGAAGTGGGCGAGCAGCACGGCCTCACAAGGACTCACCAGGAGATGGGTCAGGGTGCCTCGTGCGCCGGTCAGGTAGCGCACGTCGTCGGGATAGCAGACGAGGAGCGCATCCCATCCCTTTGCTGCCAGGTCGGCTTGCGAGCGCTGTAGGCGTGACGGTTCGGGCTGCTGCGGCATGTTCCTATCCCCTGTGACGTACTGGCGTCGTGCTGGATATTGTGCGCATTTTACCATCACG
The DNA here is from genome assembly GCA_034431995.1 of Chloroflexota bacterium. Classification (GTDB taxonomy): domain Bacteria; phylum Chloroflexota; class DTOL01; order DTOL01; family DAOUCN01; genus DAOUCN01. The sequence goes on along the minus strand of DAOUCN010000230.1, from coordinate 7,765 downwards.
GGCGCAGATGTCAAGAGCTTCTGCTATTCCTTCTAGGGTCATTTCATTGCCATTCTGAGCGACCGGAGGTAGCGAAGAATCCCGCGCGTGGTCGTCCCAGAGCCGAGATTCTTCGTCGCTCCGCTCCTCAGAATGACAGCTGTGGGAACAATGAAAAGACCCTGCCATTCCTTCGGTGCCTGTGCACAGTCAGCGCAACCTCCCGCCCTTGTTTTTGCGCAAAAATCCCGGGAATCTAATCTGTACTTTGACTGAATAGCGTGTATAATCTCCTCGTCGCTGTGCATTATACAACACAAGGAGAGAGCCATGTCTACCGTGCCGCGGATCACGCTCGTCCCGCTCCGGGAAACCACCCTTTTTGCACCGTTGGTGGCGCTCGGCTTTTATGTTCGTGAACAGGACTTGCTGGCGCCGATCTTTTCTCGGCTGAGGTTCCATCAGCCGACCCATGTCGTCCACCCTCAGGACGCCATGCTTGACCTGTGGGTGAGCATTCTGGCTGGCTGTCGCTCGGTGAGCCACATCAACACCAAGATCAGGCCCGACCATGTGTTGGCGCAGGCCTGGGGACGCCCGTGCTTCACTGAGCAGTCGTCGGTGGCGCGGGTCTTGGATGCCTGTCAAACCGACCAGGTCGACCAACTGCGCGCCGGCACAGCGGTCGTGTACCGCTGGATCGGGCAAGCCCCTCATCATCCGTGGGCTGCCTCGCCCCTGATGATTGATGTGGATCTGACCGGTTTGCCGGCCGGACGCCACGCCGAGGGGAGCACCAAGGGGTACTTCGGCAGGGAAAAGGGGGGCGCGGACGCCAGTTGTGCCGGATCGCCGCCACCGATTATGATGAGAGCATCGGATCGTTGCTGTATCCCGGCAACACCTTGAGTCAAGCGGTGCTCAAGGATGCCGTCTGGGCGTTAGAGAGCGTGCTCGACATCCCGGCAGAGCGGCGTCCGCATGTGTGCTTGCGCATTGATGCGGGGTTCGGGACCGATGACAACCTGGGCTGGGTCTTGCGGCAGGGCTATCAGGTGGTGGCCAAGAACAATTCCGGCCGTCGAGCGGGTGCTTGGGGCCAACAGGTGCAAGTGTGGCACGAAGTCGAAGCGGGCCGTCGTTGGGTGGGGATGCCGCCGCAGCAGTTGCAGTTCTGTGTCCCCACGCGGACCATCGCCGTGCGCTGGCTCGACCAGAAGAAAGGCATCCTCAAGCATGCGCTGTATGTGGTGACCGATCTGCAGCGGTCGCCGGCAGCGATGTGTGCCCTGTATGACCTACGCGGGGGAGCCGAGATCGACATCCGCGACGACAAGCAGGGGTTGCTCCTGACGCACCGACGGAAGCGCTTATGGTATGCTCAAGAGATGCTGGTGGTGCTGAACGACCTGGCGCACAACGTCCTGAGCATGTTGCGCCACACGGTACTGGTCGGAACGCCCATGGCCGCCTTTGGCCCGTACCGGCTGATCCGCGATGTTCTGAGCATCCCTGGCGAAGCGATCATCTCTGACGGCCACCTGGTGGAGCTGCGCCTAGCCGAGTCCCATCCCTGGGCAGCCCTTCTCGCTGACGTGTTGCCCCGGCTATGGCAGTAAGTTGTTAACGTGCAGATTAGATTCCTGAGAATTTTGCGCAAAAATTAGGCCCGCAGGTTGAGTCCCTGCCGGCCCAGAGTTGCGAACTCCCGTCGTGGTCTGCGGTTGGAATGAACCTGCGGGAGGCTGTCCGGCCGCCCCGCGACTTTGCACACGCCCTGGCTTCTCCCCCGTCCTGCTTTGACAAAGGCCAGCCTGTGTGCTATAGTATGCCTGGACGTACTGGCACTGCCCAGATCAGGATCTGGCAGTCTCAAATAGACAATCGCATATGGCCACTCGTCCCCGAAGAGAGGAGGTGATTTCCTATGAGTCTGGACGTTCTCCTACGTCTGGCGGGGATGATCGTACTGGGTATAGCCGGATGGCGCTGCGGACTTATCTTGAATGATCATCTTATCTGGAACTACACCCAGTACATCCTCGCCGCTGTTGGGGCAGCACTGGGGGTGTTGCTGACGCCCAGCCTGACCGTGCGGCCTCTGCGCTGGACAAGTGAGCGCATCAGGCAGACGCCGTCGCATGAACTGCTGGCGGGCACCATCGGTCTGGTGGTGGGATTGCTGATCGCCGTCTTGCTGGCTATCCCACTGTCCATGTTGCCGTCGCCCCTCGGCCGCATCCTGCCCATCGTGGCGAGCGTCATCTTCGCTTACCTGGGTACCACCATCATGGTGGCCCGTCACAAGGAAATCATGGATGTGCTGGAGAGGCCCCTTGCGGGGGGAGGAGAGGCACGGGGGAGCAAGAAAGGGAACTACGTCATTCTGGACACCAGCGCCATCATTGATGGCCGCGTCGCTGACATCAGCCACACCGGCTTCATCGGTGGAACGCTCATCATCCCCCGTTTCGTGCTGAATGAACTGCAGCACATCGCCGACTCGCCCGATGTCTTGCGGCGCAATCGCGGTCGCCGTGGCCTGGACATGCTGAACAAGCTGCAGAAGGAATCTACGGTGCCTGTCCAGGTATCGGAAGCGGATGTACGCGATGTGGAAGACGTGGACTCTAAGCTGGTCAGATTGGCCAAACAGCTCCACGCTGCCATCGTTACCAACGACTTCAATCTGAACCGCGTGGCCGAGCTACAGGGCGTGCGCGTACTCAACATCAACGAACTGGCCAACGCCGTCAAGCCCGTCGTCCTGCCCGGCGAGGACATCCGTATCCAGATCATTCAAGAGGGCAAGGAGATGGGCCAGGGCGTCGGTTACCTGGACGATGGCACCATGGTGGTCGTGGAGAACGGGCGCAGATACCAGGGAAGCGAGATTGACGTGACCGTCACCCGCGTTCTCCAAACAGTCGCAGGGCGGATGATTTTCGCTCATCCAAAGGTGGACTAGCGTGAACAGCACAACGCCAGAGGCGCTAGCTGTAGCCAAGCAGCCGGTCGAAGGGCGCGTGGTGGCCGTCATCGTCGCGGCCGGAGAGGCGACGACAAAAGGCAGCTTCGACCGCATCTTCTCCGACCTGGCAGGCAAACCCGTCTTGGCCCATGCCGTGGCTGTCTTCGAGGCCTGTCCCGCCGTGCACGAGGTGATCGTCGTCGCCGGTGCCTCCAGTCTCAGCCGTACCTGGCGTCTGGCAGCGGAGCAGGGGTGGCGCAAGGTCACCAAGATCGTCCCCGGTGGCCCACGGCGGCAGGATTCGGTCCAGGCAGGCCTGCAAGAGGTGGGCGAGTGCGAGTGGGTACTCATCCATGATGGTGCCCGGCCTCTGGTCACCGGCGAGCAGATCATCGCCTGCCTGTCGGCCGCCAAGGAGTACGGCGCCGCGATCCTCGCCGTGCCCACCAGAGAGGCCGTGAAGATGGTCAATGCCGAGCTCAAAGTGCGCGCCACGCCGGATCGTTCGACCCTGTGGCTGGCCCAGACACCCCAGGCTTTCCGCAAAGACCTCATCCTGCACGCCTATCGCGACGCCTTCGGCGAAGTCAGTGATGACTCTGTCCTCATCGAGCGGCAGAACCATCCGGTCAAAGTTTGCCTGGGATCATACGACAACATCAAGATCACTGCGCCCGAAGATCTGCGCTGTGCCCAGGTCTTGCTGCGGGGTCGCTAGGTCGTGTCTGCGCGTTCTAGGCTGCTGTCACCCTGAGCGAAGCGAAGGGTCTCGCGCGTGCGTTGCTGGGATTGCGTGGGATGCTTCGCTTCACTCAGCATAACAGCCAAGGCGTTTCGGTCCCTGGTAGAAGGAAACGTGTATCATGGTTACAGCCTTGTCGTTCTTGATCGTCCTGAGCATTATTGTCCTGGCCCATGAGGTGGGCCATTTCGTCGTCGGCCGCTGGATCGGTGTGCGCATCGAGGAATTCGCCCTGGGTTTCCCGCCCCGTGCCTGGTCGGTGCGTCGGGGCGACACGGAGTACAGCATCAATACGATTCCCCTGGGAGGATACGTCCGCTTTGCTGGCGAGGACAATCCCGACGTTCCCGATGGTCTGGCGAGCAGGCCGCGCCTGCAGCGCGGCGCGGTGCTCATCGCCGGCGTGACCATGAACGTGATCCTGGGTATCCTGCTCTTCGCCACCGTCTTTGCCACCGGCTTCCCCACGCGCGTGCCAACGGGGACCGTGCTTCTCGTGGGTGTGGCCCCGGGCTCGCCAGCCGAACAGGCCGGCCTCAAGCCCGGTGACATCATCGAAGCGGTAGATAGTCAGCCCTTCACCGATACGACCGCCTTCGGCACCTACATACGTTCTCGCCTGGGCGAGGAGGCAAGCATCGTCGTCAAGCGCGACGGGGTTGCGCAGCCGCCCGTTCGTGCCCTGATTCGGCCCAATCCGCCCACGGGCGAGGGCCCCCTCGGCGTCACCCTAGACGCCGGCTATATCGTCGAGAAGCGCACCTATCCCCCGCTGCAAGCGCTCTGGCTGGGAGTACAGCAGACGTGGGATGCGGTGGTCTTCACCGTATCGGTGCCGGCCATGGTCCTGCGCGGCCTGATTCCGGCCGACATGGCCCGGCCTGTGGGGCCGCTGGGGATCGGACGGATCGTTGGCAGTGCGGCAGAGGCGATCCCGGTCAGCGGGTGGGCACCCCTGCTCATCACGATGGCCCTTCTCAGCGTCAGCCTGGCCATCGTCAACATCCTGCCTTTGCCAGGGCTTGATGGCGGGCGGCTGATCTTCGTCATCCTGGAGTGGATACGGAGAGGGAAGCGGGTTGATCCACAGCGGGAGGCGATCATCCACTTCGCCGGCATCATGGTGCTGATGGGGCTCATCCTGGTGATCACGTACTATGACATCATCTCGCCGGTACCGAGTGTCTCGTGGGGACCGTAGGGGCAGCTCTACCAGACAACGGGGAGCAAGCGAGAGGCCCGGATCTTCGCATCAGAGGTAATAATGGCTGTCTCTTCACCCGTGATGTCGCGACAGAGAAGCGCCGTTGCGACGATGAGCGCATCGTGGATGTCCAGGTCAGCGGGCATATGCGCTATGGTGAACATGTCGAGCGGGTAGATCTGGCAACGGGCATCTTCTAGGATCGCAGAAACCACGTCGGCAAAGGACAGAGGAACCCGTCGCCTGCCAGCGATGTGCTTCAGTTCGGCAAGCACGATTGCCGGTACGATTATGAGGCTGTCCTCGGCATCAAGGATGCGCCTGGCCTCCACGCCGAGCCGGCGATCATCGGTCAGGCGCCAGACAAGGGCCTGAGTGTCTACAACGTATCTCATAGCTCGGGCAGACGAATGCGGGCCTCAGCGATCTCTTCCTCGCTGATGTCGAGGCCGGCCCATGCGCCGCGCAGGGATATGAAAGCCCGCTTTGCTGGCGACGCTGGGGGTTTCGCCGTCAACGCTATCTTCAAGCGGACGAGCTCTTGCTCAAGAACCACGAGCCGCTGGTAGAACTGCCCCAGAGCGGCGTTCGCATCCATTTGTTGTAGTGCCATCTCATGCTCCAGCTCCTGTGGACTGCGTGCACTGATCTACGTTCTATTGTAGCACAGATGACGCCATGTCGCAATGTGGAGGTTTCCTTGCGCCTCTCTAAGCTCTTCGTCCGCACCCTGCGCCATGCACCTGCCGAGGCCGAGACAGCCAGCCATCAGCTCCTGCTGCGCGCCGGCATGATCCAGCAACTCGCCGCCGGTATCTACAGCTATCTGCCCCTGGCCTGGCGCTCCCTGCGCAAGATCGAGAACATCATTCGGGAAGAAATGGACGCCGCCGGGTCGCAGGAGCTCTTCATGCCTGTCCTCCAGCCCCAGGAACTGTGGGAGGAGTCTGGCCGCTGGATGAGCTTCGGCCCCGAGCTCATCAAGCTGCATGACCGCAAGGAGCGCAACTTCTGCCTGGGCCCCACCCACGAAGAGGTCATCACCGACCTGGTGCGCAAGCGCGTTCGCTCCTACCGCGACCTGCCCCTCATCCTCTATCAGATACAAACGAAGTTTCGCGACGAGCCGCGCCCCCGCAACGGTCTGGTGCGCGTGCGCGAGTTTACCATGAAGGATGCTTACAGCTTTGACGCCGATGAGGCTGGCCTGGACGAAAGCTATCGCAAGATGCTTGTGGCCTATAAGAACATCTTTGACCGCTGCGGCCTGCCTTCTCTCACCGTGGAGGCCGACTCGGGGGCCATCGGCGGCAAGGAGTCCCACGAGTTCATGCTCCTTGCAGCCACGGGCGAGAACGAGGTTCTCCAGTGCTCCCGCTGCGGCTACGCGGCCAACCAGGAACGGGCGGAGATGCGCAAGGTGGCGAACGCGCCCGAGCAGGCGCTGCCCGTCAAGGAGGTTGCCACTCCCGGCCAGAAGACCATCGCCGAGGTGGCCGCCTTCCTGGGCGTCCCCACCAACAAGACCCTCAAGGCTGTCTTCTACTGGGTGGATGGCGAGATCGTCTTCGCTGTCATTCGCGGGGACATGGATGTCAATGAGGTCAAGCTGCGCAACGTCTTGAAACGCACGTGGAATCTCGGCCTCGACCTGCACATCGCCACCCCGGCGGAGGTCAAGGCTGCTGGCATCAGCGCCGGCTTCGCCTCACCTGTCGGCCTGAAGGGCATCAAGGTAGTAGCCGACGACTCGGTGCGCCTGGCTGCCAATCTCGTGGTGGGCGCCAACCGGGAAGACTACCATCTGACGAACGTCAACTATCCCCGCGACTTCACGGCCGACGTCGTGGCCGACATCGCCATGGCCCGCGCCGGCGACCAGTGCCCCAGGTGCGGCGGCGTTTTCGCCACCGCCAGGGGCATCGAGGTCGGCCACGTCTTCAAGCTGGGTACTGTGTACAGCGAGAAGATGGGCGCCTTTTTCCTGGACAAGGATAACGTGCAGCGGCCCATTATCATGGGCTGCTACGGCATCGGTACGGGACGCCTCCTGGCCGCGGCCATCGAGCAGAACCACGACGACAAGGGCATCATCTGGCCCCTGCCCATCGCCCCCTACCATGTTCACATCTGCGCCCTGGACATGCAGAACCCGCAGGTGGCCGCGGCAGCCGACAGGCTGTACAAGGAGGTACAGCAAGCCGGCCTCGAAGTCCTCTACGATGACCGGGAGGAAAGCCCCGGCGTCAAGTTTGCCGATGCCGACCTTTTGGGAATGCCTGTGCGCCTGACCATCAGCCCTCGCACCCTCGCCAAGCGGGGCGTGGAGCTGAAGCTGCGCAAGGAGCGCGACTTCCGCCTGGTGCCGTTGGACACCGTTCTCGGCGAGTTGCGTACTGTGTTGGCCGGGCTTTCGTCGCCCTCATCTGGCTTGGTTGCTTAGGGCGAAGCATTGCGCGGCACGCCTGCGGGGGGCAGGCGGCCGCCAGCCACTCTCTGCCCACGCATCGTCGCCACATGCTTCGCCCCTCTTGTGGGAGTTGAACATGACCATGAACAAGTGGGGCATACCGATCATTGACTTCCATGCCCATTTTCCTGTGCCCGACCCGCCCGACTGGTGGGAGACGACCTACGTCGCTCGCTTTGGACAGGCCAAGCTAGAGCGATTGCACCGCGACGCCCGGGCCTACTACGACCATTGGCGTCGTTCCCTCTCTTTCCCTTCGCCTGAAGCTGAGAAGCAGCCGCCCGAGGTCCAGGCAGAACGCTGGGCCGCTGAGGTGGAGCGCTATGGCCTGACTAGGGTCGTCTTCGTGACGGGCGGCGGCAACGATCTCCTGGCCGGCATCGTAGGGCAGTACCCAGA
>DAOUCN010000229.1:0-2499 GCA_034431995.1 Chloroflexota bacterium | reverse complement strand
GGACGGACTTTGTTGCCCTCTCGGCTCAGGCAGCGGTCTGGATTGTGCAGCGAGGAATACGACTGGTGGGCATGGATTATCTCTCCATCGAGCCGTTTTCAGGAACGAGTGGGGCAGTGCATCGGACGCTCCTGGAGGCAGGAGTCATAGTCGTCGAAGGGCTGAACCTGGCGGGAGTGGATCCGGGCGGGTATACACTGATCTGCTTGCCCCTCAAGATCGCTGGCGGTGATGGCGCCCCTGCCCGAGCGGTTCTCATTGAGGCATGACGATGACTATCACGGTGCGCTTCTTCGCTTCGGTACGCGAGGTTGTCGGGGCGCGGGAGGTGTCGGCGGAGTTCCCCCCCGGCACGACCGTCGGCGACGTGTGGCGCAGCTATGTCGCCCGCTATCCCCGGCTGGCCAAACTGCGCATGGCCTTTGCCGTCAATCACGAGTACGCGGGAGAGGACCGCGTCTTGAGCGGCGGCGATGAGGTGGCTATCATTCCACCCGTGAGCGGGGGGTAGGGTTCGGGGGTCGGGTCTCGGGGGTCGGGCATCGGGTATCGGGCATAGGGTATCCAGGAGCGCCGCTGCCATCCCACCTGCGGGAGCAAGAGACGCCCCCTCTCCCACAGGGAGAAGGCTGGGGTGAGGGGTGCACTCGTGGCCGCCCGCCCCCTGGCCCTCACCCTGACCCTCTCCCCGGAGGGAGAGGGAATCACTACCGATCGAGCGGGACGACGCGCTGGCCGTCCCAGCCGTAGAGAGCCTGGCGCGGCTGGCCCTGTGTCTCACTCTCGACGACGATGCATGTCCCCCCGCCGCCGCGAAGGCCGATTGCTTCCCTAATGGTGAGCCTCGTACCGGTCTCGCCAGCAAAGGCCCGCCAGTCACCATCCACGCGACCAAATAGCCACAACCTGCCCAGGTCGCCGCGGCCGGCCGGCAGGATAACAGCCACTTCGCCCTGCCCGTCCCCGTTCAGGTCAGCCGTCAGCGCCGACGTGACGCGCAGGCCCATCCCTTGCAGGGCTTTGGCCACATCTGCCGATGGCTGGGTGGCAAGATCCGGGTGAGCCGACAGGAAGGCCAGGACAGCCCCCGCCGGATAGAGCACGGCGCCCGCATCAACAGGGAAGTCCAGATTGCCGCCCTTGCCCTGATAGACGCGCTCGTAGAGATCTACATTGCTGACCGCAGCCAGGGCCTTGGTGGTGGCATCGCTGCCGGCGTAGCCCGTGAGGAAGGCCGCGGCGAGATCGCCAATCGTGGAGCCGGCCTTGGCCGCCTCGTTCATCGCCTGCCGGGCCTCTTCTTGTCTGCCCAGCAGGGCATAGCACTCGCCCAGCCGGAACCAACCGTAACCCGTCCAGTCCACCTGAACGCTCTCCTCTGGCGGCAGGTTCTTAAGAGCAATGGCTTTCCGGAACTCGGCCGCGGCGTGTGCAAAATCGCCCTTGAGGAACAACTCCTCGGCGACGTTGACCTGATGACGCTGTACAGTGGGCGACGAAAGCTGCCTGTCGGCGGCGCCATAGGCATCGGCCTGCCAGCGGTAGGTAGCGGTGACGACCTGATGGGTCAGCAGCTTGTGATCGTGAACGCCCAGGTACGGCTGATAGACGTACAGGTCATAGCCCGTCTGGCCGGGGCGCAGACCCCAGTTGGCCTCGCCGGCCCAGTCCGTGTAGGAGACGGTGAGGAGCACCCGGAAGCCGTCGCCGCTCCATTGGTGCACAGTAAGCTGGCTGTTGCTGGCGCTGGCTCCTGGGGCCTGGTCAATGACAATGATCTCTGTGCGCCCATCGCCGTTGATGTCTTCGATCCTGGCAATGGTGCTGCGTGCCCACGTGAACGCTCCATCTGGCATGGCGTCTGGGGGGGCGAGCAGGCGGTAGGAGGCAAAGCCTGCGGCCTCCTTGCGCAGGACGACGATAGGCAGGCCCGGGTAGCCGAGGGTGAGGATGGCTTCCCGCTGCCCATCGGAGTCGAGGTCGGCGAGGTCCACCTCGGCAGGGAAGGAGTCATCTAGAGTGAGTAGAGTCTGGAGGTATCGGAGAGCTGCCCTCTCATTGTCACGGGGCCTCGCCAGGTCTATGTTGGCATCCAGGAACAGCATAGCGGCCCGCGCCACGTCGGTGATGATTTCTTGTGGCGGCAGTATGCGGCTTGACATCTGGACGCGCATGCGCACCCTACTCATGATGGCTTCGGGATTCTCGGCGGCGACTGCTGTGGGCGACGGTGGTGCGCTCCGGGTTGCTGTCGGCGAGGGCAACGGGAACGGCGTCGGTGGCGTGATGAGGGGCTGGCTAGGGGGAGTGGCAAGCGGCGTGGGCAAGGAAGTCGCGCTAGGCGGCGCCGTGGCCGCGGGCGGAGGTTGTGAGCCACAGGCAGACAGGACGGCTGGGATGACAACAAGGCAAACGGCAATCAGCAACAGGCGCATGGGCACGACACCATTCCTCGGAAGTGAGGCACCAGACTTCCGAAGTCTTTGGAGACTTCGGAAG
>DAOUCN010000228.1:0-2512 GCA_034431995.1 Chloroflexota bacterium | reverse complement strand
AGACCGAGGTTGCCGTGAATCTGGTCTTCGACATGCACAACGAGTATGCATGGGAGACCGAGGACATGCACCGCCAGCGACACGTCAAGGGCCTGCGTCACCTCTTTGGGCCGAAGGTCGTGGTCTTCTCCCTAGACCCCGAGGTCTCTCGCCGCCAGGGTGTGAGCGTGGACTTCGAGATCAAGATCGGTCTCAACCAGATCGAGGCGGCGGACATCCTCCTGCTGCAGGACGAGCTGCAGTTGAGCGCCACGGCTGCAACCCAGGCCGATCTGCTGGTAGGCGTCTTCAAGGAGGATTGGATCAACGAGCTCCTGGCCATGGGCAACGAGGACATCAACGACTTTGTTAAAGAACACGGGGGGCACGAGGCAGCGATCTCGTCTCTGCAAAGCCGCCTGCGCCGCATCGAGAAGCTGGGCTTCATCGTTCCCCACGCCGAGGAGTCCTCCATCAAGCAGATGGTAGATACCCTGGACAGTGGCCGCCATGTCATCCTGCAGTTTGGCCGCCATGGTCGCCTCCTTGAGTACCTGCTGGTGGCCAATATCCTGACCCGCCGCATCCATAGGGAGTACCAGGAGAAAACCGATAGATACCTCCAGACCAAACGCAAGGAAGACCGACCCCGCCAGCTCATGATCACGATCGAAGAAGCTCACAAGTTCCTGAATCCCCAGGCCGCCAGCCAGACCATCTTCGGTACGATCGCCCGCGAGATGCGCAAGTACCACGTCACGCTGCTGATCATTGACCAGCGGCCGTCGGGCATTGACAGCGAGGTGCTCTCGCAGATCGGCACCCGCATCACGGCGTCCCTCAACGACGAGCGGGACATCGAGGCGGTGTTCACAGGGGTGAGCGGAGCGGGTCATCTGCGCTCCATGCTGGCGACCCTGGAGGAAAGGGAGCAAGCCTTGGTCATGGGCTACGCTCCACCCATGCCCGTGATCATCCGCAGTCGCCCCTATGATGAGGTTTTCTACCGCGATATAGGCGCCGACGCCGCACTCAGCGCCGAGGAGAGGAAGAAGAAACGCGAGGAGGACACAAGAGCCATTTTCGGCGAGTAGTATGCTTATTCTTCACGGCTCCTGGCTGACCGGTAGCTACACAGATAGCAAAGCTTGCTTCGTGCTCTGGGCTGAGACGAGCCGAGCAACCAGCCCCGCATCGCCCCAGCCCGTCCCGGCACTGCCGCGCGCAGTTCACCCCCACCCCTTCGCCGCCTCCACGAAGGAGCTCTCCCGCGTCTGGCGCGAGCTGCTGCCCCGTGCCGACTCTGTGCTCAGCAACGCTGGTAGAGGCACAGCCATCGTGTCCCTGCCATCGCGGCGCGACGTCCCCGTGGGTTCGCCTGGCCTTCTGCGCGAGATCGAGGAAGAAGGCACGGTGCGCCTGGGGGCGTGGCAGGTGGACGCCCTCGCTATGCCTGCGCGCGATGTCCTCGCCCTGCTCGCTGGCCTACCCTCGGACGACGACCTGCCGCCCAAGGTCAGAATCGGCACGGACCTGCGCCTTTGGCGGGTGGCCGCCAGGCTGGTCCTCGAGATCCTTGCTGGTCAGCGCTACACGCCCGCCCTGGTCAAGGATGAGAAACGCTACTTGGCCCTGTGGCAGCCACTACTGGCGCCCTCGGATCGCAAACGGCTGCACCGCCTGGCTCAGGCCATGCCTCCCGTCTGCCGCGCCGTGAGCGTCGCTGGTAGGCCGCCGGCGCGCGAGGCCCCCTCGCCGCGCACGCTGCTGGACAACTTCGTCTCCATCGCCGTGGACGACTTCGCCCGCTGGCGTTCCCATTTCGGCTCACGCCTGTCCTACCAGCACGCCGAGTCGGCTGCCGAAGCGTGGCTGTGGGCGCTGGTTAGCCGCACCCCAGTGGTGGACTACTCCCTGCCCAGCCTCGACGCATTCTACGATCAATATCGCGCCTGGGCCGAGCCCGTGCCTGGCGTGGCTGGCGGCGACGCCTTTCGGGTCTGCTTCCGCCTGGACCCGCCGCCCATCGAGGTGAGTGACGGTATTCTCGCTCCTCTGCCCACCATGCGCGACTGGAGCCTACGCTACCTGTTGCAGGCGAACGACGACCCCAGCCTGCTGGTACCTGCCGAGGCCGTGTGGCGTGAGCGTGGGCGCGCCCTCACCTACCTCAATCGCCGTCTCGACGCCCCCCAGGAACGCCTGCTGGCGGCCCTGGGTCAGGCCTCCCGTATTTTTCCGCCCATTGAGACTAGTCTGCACTCACCCCGCCCCGAGCACTGCGCCTTGACGGTTGAGCAGGCGTACACCTTCATTCGGGAAACTGCTGTGCTGCTGCAGGCCAGCGGCTTCGGCGTCCTGGTGCCAAACCTGGCGGGCAAGCTTGGCGTGCGCGTGCGCCTGCAACCCAAGAAGGGGCCGGCCGCCAAGGGCGGCGTGGGCGGACTCACCTTTGATACTCTGGTGGAATACGACTGGCAACTGGCCCTGGGCGACGAGCCGCTGTCGCCGGATGAATTCGAGCGGCTGGCGG
>DAOUCN010000227.1:0-5234 GCA_034431995.1 Chloroflexota bacterium | reverse complement strand
TCCTTGCTGTAGCGCTCCGACAGGGAATCCAAGACGTGTTCCTGGAGCCAGCGGCGGCGTGCCGTATCGGAGCTAGGGATCTCGGTGCAGACGGCATCAACCTGCTCCATGAAGCCGCTGCCCAGCACTCCTTCGGCAGACCGACGGGCGTCTGCCGCCTCTGCTTCCGCCGAGCGCACGAAGCCCAGAGACGATCGCTTTTCCACAGCGACATCTGCCGTCACCAGAACCACCGTATCGCTCAGGTAGATGCGCTTGCCACGGGCGTCGGTCAGGAAACCGTCGGCGAGGGCCTGCATCATCACCTCGCGCGCCTGGAAATGGCAGGCGTGCATGTTCTTGCAGTGCAGGACGCACCACGGCATCTGCACCACGCGATGGAGCACCAGGCTATCACTGTAGCCAATGTAGCCCGGTGGAGCGCCGATCAGCATGGCTACGTCATGATGATAGAGCATGCGGCTGAAGTCAATGCTTACCACCCGCTCCTCGGAACCAAAAAGCGTCTCGGCAATCGTCTGCGCCAACAGGTCGCTGTTATCGGCGGCATCACCAATCAGGAGCATGACGGCATTGGGGCGCGTGGAGTGCAGGTCCAGACCGCGCAGGCTGGACTGGAGCCGGTTGACCAGCCAGGCGGCATCGTCTTCTGTGAGTAGGGCGCGTTCGGTCAGCTTCTCCTTCAGGAGGTCGAGACGAGATGCGACGGCAACCGGCATCCCCACCATACGTTGGCAAACCTTTTCGGCATCTGCCTGTTCCACCGTGCTCTTGCCCTGGGTGACGGCGTGGGCTACGCACTGTTCCAGCAGGTCCACCCCCTTGTCTGGCAGGTGCCGGTTACGCAGGAAGCGTTGACCGAAGTCCACCAGCCAGCGCAGCACCTCGTCCGGCACCTGGACGTTGTACTGGCGAGCCAGCAGGTCCCGCAGCGACATGAGGACGGCTATGGTCTCCTCTGCCGTCAATTCCTGGACACGGATGGGTTGGAAGCGCCGCTCCAGCGCGCCGTCTGGCTCGATGAAGCGGCGATACTCGTCGTCCGTGGTGGCGGCGATGCAGGCGATCTCGCCCCGGGCCAGGGCGGGCTTGAGCAGGCTGCCCATATCCGAGACGCCCGGCATGCCGCCCGCTCCCATCATAGAATGGACTTCGTCAATGAAGAGGATGATCCCGTCTTGGCTGGCCTCGCTGAGGACGGACTTCATGCGCTTTTCCAGCTCGCCGACCATGTGGGCCCCGGCCACCAGGGTGGACGGCTGGATGGCCATCACCCGCACGTCTTGCAGGAGCGGTGGGACTTCGCCCTTCACCACTCGCTGGGCGAAGCCTTCGACGATGGCCGTCTTGCCCACGCCCGCCGGCCCCACCAGTACGGGATTGCGCTTGGTGCGGCGGGCCAGCGTCTCAATGAGCAATTGAATCTCGTCATACCGCCCCACGATGGGGGCGAGCTTGCCCTCCAGGGCCTCACGCGTCAGGTCGCGGCCGTATTGCTCCAGGGTGGGGATGAGGCGCTTGGCTCGAGGCTGGTAGGTGGGCGAGCCGGCGAGAGCAGGCTCGCCAGCCGGTTCCGGGGTCTTGTCCGGGGTCGGCTTGGCGGGGACAACGGTGGTGTCTTCGGTGATGGGATAGCCGGCTGCCTTGAGGATGACAACGGCCAAATCCCGCTCTGCCGCCTGGCTCTTGGCGCGGGCCTTGGCGTGTTCCTGGGCCTGGCGGAGGACGGTATCCAGATCGAGGGGATCACCGAGCTTCCCCTGCCCCAGTTGCTCCTGGAGGTAGCGTTGCAGGGTGCTGGCGTTCAGCCCGCTAGACATAGCCTCGGCCATGGCGCCGTGGCGTTCCACCAGGGCCAGCAGCCAGTGGAAGACGTGCATCTGGGCGTGCTGGCGCTGCCTCTGCTTCTCGGTGGCCGTGCGCACCAGCATCTGCGCCCCGGAGGTCAGCGCTTGCTCCAACTCCTGCTTATCCGCCATGCGTGGTCATCACCTCATGCAGACTCGATTCGAGCAGGGACTGCTGATGCCGCTATCATAACTCAATCTGCTGCTGTTGGCAAGAGGGAAAGACGGAGGAAGACCGACTAAGGACGAAAGGCGAAAGACCAAGCGGAGTCACCGCCGACGTGCACAGCCCGCGTTCTCCAGCGCTGGCCTGGCCGTGCACGTTAGCTAGTTGCGCCGGGTCTCTCCCTGCAGCTTGGCCAGCTCGGCCTGGTAGGCTTTCCAGCCGGGGCACCAGGTGGTGTGCCAGCGCCAGATGCGGCTGATGATCGCCTTGGGGTTCTTCTCCGCGTATTTGCGGATCGGGCAGTTCTCACAGTTCGACTTCATAGATAATCCCCCCTTACGTTGGAACCAGACGCCGAGGTGCCCGGATAGGATGTGAAGATAGGCCATTTGCATTATACCACAACTCGCCCTGCAATGAAAGCGAATTATGTCAACCTCTGCCGCTTGTCATCGCCTTGCCTCTGTAGTATAATGCCGCCAGAGGCAATGCTCCCGCGCAGGAGGTCACCCAATGCGAAACACGCTCGCTCTGCTCTTGACCCTGGGGCTGCTGTTGGCCGCCCTGGCCATGCCCGGCCTGGCCGCGGCCCAGGAGGAAAAGCAATACCACTACGGCTTCATCAACGTTGACCTGTCCGTCCAGCAAAACGGCGACATCCTGGTCAGCGAGACCGTCCAGTATGTGTTCACCCGGGGCAGCTTCCACCATGTCTACCGCACCGTTGACACAAACCGCACCGAGGGCATCACCAACATTCGTGTGGCCGAGGGCAGCCAGCTCTACCGCCAGGTGACCGGTGAGACGACCAACGGCTTCACGGTCGCCCCCGCTAGTCGTAGCGTCAAGATTGACTGGTGGTTCCCCTACACCCAGAACGCCGCCCGCACCTTCACCCTGACCTACACCGTCAAGGGCGGCCTGCGCATCTACGAGGGCGGCGATCAGCTTTATTGGAAGGCCATCTGGCCTGCCCGCGGCAAGAGCGTGCTGCAAACAAACACGACCGTTCACCTTCCCGCCGGCATTGACCCGGCGCAGCTCAAGATCGCCACTTACCCGGGCACTGCCCGGTGGACCCAGCCCGACGCCACCACCATCATCTTCACCACCGGCTCCATGCCCGATGGACAGGAGCTGGAGGTGCGCGTGCAGTTCCCCCACGGCATCGTGCAGGCGGCGGTGCCCTCGTGGCAGCAGGCCGACGATGAGCGCGTTCAGCGCGAGGAAGAGTTGGCGCCCATGAAGGCCCTGGCCACCCTGATCTCCATTGTCCTTGGCCTCGTTATTCCCATTGGCGGGGGCATCGGCGTCTACGCCCTCTGGTACAGCAAGGGGCGAGACAAGCCGGTGGGTCTGGTCGCCGACTACATGGCCAATCCGCCTGCCAACATCCCGGCTGGCGTGGTGGGTACGCTGATTGACGAGCAAGCCGATATGAAGGACATTATTGCGAGCATCCTCGATCTGGCCCGGCGCGGTGTGATCGGCATTACCGAGCGCCAGACCTCCGGCTTCTTCGGCTTCACCAACCGTGACTTCACCTTCACCCTGCTCAAGCCCGATGCCGACCTGCGAGACTACGAGCGCGCCCTGGTCAATTCCCTCTTCGGTGGGCTGACCGAAGTGACGCTGGCAGACCTGCGCAACAAGTTCTACGTGGCCCTGCCCGGGCTCAAGAGCAAGCTCTACGATGAGGTCGTGCGCGAAGGCTTCTTCAGGGAGAGCCCGGAAAAAACGCGCAGCGTCTGGCTGGCCTTTGGTATCCTGGTCCTGGTGCTGGCCGCCGTCTTCTTCGCCGTCGCCCTGGCTGCCTTCGGCGAGTTCACCGGCGCTGCCGTGTGCCCGCCCATCGGTGTCGGCATCATCGGCTTCATCCTGCTCGTCGTCGCCACGGTCATGCCGCGCAAGACAGAGAAGGGCGCCTTGGCTGCCGCCCAATGGCGGGCCTTCTCCCGCTACATACAGAACATCGAAAAGTACGCCGACCTGAAGGAGGCGAAGGACATCTTCGACAAGTACCTGCCCTACGCCATTGCCTTTGGTCTGGAGCGAGGCTGGGTGCGCAAGTTCGCTCAGGTCAATACGCCGGCGCCTGCCTGGTGGGGGCCCTACGCCTGGGGGCCACGTCCCTACGGTGAACAGCAAACGACCGGAGGCTACGGTGGCGGCAGCCTGCCCATTGGCGGCGGCCTACCTGCCGAAGGTGGTGGTGGCGGGGGTTTGCCCGACCTGCAAGGGGCCAGCGACTCCATGCTGGGTGGTCTGCAGAGCATGAGCGATGGGTTGATGTCCATGCTCAACTCGGCAGGCAGCGTCCTGTCGTCCCAGCCACAGAGCTCGGGTGGTGGCGGTTTCGGCGGCGGCTGGAGCGGGGGAGGTGGTGGCGGCGGTGGCGGTGGCGGCGGCGGCGGCAGCGGTGCAGACTAGGGTTAGAACCGCCAAGACGCCTCCGAAGGAGTCCGGAGTCCTTCGGACAAGAACGCCAGACGCGTCATCTGGCTTGCGCTTATCATCTCTTGTTGCGCCCCCAGGGGCAGGGAAGACTGAGCACATTGCGCCGCCCCCGGCTTTCCATGTCATGCTCAAGCCGCGGGGCGCGATCTGCAACCTCAGGTGCCGTTACTGCTTCTACCTGCCCAAGGAGGAGCTGTACCCAGGCTCATCCTTCCGCATGAGCGACGAGGTCCTGGCCTCGTTCACCCGCCAGTTCATCGCCGCCCAGCAGGTGCCGGAGGCGGTCTTCGCCTGGCAGGGCGGTGAGCCGACCCTGATGGGTTTGGACTTCTTCCGCCGGGCTGTGGAGTTGCAGCGCAGGTACCGCCGTCCTGGCATGACCATTCGCAATGCCTTCCAGACCAATGGCATCCTCCTAGACGACGAGTGGTGTCGCTTCTTCCACGAGCACGGCTTCCTCATCGGCCTGAGCCTGGACGGGCCGCGCGATCTCCACGACGCCTACCGGGTTGACCGCGGCGGACAGCCCACCTTCGAGCGGGTGATGGCCGCCGCCGCGCTGCTCAAGAAGCACCGGGTAGAGTTCAACATCCTGGCCTGTGTCCACGCGGCCAACGCCCCGCATCCCCTCCGCGTCTACCGTTTCTTGCGCGATGAGGTCGGCGGGCAGTTCATTCAGTTTATCCCGATTGTGGAGGTGAGTCCGGCCCTTACCCCGGCCCTCTCCCACGGGGAGAGGGGGAAGACGGCGCTCAGCCCTGCCC
>DAOUCN010000226.1:0-1608 GCA_034431995.1 Chloroflexota bacterium | reverse complement strand
CATGACCACCGCCCAGGACCTGCTCAGCCTGGGGCACGAGGCCCGCATGAACGAGCCCAGCATCAGCGGCCCGCCCAACTGGTGTTGGCGTCTCCTCCCCGGCCAGTTGACCGACGCCATCGCCGCCCGCCTGCGCGATCTGACCGTTATCTACGGCCGTAGACCCCAGCCATGGACTGCCCAGGGCAGGTAATCGAGGGCATGTGGGGCGGCTTCCGCTCCTAACTTTACGGACCTCTGCAGGGCTCAATAGGCAAAACTGCCTAATCGCCCAAGCCTCGCCAGGCTTGACAAACCGCAGAAACCTGATAATATATGGCGGGCCTTAAGGCTGACGACCCGACGCCTTACGGCCAGGCGGGCATTGCTCT
The DNA here is from genome assembly GCA_034431995.1 of Chloroflexota bacterium. GTDB lineage: Bacteria > Chloroflexota > DTOL01 > DTOL01 > DAOUCN01 > DAOUCN01. The sequence goes on along the minus strand of DAOUCN010000226.1, from coordinate 1,237 downwards.
ACTGTCTTCATCTTCACACGCAATCTCAATGCAAGGAGGTTCCCATCATGGGTTCCATCGCTATTCACGGGTTTGGTCGCATTGGCCGCTCGACCCTGCGAGCGGCCCTCAAGTATGGTGGCTTTGTTCCAGTGTCCATCTCGGATATCAAGGACTTGCCCACCCTCGCCGCCCTCTTCGAGGCCGACACCAACTATGGCCGCTGGCACGAAGAGGTCAAGGTCAGCGACGGCAACTTGATCGTCGGCGGCCGCAAGATCAGGTTCATTGACACCACCCAGTCCCTGCCCGACTGGGGGGCGTTGGGCGTTGATCTGGTTGTAGACTGCACGGGCCGAGCCACGGTCCGCGCCAATGCCCAGGCCCATTTGGATAAAGGTGCCAAGCGGGTCCTCGTGAGCGCGCCCAGCAAGACCCTGCAGGATTGCGACGCTGTGCTCTTGCCGGGCATAAATCTAGAGAAGTTCGATCCGAAGAGCCATCGTATCATCAGCATGGCGAGTTGTACCACCAACGCGCTGGCCCCTGTGGTCAAGGTGCTGATTGAAAACTTTGGCATCAAGAGCGGACTGTTCTCCACCGTCCACGCCTACACCAACTCCCAGTCGCTGACGGATCAGCCGATGAAGGATCGGCGCGACTCATGGGCTGCCGCCGAGAACATTATCCCATCATCCTCCGGTGCCGCCAAGGCTCTGGGCTTCATCTGGCCCACGCTCAAGATGACGGGCAAGGCCTACCGCGTGCCCACCCGCACGGTAAGCATCGCCGAAGTCAACGTGATCCTTGAGAAGCCAACCACCACCGATGAGGTGAAGGCCGCCTTCCGCAAGGCCGCCGCCACCCCGCCCCTCAAGGGCGTGATGGACATCCTGGAGGACGAATGGGCGTCGGCCCGCATCCTGGGCGATCCGCACTCCTCCATCGTTGACCTGCCCCTGACCCAGGTGCTCGATGGCGGGCTGCTCTCCATGGCCGCCTGGTACGACAACGAGTGGGGCTACTCCGCTCGCCTGGTCGAGACCGCCGTCAAGCTGGCAGTATAACACCCGGTGGAGATGTGCCATCGGCACGTCTCTCCGGTGCCATGAAATGTAATCCTCCCGCAGGTTGCGAACCTGCGGGAGGATATGCCATGTGCCCCCTGAAAGTGTGGGGCGCCTAGTACTACTGCCGCGTTTTTATGTTATAGTGTGTGGGTAGGAGGAAACATGAAAACACTGCCTCGTGTGTCACC
>DAOUCN010000225.1:0-12123 GCA_034431995.1 Chloroflexota bacterium | reverse complement strand
GCTTCATGACGTGTGGTGGTCTGGGAAGACCTTCGACAGGATGACGGCGGCGATGACGAGGGCCGCCGGCATGGCGATGGTGATCCACAGGATCATGGTATCGGTGATAATACTTGGCATGGACGATCTGCTGTCTACTGGAATCGTCTTCGTATGCGGACTATGACTGGCGTCAGTACGGCGAAAGAGGACATTGACTCTTCGGCGTTTTGTGCAATCGCCGACGCAACGATCTCAGCCTCGGCGGCCACGATGTTCGCTACGCCCCTCACCGACCGGGTAGACCACGTCTGCTCTGAGCGCCTGCGCAGCGAATGGTACGGCTGCCTGCATCGCCTCGCGCGTCAGGCGCGGATGAGCGGCGAGTATGTCCTCGACAGTCTCGCCGGCAGCGAGCTTCTCCAAGATCAATTCGACGGTTATGCGGGTGCCAGCAATGACGGGTTTGCCCATCATGATTGCCGGGTCCGACACGACCATGACCTTTGGGATAGTATGCTCCTGATACCAGGCGTCACGCTGGATGAAGTACGGGCGGCTCTCTCTTGCGCCGGTGGGCCGCCCCTGAGCAAGGCCATCGCTCAGCGGGGCTTGGCTTGCGCCGGGCTGCTGAAGAGACCGCAGCCTACGTGTGTCTTGCGATGCGCGTGCGGCTGCGGAACAGACCGCGCCCCACAGGCCCCTTGAGCCGCGGCCTATCGCTGTTGGATGAGTTCCGCCACCGCCTTCAGCGCCTCGTCTAGCTTCGCCGCGTCCTTGCCACCCGCCTGCGCCATCTCTGGCCGCCCGCCGCCCGAGCCGCCGACGATAGCGGCCACTTTCCGAATGAGGTTGCCCGCGTGGTAGCCTTGGGCCACCAGGTCGGGCGTGACGGCGGCCACCAGGGCAGGCCGCTCGTTGATGACGCTGCCCAGGACGATGATGCCAGATCCCAGCCGGTCGCGCAGCCAGTCGGTCATCTCCCGCAGGCCCTCGCCAGATGCTGCCTCGACCCGTGCAGCCAGGACTTTGACCCCCTGCACGTCCTTCACCTGACCCAGCAGGGCGTTGACCTGTGCCTTCGCTGCCTCACGCTGCAAGCGCGCGATCTCTTTGTGGGCCGTGTCAAGGTCTGCAAGCACGGCAGCCAGCTTGGCCTCGACCTCGGCGGGCTGGGCCTGTAGCTCACGGGCCACACCATCCAGGACGCCCAGCCGCGCCCGCACATGGGCTTCCGCGATGCGGCCGGTGAGGGCTTCCACCCGCCGCAGCCCCGCGCCGATGCTACCCTCACTCACGATGACGAAGAAGCCGATCTCGCCGGTAGCGTGCAGGTGCGTGCCGCCACACAGCTCGCGGCTGTAGTCATCGCCCACGCTGATCATGCGCACCGTGTCCCCGTACTTCTCGCCGAAGAGCATCATGGCCCCGGCCTGGCGCGCCTCGCGCTGGGCCAGAATGCACGGGGCTACGGGATAATTGGCGCGGATGGCCGCGTTGACCCGGCGCTCGATCTCGTGTATCTGCTCCTGTGCCAAAGGGCTCAGGTGGGCGAAGTCGAAGCGCAGGCGGTCGGGGGCGACCAGAGAGCCGCGCTGTTGGGCGTGTTCGCCCAGCACTTCCCGCAGGGCCTTGTGCAGAAGGTGCGTCGCCGTGTGGTTGCGGGCGATGTCCAGCCGGCGCTCGCCATCAACCCGTGCGTGCACCCTGGCCCCGGCCTGAAGGTAGCCCCTGGCCACCACGCCCCGGTGCACGATCACCTCGCCCAGGGGTTTCTGCGTGTCGCGGACGTCGAGGGATCCAGTCTTGCTGTCAACGGTGCCGGTGTCGCCGAGCTGGCCGCCTTGTTCAGCGTAGAATGGAGTGGTTTCCAGGACAGCCTCGACCTCTTCGCCCTCGGTGGCGGTATCCGCCGCTTCGCCGTTCTTGATGAGAGCCACGATCGTAGAATCTGCTTCCAGGGCGTCGTAGCCGACAAAGTGGGTGGGCGAGAGACCCAGGTTGCGGTAGACCTCGCCGGTCATATCCAGAGCGAACTTGGCGGCCGCGCGCCCCCGCTGGCGCTGAGCATCCAGGGCAGCCTGGAAGCCAGGCTCGTCAACGGCGAAGTTGTGCTCGCGGGCCAGGTCCTTGGCAATATCCAGGGGCAGGCCATAGGTATCGTAGAGCTTGAAAGCTTCGTCACCGGGTAGAGTGGCAGTGCCTTGCTGCGATAGGCTGGCGAAGAGCACGTCGAGCCGCCCCAGGGCCTCCTCTAGAGTCTCCCGAAAGCGGCGCTCCTCGCGATCAATCACCCGCATCACGAAGTCCTGTTTCTCGATCAGTTCGTTGTACTGGCCACCCATGAGCGTGACGACGACGGCGGCGGTCTTGGTCAGGAAAGGCTCGTCCAGGCCGAGCTCGCGGCCATAGCGCACGGCGCGACGGAGCACGCGGCGCAGGACGTAGCCGCGGCCTTCGTTGGCGGGTAGCACGCCGTCGGCAATGAGAAACGTGACGGCGCGGCTGTGGTCGGCCAGGACGCGCATGGCATAGTCGGTTCTTTCCGCCCGGCCATAGCGCAGCCCGGATAGGCGTTCCGCCTCCTGGATGATGGGGAAGAAGAGGTCTGTTTCATAGGCGGTCTGCTTGTCTTGCATGAGCATGGCCATGCGCTCTAGACCCATGCCCGTGTCAATGCTGGGGCGGGGCAGGGCGGTATCCTTGCCGTCGCTGCCACGGTTGAACTGCATGAAGACCAGATTCCAGATCTCCAGGAAGCGGGGGCAATCGCAGCCGGGCCGGCAGGTGGTTTTGCCGCAGCTCAACTCCTCGCCGCGGTCGAAGTAGATTTCCGAGTCGGGGCCGTTGGGGCCGGTGTCGCCGGCCGGGCCCCACCAGTTTTCCTCCAGGCGCACAATGCGGCTGGCGGGCACGCCCGTGAGCTCCTGCCAGAGGGCAAAAGCTTCGTCATCTTTGGGGTGAATGGTGGGCCAAAGCCGATCGGCAGGCAGGCCGAAGCCTTTCGTCAGCAATTCCCAGGCAAAGAGGATGGCCTCGCGCTTGAAGTAGTCGCCGATGGAGAAGTTGCCCAGCATCTCGAAGAAGGTCAGGTTGCGCTCGTTGCCGACGGTGTCAATGTCAACGGTGCGGAAGCACTTCTGCGACGTGGCAAGGCGACGGTTTGGCGGCGTGGCCTCGCCCATGAAGAAGGGCTTGAACTGCACCATGCCGGCCGTGGTCAGGAGCAGGGTCGGGTCGCCATGGGGGATGAGGGACGAGCTGGGGTATATGAGATGATCCCTGGCCTGAAAATACTCCAGGAAGGTGTGGCGGATCTCATCGGCAGACATGCGCTTCATGCGGGCCAAGACTCCTTCGGTTGCGATCGTGGCCCTCATTCTACGGTATGCCCGTGTCGTTGTCAACCGCTGGTCGCGTCCGTAACAGGGTCTTTTCAAGTTGCAGCAGGCCAGCCGGCCACAACGCTATTTGTGTCCCGTCATGCCAGCCATCCACGAACAACGCACGAATACTCGCATCCGCGACGCGCATTTCTTGCATGTGTGCGGTGATACGCAGCTTGAAAAAGCCCTGGCGTCCGTAACCTATTCAACATGGAGCAGGCAGTGCACATCGAAGTCTGGGAGCACGATTTCGAGGCACCGGCCCGACGTTCTGGTTACGACGTCCTCCCGTGAGGGCAAGGCGCACGCCCGGCTTAGGGCGCCCAGGCGATCCGTGTTCAGCCGCACGCTGGTGTTGCGCACGACCAGCCGCTCGCCGACACAGGACGGATTGGTGGGGTCGCCCGCATAGTGGTTCATCACGTGCACAAGGTAGCCGTCTTGCCGACGATTGAGTGTGACTTCGACTCCCGGCGGTGCATCGGTGTCCATGACCGGCCGCGGTAGCAGGAGACCCACGATATTCCTGGCAAGCCGCTCCGTCCATATGACGTCCAGTGCGTTGCCACCCGACGACATGGCTGCCCTGCGCCCTCTCCTGATCAGATCCGCCCACGCGTTGGCGCGGTGTGGGAATCCCACGGCGCTGTAGATGCACAGACCACGGTTGTAGTGGTTCAGGATGATAGCGGGATGGCGCTGTGCCTCGTCTGGCGGCGGGTAGCCCCAGAGCACTGTCAGGACGTCTGTCCGCTTCACTTCGGGATACTCGAGGTAGGCCAGGGCATGGCCTGTTGTCGGCTCCACCTCCAGCGAGGGCATTTGGACGAGGATGGGCATGGCTGGAATGCCGTCTCTGATCCTCTCGTCGGCCAGGCGCAGGTAGACGAAGGGGTGCTGGCTGCGCCGTTTGACGCTGGCGCCAAAGACATCGACGAGAGCGAAGTCGCTCCTGCTTCTGCCTGCCTCGTCAATCGTTGACGTGCCTCCCGTGGCGAACAAGCAACCACCGTCGTGCACGAATCTCCTGATGGCCTCGGCATCCTCATCGCTCATCACCGTTTGCTCAGCGAGAACGAGGACGCGGTACTTCGACAGGTCAGCAGGCAGCCTCACAATGTCGAACTGGAAGTGCCCGTGTACCAGCGCCTGATGCATTGCTTCGGTTGCGAGCACGCTCTCCTGGCCATATACGGGCGCTGAGTAAGGACGATTGGTCATCAGCAGGGCAACATCAACGACAGACTCCGTGTCCCGAACGTATGGTTCGAGCTTCTGGACAAGCGTGAAGACGCGTTTGAACGTGTCGTACTGGGCCTGATCCGCGGAGCCATCGGGGTACGGTTGCTGGGAGAGCCAGAGCACGCCGCCCTGGGAGAGGACGATGGCAGTCTCCAGCTCCAACATCTCCGCTGGCTTGAGATCCCAGGCATTGAAGCCGACCCCGGAGCCCGGCAGCCCCAAGGGCGTGTATATCTCGACCATGCGGCCACGGTGGCGCGCCCACCTGCTGCGGAAGCCAATGCGCATGTAGTCGGGCGCATGAGCCTCCATGCTGGTCAGGTCCGAATAGTCAATGGCATCGAGAGGCGAGCCAGCGCCGTTGAAGGTGACAAGGGCATGTGGGTGGCGGGCCTTGGTGATCCGGGACACCTCGTGCACGAACGATCTGGCGCCGTCCACGCGCAGTTGAAACCCGCGGATGCGATCGGCCTGCGAAGGATTCAACGGCAGATCCATGCCGTAGCGTTGGCGGTACAAGCCCTGGCAGGTGGGGCAGTAGCAGGGAGCATCGAGGACAGATGCCAGCCCTGGGCGGCCATCAATATCCAGGCCTGTACTCGATAGCGCACCGAAGGGGAGAATATCGAGCCAGACGCCGTCAATCTCGTAGTTGGAGACCAGCTCCTGAATCTGCTGCAGGCAGAAGTCCCGGTACGGCGAGTTCAGGCACGCCCAGTGGAAAGGGCCGGTTGGCATCGCCTGAGGCTGTCCGTGCGAGTCCACGAAAAGCCATTCTGGATGCAGGCCCAGGGCGTAGTCGTCGAAGCCCACGCTGAAGTAGGCGATAGTCTTGATGCCACGAGGACGGGCTTCGCGGATCAGCTCTCCCACCAGATCGGTGGGGTATGGTCTGCCGAGGCTGCACGTGAAGTAGCAGTAGCCGTGGTGGTCCTTGGCGTAGGGCTGAATGCAGCGCACGTGAGCGCTCTCCAGGGAGTCTACGTACTCTTTGGCGCTGAACTTCGCTCCCCGTCCCTTTGCCCATTCAGGGGAGACGTAGACAAGCAGGACTTTCCGCAGGTCTTCGCGAAACCAGTGCATGGCGGCTCCTTTCATGAGCGACACGTCGCATTTTGACCGCTCCGTCGTAGACCTTGCTCCATCCGCTGCCAACGGGCAAGCCAGAAGAAAGGCGCCGAGAGGCGTCATCTCACCTCAGGCGATGCACAACATAGCAGATGGCTACCCCACTGTCAAGCTGAGCCGAACCTCTTGACAGGCATCAGTCTTGCTGCTACAATGTTAGCCAAACGATTGCGCAATCGTTTGATACCCCCATCTGCGACGCGGAGGCAGCTCCCGTGCACAGGGTCACCATGAAGGATGTGGCCGCCAAGGCCGGCGTCAGTGTCACCACGGTGTCGCACGTCCTGAACAAGACCCGCTTCGTCTCAGCGGACGTTGCTAAGCGGGTCGGGGCTGCCGTGCGCGAGCTGAGCTACGAGCCGGATCCCATCGCGCGCGGCCTGCGCAGCCGGCGCACCAACCTGATCGCCCTGGTCATTCCCGACATCAGCAATCCTTTCTTTCCTGAACTGGCGCGGGGTGTGCAGGATGTGACCGATAAGAGCGGCTACGTCGCCATCCTGTGCAATACCGATCGCAATGGGGCGCGCGAGCTTCGCTTTCTGGACACGCTCCGCCGCCAGCGAGTGGAAGGCCTGATTCTGAATCCCGCCGAGGCGACACCGGAACCTCTGCTTCAACTGCAGGAGGCCGGGATTCAGGTCGTTCTCATCGGCCAGCAGATCAGCCATCCAGCTTTCGATGCCATCATGATTGACAATGCCCGGGCCGCCGGCGACATCATGGCGCACCTCATCGAGCGGGGTCACCGCCGCATCGCCCACCTGGCTGGTTTCCGTGCCACCAGTTCCGGACGCTACCGCTGGGACGGCTATCTCGCGTCGCTTCAGGAACACGGGCTGTCGGTAGATCAAGACCTGGTGGTGGAGGCGGGTTTTACCAAAGAGCAGGGGCATCAGGCCATGCACCGACTGCTGGCTGTCCGTCCTCTGCCAACGGCGGTCTTTGCGGTCAACGACCTGGTGGCCATCGGCGCACTCACGGCCCTGCGGGAGGCTGGGCTGCGTGTGCCCGACGATATGGCCGTGGCCGGCTTCGATGACATAGACGAGGCCGCCTGCATCACTCCTGGTCTGACCACGATCAGGCAGCCTACTTACGAGATGGGCAAGACCGCCGCGGAGCTGCTCTTTCGTCGGCTCAGCAAAGGAGCGCCGCGTCGGCGGCAGCGTGTGGTCCTGTCCCACCAGCTTGTCGTGCGGGATTCTACATAGCGTTCGGCTGTTCCCTCACCCCAGCCCTCTCCCGCCGGGGAGAGGGGACAGGCCCATGCCCTGGCCCTGCTGAGCAGCCGGCCGGGGGCAGGGGCAAAGCGACGTGGACGGTGCCCCCTCACCCCAGCTCTCTTTCGCCGGGGAGAGGGGGCAGGCCGACGCCCTCGCCCAGTTGGGGAGAGGGCTGGGGTGAGGGGCCTTGTATCTGAGGAGTCATCAATGATGACACGTGCTGAGCTTGTCCGTTCGCGAGAGCTGTGCCGCGACCGGGCCGTCGGCTGCCTCATCGGCCTGGCCATCGGCGATTCTTTCGGCGATCAGGCCCGCTCGCCAGAGAACCACGCCCTCTACGGTATCACGCGTGACCTGTACGCCACTGTGTCGTGGAGCACCGATGACACCGAGTTTGCCCTGCTGGTCGCCCGAGAGCTTATCGAAACGGGGGGTGATCTCACCACCGAGGCGGTCGTCGCGGCCTGGCGCATTCATGTCCTGGGTACTGGCGACCTGGGCGCCAAGGGCGGCGAAAGCGAAAAGGGCGCAGCGGCGAATCTCAGGCGCGGTATCTTGCCGCCGCTGTCCGGCATGGACAACGCTTATCACTACAGCGACGGCGCGGCCATGCGCGTTGCCCCCATTGGCATCGTCTGTGCCGGTGATCCTGAGCGTGCAGCCCGCCTGGCGGAGATAGACAGCTGCATCAGCCACTACAGAGACGGCGTGTGGGGCGCACAGGCGGTGGCGGCCAGCGTCGCCGTGGCCATGGCAGGCGGGACGGTTGATGAGATTGTGACAGCCGGCCGTCGCTGCGTCCCCGACGAGTCGTGGCTAGGACGCTGGTTTGATCGTGCCATGAGTATCGTTGACCAGGCACAGGGCGACCTGTGGCGGGCGTGGGACCCGCTGCACACGGAGTTGTGGGCAGCGTACAGGGCGGCCAATGCCGAGGCGCTGTCCGAGGCATATGCCCTTTTCCGGCTGACCGGTGGCGAGTTTGTGGATGGGATCATTGCCTCGGGCAACTTTGGGCGCGATGCGGACACGTTGTGCGCCCTGGTGGGGGCGTGGTCGGGCGCTCTGCACGGGACAAAGGCCATTCCGCCAGAATGGATCGCGAAGACGCGGCGTCCCGCCGGACGCTGTATGCCATTTACGGCCTGCCTAGACATCGTCGAGGTGGCGCACCAACTGGCTGATCTGATTCGCTAGCCTGGTGAGAGGAAAGGTCGTGCGGCAGTGCCATGAGAGCCTATACAGAGCGCCTGAAAGAGATGCTGCGCACCGACATCGAGCAGAGGGCCGAGGAGGGTGTAGACGTAGTGGCCCTGCGGCGAGAGTGCGAGTCCCTATTGGCGGGAGACCCTCCCCTGTCGGCTTTGCTCGCGCTCCACGAGCGCATCCTGCGCGCTCCCATCGCAGCCGACTGGCCGTACCATGAGCCGTCGGACTGGGACGGGATCGCTGCCTGTCTCCCCTCGCCGTGTGCACGGCTGGGAGTGCTCTCCAGCCAAGAGCTGCACGATCGCATCCTGGGCGGCTGGCTGGGGCGCTGTGCGGGCTGCCTCCTCGGCAAGCCGTTGGAAGGCATTCGCAAGCGCGACGATGACCCGCGGCGCGGCCACCGCGACTACGTCAGGGATTTCCTGCAGGATGCTGGCGCCTGGCCCCTGCGCGGATACGTGCCGTATGTGCCGCCGGAGGAAAGGCGCTACACGCTGAGCGCCTGCTGGCCAGAGGCCACGGCAGGGCACATTGCGGGCATGCCCCGCGATGATGATATTGATTATGCGATCCTGAACCTGCTCATGTGCGAGAAGTACGGCCTGGATTGGACACCTGAGCAGGCGTTCACAGAATGGTTGAGGAGACTGCCGTATTGGCAGGTCTACTCGGCCGGTCGGGCTGCCTATGGCAACTTCGCCGCTGGCGTCGCGCCTGACCACGCGGCAGTGGTGGGCAATGCCTCTCGCCAGTCGCTCGGGGGCATGATTCGCGCTGACCTCTGGGGGTGGATTTCGCCTGGCCGTCCAGCAGTTGCGGCTCGACTGGCATTCCGCGACAGCGCCATGTCGCAGACGCAGAACGGTATCTACGCCGGTATGTTCTGGGCAGCCACGATTGCTTTGGCCTTCGTCGTGCGCAGCCCGCGCCAGGCTATGGAGTTGGCGCTGCTGTGCATACCGCCCGTGAGCCGCCTTGCCGAGGCTGTCAAGCTCATGCTGGACACGCGGGACACGGAGCCGAACTGGGAGCGGGCCGTGGACGTCATCTATCAACGGTACAGCTCCCTGCCCTTCAACCATAGCCTGCCCAACACAGCCATCGCGGTCATGGGCCTGCTCTACGGGCAGCGCGAGTTCAGTTTGTCCATAGAGCGCACGGTCATGGCAGGGTTCGATACCGACTGCACGGGAGCAACCGTCGGCTCGGTGATGGGCGTCCTGTTGGGAGCCAAGGACATTCCTGGTGACTGGACCGAGCCTCTCCAGGACCGGGTGACGACCAGTGTGGCGGGGCTGGGGACGGTGCGCATATCGGAACTGGCTGAGCGTACGCTGCGCCTAGCCGTGGTGTGCTGACTGGGATGTGTGGGATGTGTGGAAGGAGGTGGTGCTTCGCAACTGATGTTGGCTCTTTGCGCTGTGTTCGTTGCAACTGTCAGATGATAGTATCTACAAGCAAGAAGGAGGACTAGAATGGCAAGCAAGGAACATCGTCTCAGCAGGCGAGAGATGCTAAGACTGGCTGGCTTGGCAGCGGCCGGCAGCGTCTTGGCGAGCTGTGGGCCGACGCCAACACCCTCACCCACGCCGCGGCCGGCTGCGACGCCGACGCCAGTGCCAAAACCAACACCGTCACCCACAATTGACAAGACAAAGGTTACAGGCACGTTTACCATCAGCTCACACAACGAAGCCGAGGCACGCAAGACCGTCTGCGATGCCTTCTTCGCCAAGAACTACCCCAACTTGAAGCCCGCATATGATGTCACACCCGGCCTGGATGCCTACTTCCTGAAGCTCCAGACACAGATCGCGGGCGGCACGCCGCCCGACTACATGCTGATGCATGAAACGCGCTCCGTCGGCTTCTCCGCCCAGGGCTTACTGCTGCCCCTGGATGACTTCCAGAAAGCCAACCCCATGCCTGGCAAACCGGAGGACTACGCCGGTCTGGAGCAGCTCAAGTACAAGGGGAAGACCTACGTCTGGCCGGCAACGTTCGCCAACTATGCCATGCTGTATAACAGGGACATCTTCGACAAGGCTGGCATGGCCTATCCAAAGGACGACTGGACCTGGCAGGATCTCCTGGAGATATGCAAGAAGCTCAGCAAGCCGCCGGATCAGTGGGGCATCACCATCTGGGACGACCCGGGCTGGCTCGCTGGCTGGTATCCCATCTTGAGAGCCTATGGCGGTGAGACCTTCAATGAAGAGGATACCCAGTGTCTCCTGAACACCCCGGAGGCCATCCAGACCTTCGACTACATGCGCGAGCACTGGTGCAGCAAGACCACGCCGACGCCGGCTGCCATGAAGCAACTGGGCGGCGGATACGCTATGTTCCTGGAAGGGCGCGTGGGCCTCAACTACTTCTACACCGGCTACTTCAAGCACCTGCACGAGAACCGGAAGGGCGGCCTCAAGTACGGCTTGATCGCCCTGCCCAAGGGGCCCAAGGGACGCTTCATCCGCATCGGCGGGTCAAGCTATGCCATCCCCAAGGCATCCAAGTTCCCACAGGTCGCCTGGGAGCTAATGCGCTTCATGCTGGGCGAAGAGGAAGGCGCCCAGATCGCCGCTCAGGCCGGCGTCTACACGGCACGCGTGGATTACTTCATCAAGTACTCCGCGCCTACGGGTGAGGCAGCGACCATGGTGCCCAACTGGATACAGGTCGCGGTGGATCAGGCCAAGCAGTTCGGCGTGTTCGTTCGCTATTCCAAGATCAGTACTCAGTTCAGCCCCATGGTGGGCGCCGAGGCGGCATCCCTGGCAGACTGCACGAAGACGGCTGCCGAGGTGGCCAAGAGCATCACCGACAAGGCGAACCAGATGCTCAAGGAGTGGAAGTAGACGTGGGTAACCATCCCGGAGGTTGGTTGCCAACCTCCGGGAGGGTTCCAATAAGCCCCAGGAGGTGTCTATGAGTCTTGCCTTGCCCTACTCCCCCCAGCGTGATGACAAGCGGAGCCTCTGGCAGCGATTCCGCCGGGCGGGTGGATTGCGCCGTCCGGAGATCATCTGGGGGTACGTGCTTATCCTCCCCAACGTCCTGGGCTTCCTTGCCTTCAATCTGGGGCCGATGGTGTCGTCTCTGGGCATGATCTTCACCGACTGGACGGTGGTGCGCGCTCCGAACTTCGTGGGGCTGGAGAACTTCCGCAAGCTGCTTTCAGACGAGTTGTTCCGAACCGCCCTGGGCAACACGCTGTACTACGTTGTCGCCTACGTCCCCCTGGTGACCGTGTGTGCCTTCTTCCTGGCCAACTTCCTTGACCGCAAGCTCCGGGGCATCTCAATCTTCCGCACGATCTATTTCATGCCTTCGGTCTGCATGTTCGTTTCGGTGGCCATTCTCTGGCAGTGGCTCTATCATCCGACGTCTGGCGTCATCAACTACCTCCTGAGTCTGGTTGGCATCCAAGGGCCGGGATGGCTGAGTGACAAGAAATGGGCCATGCCGGCCATCGTGCTGATGGACACCTGGCGGCACATGGGCTACTATGGCTTGATCTTCCTGGCGGGGTTGCAGGGCATCCCGCAGGAGTTCTATGAGGCCGCGGAGATTGACGGCGCTGGAGCCTGGGCCAAGATGCGCAGTATTACCATCCCATTGATCTTCCCAACAACGTTCTTTGTTCTGGTCATGGCCTTCATCGGTGCCTTCCAGTTGTTCGGTGAGCCGTATGTGATGACAGGCGGGGGGCCCGGGTATGCCACGACAACACTTGTCTTCCTGATCTATCGCAATGCCTTCGAGGGATTCAAGATGGGCTACGCCGCCCTGCAGGCCTGGGTGCTCTTCGTGGTGATCTTTCTCGTCACCCTTGTGCAGTGGCGCTTTAGCCAGGAGCGTGGCTATGGCTTCGAGAGGTAGTGGAGGGACCAGAGTCGTCTTCGGCAAGACGGCGAAGAAACGTCTGGGCGACCTGGCCGTATACGTGCTCC
>DAOUCN010000224.1:0-5086 GCA_034431995.1 Chloroflexota bacterium | reverse complement strand
ATGAGATGGGAGAAAAGGCCCGAACAGGGCCCAGTTTGGGGGCAAAACGCACCGAGATGGCCCTAGTATGGGTCCCATTGTGGGGAACGGCTCTAATTCACCAACGGGCAGCAACACAAGATGCAACCGACTCAAGCGTCAGAGGGTGTGGAACGAGATGGCTGCGGCGGTTGAAACCGCACCAACAACGGCGCAATGCCTGCCTCCGCAGGCTGCGGGGGTCGCCGACGGGCGACGTTGTGCGCCTGCTGTCATGACTCGCCCTGGGTGTGCCGACCTAGCCTGACCATTGGACTGCGCACAGGGCAGGCCGGCAGGCCTGGGGCCAGGTGGTCGCCTGATATGACAAATGGCCCCGCCCAGACTTCCGAAGTCTTCAAAGACCTCGGAAGTCTGGGGCCGCTTTCATCCGCGAGTGTGGGCCACGGCCCATGACGCCTAGGATGTCATTGTCACGATGTGGGGAGGAAAAAGAAGGCCAGGGCGACGATGCAGTAGACGGCGAGCAGTTGGGCGCCCTCCAGCCAGTTGGAGTCGCCATCCAGGGCGATCATAGCCGTGATGACAACGGCCGCGCCCAGGGTCATCAGCTCGAACTGGTTGAACACCAAGGTCATGGGATGGCCCAGGAGGATGCTGACGAAAACCAGCAGGGGGGCCACAAAGAGGGCGATCTGCATGCTAGAGCCGACGGCGACCTCCATGGACAGGTCCATGTTGTTCTTGATGGCCGTCTGCACGGCCACCAGGTGCTCGGCCACGTTGCCAATGATGGGCACGATGATCACCCCCACGAAGAACTCGGTCAGGCCCAGGGTTTTGATCGAGCCTTCGATTGCCCCCACCAGGATCTCGCTCATCCAGACGACGAAGGCCGTCGCCACGAGGAGTACAACGATGGCCCTGCGGCGGCCCCATTGGGGCCTGGCATGGAGTAGCTGGTCACCAGGGATCGGGCTGCCGCTAGCATCGGCGTGGCGGCTGGTGAAGGAGAAGATGAGGCTCAAGAAGTAGACGATCATCAAAATGGCGGCCACGCCGATGCTCAGCCATTCCATGGCCTCATGGCTGACGACATCAATGGCATGGCTAAAGACGGCGGGGATGTAGAGGCCAATGAGGGCCAGGGCCAGCATGGCCGAGCTGGTGCCCGCGGCCAGGCGGTTGAAGCGCTGGACGCCGTTTTTCAGGCCCCCCAAGAGCAACGCCAGCCCGAGCACCAGGAGCAGCTTGCCCAGGATAGAGCCGGTGATGGATGCCTTGACTACTTCCAGTAGCCCCGCCCGTACCGCTACCAGGGTGATGATCAATTCAGCGGCGTTGCCGAAGGTCGCATTCAGGAAGCCGCCCAGGCGCGACCCAGCATGGGCCGCCAGCTCCTCAGTGGCTTTGCCCAGGACGCCAGCCAGGGGAATGATGGCCAGGGCCGACAGGACAAATACCAGCCGTGCGTCCAGATGCATCAGGTCGGCCACCACTGCTATGGGGATAAAGATGAGCAATACGTTGAGATAGCGCATGTCTGGCCACCCTAGGCGCCAATCCGTAGTCTGGAGTCCGTATGCGTGCGGGTCACGGAGTACGGACTACGGCACTCACACCTCCATCACCACTGGCAGAATGATGGGCCTGCGGTGGGTTTGCTCGTAGAAGAAGGCAGACAGCTCCTGCTTGATGATGTTGTTGAAGAAGCCCCAGCCCGGCGTGTGGGCGCGGTGCGCCTCCAGCGCCCGCAGCACACGGTCTTGCCCCTCTGCCAACAGGTCCCGCGCCTCTTCTTCGTAGACAAAGCCGCGCGAGACGATGTCCGGTTCGGTGAGGACGCGGCCGCTTTGGGCCTCCACCGTGACGCTGACAATAACTACCCCGTCTTGGGAGAGCAGCTTGCGATCGCGCAGCACCACCTCGCCCACGTCGCCCACGCCGAGGCCGTCCACGAAGACGTAGCCGGCCGGAACGCCTCCGTTGCGCCATGCCCCATGCTCGTCGAGTTCTACTACATCGCCGTTCTCGATGATCAGGGTGTTGGCCGGGTGCATGCCGGTCTGCTGGGCGAGGCGGGCGTGCATGGTCAGGTGGCGATACTCGCCGTGTATTGGAATGAAGTAACGGGGCTTGATCAGGCTGAGCATGAGTCGCTCGTCTTCCTGACTGCCGTGCCCCGACACATGCACCTGGGTGGTCTTTTCGTAGATGACATTGGCCCCCAGGCGGAAGAGATTGTCAATGGTGTGGTTGACCAGTTCCTCGTTGCCAGGAATGGGCGTGGCAGAGATGATGACCGTGTCGCCGGGGATGATCTGCAAGCCCTTGTAGTCCTGATTGGCCATCTTGGTCAGGGCAGAGGTGGGCTCGCCCTGGCTGCCCGTGGTGACGATGGCGACCTGACTGGGCGGCTGCCTGTGCATCTCGTCCAGGCGCAGGAGATGGATGTCCCGCAGGTTCAGGTAGCCGAGATCGGTAGCCATGCGCACGTTCTCCACCATGCTGCGCCCCAAGACACCCACCCGTCTGCCGTGGGTTACGGCGGCATCTATCACCTGCTGGATGCGAGAGATGTTGGAGGCGAACGTCGCCACGATGATGCGACCGGGGGCCGCGCTGAACACGTGGTTGAAGGTCTCACTGACGACCTTCTCGGACGGGGTGAAGCCCGGCTTCTCGGCGTTGGTGCTGTCGGCCAAGAGGCAGAGGACGCCCTGCTCGCCCAGTTGGGAGAGACGGGCGTAGTCGGTGAGCTTGCCGTCCACCGGTGTCTGGTCGAACTTGAAGTCGCCGGAGTGGACGATGGTGCCTACTGGCGTGTGAATGGCCAGGCCGATGCCGTCGGGTATGGAGTGGCAAACGTGAAAGAACTCGATGGCGAAGTCCCCCAACTCCAGGGTTTGGCCGGCGGCGATCAGGCGCAGACTGGTTTCGTCCAGGAGGTGGTGCTCCTTGAGCTTGACGGTGATGAGGCCACGGGCCAGGGTGGTGGCATAGATGGGGACGCCCAGGCGGGGCCAGACGTAGGGCAAAGCGCCTACGTGATCTTCGTGGCCGTGGGTGATGATGATCCCGCGCACGCGGTCGCGTCGCTCAACCAGGTAAGAGACATCGGGGATGACCAGGTCAACGCCTAGCATTTCCTCGTCGGGGAACATGACGCCGCAGTCAATGACAATGATGTCGTCGCCGTATTCGAGGACGATCATGTTCTTGCCGATCTCGCCGACGCCGCCCAGGGGGATGATGCGCAATCTGTGTTTCTTGGACATGTGTGGTGACGACTCCTATTACGAAAAAGCACCCCGCGCGGGGGTGCCGTGGATGCATGTTATGCTCACGTACACGTGGTATTATAACGCAAAAGGGGACGGAAGTCAAGTCAGCTTGACAAAGCCCGTCATTCTGGTACAATGAAGACAGCCCCTGTAGCTCAGTGGACAGAGCAGAGGTTTCCTAAACCTTGTGTCGGGTGTTCGAGTCACCCCAGGGGCACCAGGGCATGGATGAAGCCTGAAACGTGACCGGCGGCTCCTTGGCCGCCGGGCGCGATCGCATTGTGAGCTGACTGCCAGTGTGCACCTGCAGAGGGCTGCTTCGTTTTATCCCTCGATTCGCGAAGGCGTCCTCCGTGCAAGCCAATTCCCTCCCGCACTTGCAGACGCCCAGGGAACGTTCCGCAAGCCTTCAAGATTCTCGGCCTCGCCATCCTCTCCCTTAAGGAGTTCTTCCTCCAACGCTGTCCTGGTTTTGCCGTCTGCCATTCTGGGAACCTCAACCCTGTTGCATCTCCACTCCAATCGTGATATAATCCTCACCGTCATAATTGCGCGCTGGTCGCCCGTCCCTTCTACCAGCGCGCACGCACTACATCGCCATCACAGAGCTGCCGCTGACACGGGAGACAGGCTGGTGGGCAAACCGGCTTCTGTCCTGATGATCTTCCTCGACGGCGTGGGTCTCGGCCCATCCGACCCTGCCGCCAATCCGTTCCTGCGCGCCCGCCTCCCGTGCCTCACCAGTCTGCTCGGCGGCCACCTGCCCATGGCAGGCAATGGCCGCGTGGACGCGCCCCTGGCCACCCTCATCCCCACCGATGCTACTTTGGGCGTCCCCGGCCTGCCGCAGAGCGCCACCGGCCAGACGACGATTCTCA
The DNA here is from genome assembly GCA_034431995.1 of Chloroflexota bacterium. GTDB lineage: Bacteria > Chloroflexota > DTOL01 > DTOL01 > DAOUCN01 > DAOUCN01. The sequence goes on along the minus strand of DAOUCN010000224.1, from coordinate 945 downwards.
CCGGCGTCAACGCCCCTCGCCAACTCGGCTACCACTGGGGCCCGCATCCCAACAAGCACCTACGCCAGATCATTGACCGCGAGAGCATCTTTCGCAAGCTCACGGCTGCCGGGCGCACCAGCGCCTTTGCCAACGCCTATCCGGAGCGCTATTTTGGCGACATCAGGCGGGGCAAGCGCAGCCTCTCGCCTACCGGCCTGGCCGCCCAGGCCGGCGGCCTGCGCCTGCGCGACCACAATGACCTGCGCCAGGGCCAGGCTCTGTCCGCCTTCCTGACCAACCAGGCCTGGCGCGATGTTCTGGGTTACACTGACTTGCCCGAGATCACCAACTACCAGGCTGGGCAGATCCTCGCCGCCCTGGCCCGCCAGCACGACTTCACCCTCTTCGAGCACTATTACACCGACATTTGCGGCCACCATCAGGACCGGGAGCGGGCGATCATGGTGCTGGAGGCCCTGGACGAGTTTCTGGGCGGCGTGCTGGACGTTACTATTGATAGCGGGATGCTCCTGATGGTGACCAGTGACCATGGCAATATCGAGGATTTGAGTGTGCGCGGCCATACGATGAATCCCGTGCCCACGCTCCTGGTGGGGAAAGGGCGGCAAGAGATGGCCGGGCGCATTGCCAGCCTCACGGACATAGCACCTGCAGTCCTTCACCACCTGGCCGCCTGAGTACCTGATAGCCGCAGGCCGGGTCTGCATACCGACACAGCGGCTCTCCAGAGCCGACAAGGAGCGACACATGCAGCGCACATTGGTTCCTACCCTGCTCGCAGCACTCGTGATCACGCTGGCAGCCGTCCTGGCCGCACAGGCTCAAGCGCCAGAGCCAGGGGCGGACCCGGCAACGGCAGCCTCTGGCAGCGTCGCCAATGCCTCTCTCGAAGTTGACCCCACCGCCTACGGCCCTGAGTTCGCCCTGGGCGAAGTGGTCGTC
>DAOUCN010000223.1:0-23224 GCA_034431995.1 Chloroflexota bacterium | reverse complement strand
GTTCTCTCCCCAAGGCAGCACGTATCAGCCGGGGATCTGCGCGGCCACTTGCAGCCAGAGTCTGGGCACCGACCACGGTACCCACCCCAATAATCACCGGCAAGAAATAGACCAGCATGAGGTCCTGCTTGAGAACACCAGCAAAGCGACTCAGGATCATCCCCGCCAACAGCGCGCCTGCCACCCTGGTGGCCAGCCACGCGAAGCGGCCCAGGGCTGCTGCCAGCGGCGCAGCGGTCTGGCCTATATCCTCGCTGATCGTCCCTGCTACCTGAGACAGGTCCTCTGCTGTCTCCTCGTGCACCACATCGAGCACATCGTCCACCGTGACCATGCCCAGCAGCCGCTTGCCTTCGTCAACCACGGGCACGCCCAGCAGGTTGTACTTGCGGATCACTGCCGCCACTGTCTCTTGATCGTCGTTGACATGCACCGAAATCACGTCGCGCTGCATGATGTCGCAGATGGGCGTTGTCGCCTTTGCCGTGATCAGGGCGCGCATGGGCACGACACCAACCAATTCCCTCTGAGGCGTCACCACAAAGAGATAATAGGTCGTCTCTGGCGGCGGCCCTTCGGCCCGCAGCTTGTCAATGGCCTGTTGGGCAGTCATGCGGGAGTCGAGGGTAAACACCTCGGATGTCATCCGCCCGCCAGCCGTGTGCTCATCGTATTGCAGAAGCTCCTTGACCTCCTGCGCAGGCTCAGGTTCCATGGTGGCCAGGATCTCTTCTGCCTTCTCCTCCGGCAGATCGCCCAGGATGTCAGCCGCTTCGTCGGGAGGCATGGCTTCCAGCAGGTCCGACGCCTTCTCCGCGTCCATGCTCTCCACCAGGGGCGTCTGGAAGACCGCCTCCATCTCCTGCAGGGCATCAGCTGCCGTCTCCACATCCAGACTATGCAGGAGGGCACGTCCCGCATCGGGGTGCATCTGTTCGAGTAGGTCGGCCAGGTCGGCAGGATGGAGGTCGCCCAGGGAGGTCTGGGGGACAGTCAACTGCACGCTGCTCGGCTCATGATCCACGGGCTGGACATAGTTCCACGTGACCACTCGCTCCGTGAAACGGAAGGGCAGCAGCCGCCGCAGGAAGGCCCAGAAGCTGATGTCTGCCCCCAGCAAACGAGCCACTCCCTTCACCTGAGCCAGCTTCAGGTCGTTGACCCGTACCACCCGCCGCCCCTGAGTGTCTACAATCTGCTTGTCCAGGATGTCTCGCGCCAGGAAGATGTCTCCGTTGCGCGACGTGTACGCATGCACCTGCGCACGGGGCACGCTCAGGTGGATCTGCGGCTCTTCGAGGCTGATGACCTGTTTCCAGGGGATGGTCAGGGGCGCGGGGCGCGAGGGTAGCGGGACCTTGCCAGCGGGCGCGGGACAGACCACGATGGCCGTGACGACAGGAAAGGCCTCCCGCGTGTTGACCACGAGATCAGCCAGGCTTCCCAGCCGCTGCCCCTGGCTATCCAGAACAGGGAGATTGAGAACATCGCTCAGAAAGACCATGATGACCACCCTTTCCGGTTGGATGGCGAGGGGGAGGTACGTCGGTGGTCATGCGTCGGCGGCCAGGATTGGCCGGTGGAGCGCGAGACAGGAGGGAGAACCGTGGGGGAATCAGGCAGTCCGGGCTACTGGCCTGCCGCGATCAGGAGGAGGAGCACCGGTGCACGCCTGCTCCATTCGTCCCCCGGCTCTTCGCTTCTGCACTCCGTCGCCGGCAAGCGCCAGCCGCCAGCGACGGTGACTTGGACCGGCGTCCACACTCACCACCTCCTCCCAAGGTCTACCTAGGCCAGCCCATCTCCCGCTCCCCGGCAGGGAGAGGGCTAGGGCGAGGGTAGATGTCACGACTGATCTCCCCTCACCCTGACCCTTTCCCTACAGGGGAGAGAGTGATTGCCGCCCTGCTCGGTCGTGGCGTATTCTAGTCCTACATGTCGCGTCTGTCAAGTACTTCGTGCGCCATCTCAGGGCGTGTGCAAAGTCGCGGGGGGCGACCGCCAAACCTCCCGCAGGCTGATTCCGACCACAGACCACGACAGCACATCACAACTCGGGGCGCGCAGGGACCCAAACTGCGGGAGGTTGAGCCGACCTTGCACGGGCCTTGGCGCCTATCTTGTGCCTTTTGCAGGCCTGCTGCGGCGGATAATGTCCCAGTATGCGCCGCGAGCACCTTCCCGTATGGACTGCGAGAGGGCGTCGTCATCGGCGTAATTGTAGTTGCTCTGCTCCCCCGGTGCGGCCAGCACGAGAAAGCGCGGGTCGCCAGCCACGCACTCACCGACGAACGCCGCAATGTCCTCCGGCAGATGGGGAGACAGATAGAAGAGCAAACCGCCAGCGGTCCCCGCGGCCTCGGCGTACATTCTTCCCTGTATGGAAGACGCAGGGCTGGGCGCAACCCCGCTTGGTCTCGACGCCTACCATCGCCCCGGTCTGCTCGTACCGTTTGTTGTCGAAGAGCCGGCGGCGTGGCAGGGGTAGGCGCGCCAGGTCAACGTTGACTCTGGGATTGCTCACGACGTTGCCATTGCGCCAGTAGACCAGATTGGGGAGATGAGAGATGTCCTCGCCATTCATGAGGCAGTGGGCCAGCGCCACCGTTGCCTCTTCGCCATCGCCCGCGATGCCCACATCAGCCCCGGTCAAGCGCAGGACGGTCTCGGGCATGACGGAGAAGCCAACGCCGCCCAGGAGCACCATGGCCGTGGTCAGCCGCCGCACCTCAGCCACAACCTCACGAATCCAGGGCAGGAAAGACTTCCTGGTGACGAAGGACGAGTCGTCCACGTTACGCACTGACAGGCCCACCGCCAGAGACCCGTTGTTCGTTAGTTCCCTTGCCAGTGCCGTCTTCCAGTCCGCCTCGAAGGCAAGGTCGAGGACGCGCACGGGAACGTTGGCGGCAGCAAGCGCCTCGCCGACATACTCCAGACCCACCGGGCTGACAGGAGGGCGCAAAACGTTCGTGTTGACGAGAAGCAAAGACTTCTTCATCAAAAGCCCTCATACCTCACCCTGTTCTCACCCTCCAGACAATGCCCCTTCCTCTGTGCGCTCTCTGGCTGACATTACGATAGTCGTTCCCGCAACACTTCTTCCAGGTCTGGCTTGCCGATCTCCTGCAGTTCGTAGCGCACGCGCACGCTGGGCTTGTCCAGCCCAATCAGCCGGCGCAAGTCAATGGGCGTGGCGATGATCACGAGCTCACAGGCGGCGGCGCGCACCGTCTCCTCCAGCTCCGCCACCTGCTTGGGGCCATAGCCCATCGCCGGCAAGACCGGCCCGATCTTCGGGTACTTGCGATAGGCATCAGCAATGGACCCGACGGCATGGGGACGGGGGTCCACGATCTCCGCTGCGCCAAACTTGCGAGCGGCGATGTAGCCAGCCCCGTAGCTCATCTCCCCGTGAGTTACCGTTGGCCCATCCTCGATCACCAGCACGCATTTGCCCCTGATCTGCTCGCGGCCCTCGACAAACAGCGGCGATGCTGCCTCCACAATGACGGCGCGCGGATTCACTGCCTCCACGTTTGCCCGCACGGTCGCCACGCCTTCGGGATGAGCACTATCCGTCTTGTTGATCACGACCACGTGGGCGCGTCGCAGGTTGGCCTCAACCGGATGGTACGAGACCTCATGCCCTGGGCGCAACGGATCAGCCACGACGATATGAATGTCCGGGCGGTAGAAGGGAAAGTCGTTGTTGCCGCCATCCCAGATGAGCACCTGCGCTTCCGCCTCGGCCCGGCGCAAAATCACCCCATAGTCCACGCCAGCGTAGACCACGTTGCCCATGTTCAGGTGCGGCTCATACTCCTCCCGCTCTTCGATGGTGCAGCGCTGGGCGTCCAGATCATCGTAGGAAGCGAAGCGCTGGCATACCTGCCTCCTGAGATCGCCGTAGGGCATGGGGTGGCGCACAATCACTGTCCTTTTGCCCATCTCCTTGAGGATACCCGCCACACGGCGCGTCGTCTGGCTCTTACCGCTGCCTGTGCGCACGGCTGTGACAGCAACCACCGGCACCTTGGCTTTCAACATGGTGGCGTCAGGCCCCAGCAGGCGGAAGTCTGCCCCAGCCGCCAAGACGGCACTGGCCCGGTGCATCACGTACTCATGGGACACGTCGCTGTAGGCAAAGATGACCTGATTGACCTTGTGGCTGACAATCAGGTCAGCCAGCTTCTCCTCAGCCTCGATGGGGATGCCCTTGGGATACAGGCCGCCTGCCAGTTCTGGCGGGTAGATGCGCCCCTCGATGTCAGGAATTTGCGTTGCTGTGAATGCTACCACATCGTAGGCCGCGTTGTCGCGGAAGCACATGTTGAAGTTGTGGAAATCCCGCCCAGCCGCCCCCATGATCACAATACGCTCTTTCGCCATTGAAAGAAATCCTCTCTACGTCGTGTACTGGCCGTACGTCTTGACCAGGTCCAGCGTGCGGCAGTATTGCTGGAATGACACGTTGTTCGGAATGGAGTGGTCAGAGTGATAGATGTACCCGCCACCGACCTTTGCCGCCGTGATCTTGGCGGCAATCTCCTGCTCAATCGCCTGTGGGTCGGGATCAGCCATGGCGCGCACGTCAATGCCGCCCATGAACGTCAGGTCCTTGCCGTATTCTCGCTTGAGTTCCAGCAAGTCCATGCCTGCCTTCACTTCCAGCGGCTGAAGCACATCCAGGCCAATAGACAGCAGGTCGGGGATCAGCGCTGTCACGTTGCCGCAGGAGTGGAGCAGAACCGCCATACCATGGGCATGAAAGAAATCAAACATGCGGCGATCGGCTGGCTGGAAGACCTGGCGATAGGTGCGGGGTGAGAACAACAGGCCGCCGCGATACCCCATATCGTTAAAGAGAAAGGCTCCGTCGAAGCGGTAGCCCGCCTCGAACAGGATCTTGACCATGCCGATGACCATGTCGGCCTGGGTCTCGGCCATGTCCCTGATCCAGTCGGGATCAGTGATCAGCAGGGGCAGCAGCTCGTCGGAGCGGATGTACTGCTGGCAGAGATCGTAGCCGGTCATGGCATTGAAGGTCAGGAATAGGCCGTCAGACTTGGCCGTGTCATAGGCGTTCTTGAGGGTGACCCAGTCAACGCGGGTATAGCTGGGGTGTAGGCGGCGTTTGGCTGCCTCCCAGTCCTCCTTGCTCTTCACGCCGTAGTCAATCAGTTCCGGCGTAGTAGAGAAGTCCCAGTGATTCTTGCGCACGCCACCATAGGCTGTCCTCTTGACCACATACTCCGCTGACCGTTCCACAATCCGTATCGGATATTGGGGCGTCAGGTCCGCATCAAAGCCCTGGATCTCGTAGCCGAAGTACTCCGCAGCCGGTATCTCGTCCGGCAGCCCTTCCTTGCGCCAGCGGGCGACGGTCGCCCGCCACGGGCTGTCGTGAATGGCAATTCGGTCGCTCTCTTTGTGGGCGATGGCCCGGAGCACACGCTCACGAGGCGTCATGGTAAACGTCGGCACGGTTGACCTTCCTCTACTGTCTGTTCTCCACTCCCCTCTCATGCACAGCCGGGTGCGGAAGATAGGAGCTGGCCAAGAGCTGCGGCCTTGTTAGCGGCTCGTGCCCTACGCAAAACGCGCCAGGATCACACCCAGCAGGTACAGTAGGAAAATGGGAATCGAGACAATCGCCTGATTGATGGGATCGGGCGTCGGCGTGATGATGGCGCCGACAACGAAGGCAAAGAGGAATGCATACTTCCACATCGAGCGCAGGCGCTGATAGCTGACGATCTTCGCCTTGGCCAGGAAAAAGACCGCCAGCGGTGTCTCAAACGATAGGCCGACGAAGAACATCAGGTTGACCATGAACGAGATGAGGTCGCTGATGGCCGGCAACGCCTGGGCCACGCCGCCACCAAAGGTGAGCAGATAGCGCAAGGCGAAGGGAAGCATGAAGTAGTAGCAAAAGAGCACGCCCCCCACAAAGAAGACCGAGGCAAAGGGAAACAGGGCATAGACCATCCGCTTCTCGTGGGGGTATTCCAGGGCCGGCCAGATGAAGGCCAGCACCTGGTAGAGAATAAACGGCAGCGCCAAGGTCAGTCCCCCCAGTATCGCCACCTTGAACGTGGTGATGAACATCTCGGTCGGTTTGAGGAAAACTGGCCGGATGCGCTCCGGCTGGTTGGGGATGTCTACCGAGAGCCGCGTGCCCGCCGGCAGCGTAATCGTTGCCGAGACTGGCCCGCTGGCCGTGTTGCCCAGGTTCACCGTAGCGGTGAGCGTCTGCGTCGTATTCAGGACGAGGACGGAGGGATTGGTCTGCGGCTCGCCTGGGGCAGGTGGCACCGTCAGCCCGCTAATGGGGCGCAGGAGCACCGCATATATCTGGTTGTAGAAGGCGATGCAGATAGTGGTGCCTACTATCAGGGCCATCACGGCGTGGAGGCTACGGCTGCGCAGCTCCTCCAGGTGCTCCACCACCACCCGCAGCATCTCGATCCCGTTGAAGAAGGCGGCGTTGCTCTGCTTCCACATGCGGCGCGCCTCTTCCAGCTCCAGAGGCTCTTCCTGTCGCTGGCTCCGCCGCAGATTCTCGATCCCAAGCCAAAGCGCCTCGAGCCCGTCGGGCAGCATGCGAGGGCCGACAACAATCAAAGCTAGCATGAGCAAAAAAAACAGCCCTACAGGGCTCAATCCAAACATGCCATGCCCCCAGGGGATACTGAACAAGGCCACGCGCCTTGTGTGAGCCGCATCATGCCACCGCCCATGTCCCTTCTCGTGATCGTCGCGCCCCGTCCAGCGCTCCTCGCGCTTTCACTCAAGGTGTTCCTCGATGTAGTCCACCGCATGCTGCACGGTCAACATCCGCTGGGCGTCACCGTCCGGCACCTTGATGCCGAACTCCTCTTCGACCAACGTGACCAGTTCCACCAGCTCCAGGGAGTCCGCGTTGAGATCATCGGTGAATGAGGCGGTCGGGACCACCTCTTCTTCATCCACCCCCAGATGTTCCACAATGAGACGCTTCAGGCGAGCGTAGACTGTCGCCGCCATAACTGATCCCCCTGTTGTACCACATTCTTCCTGGTCACACTGCGTGAGGCGCACGTTGAGCTACGCTACCCAGGACGCCATTGACAAAGCGAGGCGAGCTGTCGCCGCCATAGACCTTTGCCAGTTCCACCGCCTCGTTGATGGCCACCTTCATTGGCACGCGTCCAGCCAGAAGCTCGTAGATGGCCAGACGCAAGATGTTCACATCGGCCTTGGCTATCTGATCAAGCGGCCATTGGGGCGCCACCGCCGCGATCAGATCATCCACCACGGTCTGATGCGACAGCACGCCATGCACCAGCTCGCGGGCGAACTGCTGGCCTTCCTCGGTCAGAGGGGTTTCCTCAAGCCGAGCTGCCAGCACGACGTCCGGCTGGTGATGAGCGATGTCCACCTCAAACAGGGTCTGAAAGGCGATGATGCGAGCCTGTCGGCGGACTTTCACCCCTCTACCTACTCCACATCTTCAATGTACACGTCAACGGCGTGGACTGGCATCCCCACCATGGTCTGAATGGCCTCAGCCACCGCCACCTGCACCTGCTTGCCCACCTGATACATGCTCACATCTGGCTTCACGACCAGGTGCATCTCAACCCAGACCTCATTGTTCTCTACGGCGATCTTCACGCCCCGGGGAACCTTCCCCTTCTTGACAAAGGCGCCAACGCCATTGGCCGGACTGCCTTCCAGGCGCACGACCCCAGGCACAGATAGCGCCGTCAGGGCAGAGATGGTTGCCAGAACCTCGGGTGCAATGCGTACAGTACCAATCTTCTCCGCGCTCATCGTCCTCTGGCCCAGGCGGGCCGCCCTTTCCCATCCTACATCATCGCCATACCGCCGTCAACCGACAACACCTGGCCGGTGACGTATGCTGCCTCATCGGATGCAAGGAACACCACCGCCGCCGCGATCTCTTCCGCTGTCCCCACCCGCCCCAGGGGAATCATCTCGATAGCCTTTGCCTTCAGATCATCGGGCAAGACGTTGGTGAGAGCCGTGGGTACAAACCCTGGCGCCACCGCGTTGCACGTGATCCCCCGTGAGCCTACCTCCCGGGCCACCGACTTCGTGAAGCCAATCAGACCAGCCTTGGATGCAGCGTAGTTCGCCTGACCGGCGTTGCCCGACAACCCCGCAATGGACGTGATATTGATAATGCGCCCCCCCTTGGCCCGCAGCAACGAGCGCATGGCTGCCTTCGTACAGAAGAACGCGCCCTTGAGATTCAGGTTCATCACCGCATCCCAGTCCGCTTCGCTCATGCGCATGAGGAGCGTGTCACGGGTCGTGCCAGCGTTGTTGACCAGGATATCCAGCCGCCCATACGTGTCCACGGCGGTCCTAATCAGCCGCTCTGCCTCCGCCTGCACGCTGACATCCGCCGTCACGTTGACGGCCTCCCCACCAGCGGCACGGATCTCTTGCACCACCCCATCCGCGGCCGCGGCGCTCTTGGAGGAATTCACCACCACCCGCGCCCCCTGCCGGGCCAGGAGGACAGCGATGGCCCGTCCGATCCCGCGCGAACTCCCGGTCACAACAGCCACCTTGCCCGTGAGATCAAACATCCCCGTACTCCTCAGAACCTCCCGCAGGTAACCAACCGGCAGCAGATCGGTGCGCCAGAGGCTAACGCGTCAGGATTGCTTCTATCCCCGCCACGTCACCCACGCTGACCACAGCGGCCTGCCCGTCTATGCGCTTGATCAGTCCGGCAAGGACATCCTTCGGCCCCACCTCGACAAACTCCCGGACGCCCTGGCCGACCATATACTGCACGGAGGCCGTCCAGCGCACCGGCGATGTCAACTGCTGCACCATCTCCGTGCGCATCTCGTCCACAGAGATGAGGGGCCGCGCCGTCACGTTGGCCACGACTGGACAGTGCCCTGAGCGCAAAGGCACGGACTGGACGGCACGGTCAAAGGCCCGCGCCGCCTCCTGCATCAGGGGTGAGTGGGAGGCGATGGTCACCGGCAACGGTACCACCCGCCGGGCACCGCGCTCCTTCGCCAGGCTAATGGCCGTCTCCAGGGCCGCCATCTCCCCCGAAATCACGACCTGACCCGGTGCATTGTAGTTGGCACAGACCACCCCCAGGCCGCCGTGACGGGACGTTGCCTCGCGGCAGACCTCTTCCAGCGCCAGATCGTCCAGCCCTAGGACGGCAGCCATGCCTCCGGCATGGACCTGCCCCGCGTCGCGCATCACGCGGCCGCGCTCGCGCACCAGCACCACCGCCTCGCGGAACTCCAAGGCGCCCGCCGCCACCAGCGCCGTGTACTCGCCCAGACTATGCCCGGCCACGAAGGCCGCAGACAGCCGTGCCCCCTGGCTCTCCATCACACGGAGAAGGGCGACGCTGGTAGTCAGCAAGGCTGGCTGCTGGTTTATCGTATCCCGCAGGGCATCCTCCGGCCCATTGAAGCACAACTCCGACAAGGCAAAGCCCAAAGCCTCGTCAGCCTGCTGATAGGTCTGCCGGGCCACGGAGAAGGCAGCAGAGACATCCTTCCCCATGCCCACCACCTGTGATCCCTGGCCGGGAAAGACGAGGGCGAATGCACTCATGACCGTGTAGGCGTCTTCTTTTCCTTCTTCGTCTTGGGCTCGAAGACTTTCATGCCGTTGTAGTAGCCACAGCTCGGACACGCCGTATGCGGCAACTTCATCTTGTGACACTGTGGGCACTCCACGAGAGTCTCGGGAGTGAGCGCCAGGTGTGCTCGTCGCTCACCCTGACGCGCTTTGGAATACTTGCGCTTGGTCAGTGCAGGCACAGAATAACTCCTTTCAGTGATGATTCCGCTGTTGTTCCTGTCGTGCAGGCGAGCGGTCGAGACCGGCCACTGGCAGCGCACAGAGGGCGCACCGCCACACCCTTACTGCTCCAGTAGCACCTTCAGGGCCGACCACCGCTCGTCAGGCGCCTCGGGCGGACAGGCGCATGGCCCCTGGTTCAGGTTCTTCCCACAGCGAGGGCATAGCCCTTTGCAGTCTGCCCGGCAGAGCGGGCTCATCGGCAACGCCAGGAGCAGATATTGCCGGATCCAATCCTTGAGATGGAGCTCGTGATGATCGTCAATCAGAAGAGCGGGGTCATCCCCTGCCGCTGCCAGCGGCAGCCCGCTCACCACATCAACAGTCTGCAGGAACTCCTCCTGCACGTGCAGGCTGACAGGCACCACCGTCGGCTCAAGGCAATGGCTACAGATGACACGCAATCTGGTCTGGGCATCGAGTTGAACCAGCATGCCGTTCTTGGTGCGGATCAGCCTGAGCGAGCCACGCAGGGCCTCCGTCGGTTGTAGATCGGGATCAAGCCCGCTCATGTCTTCGTTCAGCTCGTAGCGGCGCACCGTGCCCATGGGTTGGCGGAGAAGCTGCGCTACATTGTAGTCCACCCTATTCCCCTTTGGGCTGTTGGTGGCTGGTGCGCAAGCGCTCAATGCCATTGCGGGTCGTGCTGAGGAGACGCGTTAGCTCCTCTTCCAGACCCGTCAAGACCGCCACGACATAGGCGTCAGACTCAACCATTTGCTGGCGAGCGCGCTCGCGCCCCTGAGCCAGAAGCCGGTCAGCCTCGGCCTGGGCCTGCCGCATCAGCCCCTTTTCCGTCATCAGGAAAGCAGCTTGCTCCTGGGCATTGGCCAGCGTCCGCTCTGCCTCCTCACGCGCGTCTGCCAAGATCCTCTCTTTTTCCTCGTTCACCCGCTTCGCCTGGCGGATCTCTTCCGGAATCGTGACGCGCATCTGGTCAATGATGTCCAGGAAAGCCTGCTCATCCACAACCACCTGACGTGTCATCGGGAGGCGGCGTCCCTTCTGGAAGAGCTCTTCCAGTCGGTCCACCAGAAAAAGGATGTCGATGGTAGTCCCTCCTTCCGGTCACGCCCCACTCTCCGGCGGTGAGGGCGCTGCCCGCCATGCCTGGGATGCTAGTCCCGCAGCAACTGGGTCGGTATGACCGTCTCTCGCTGTTCGGCGCGGCTGCCGAAGCGGAGACGCAGGGCATGGGCCACGTGGGCCGGCACGAAGTTCTCCACCGGCCCCCCAAGCTTGGCGATCTCCTTGACGATCGTCGCACTGAGGAAGGCGTATTCGCGCCGGGTCATCAGGCATACCGTGTCCACGTCGGGCGCCAACTCCCGATTGGTCAGAGCCATCTGATGCTCGAGCTCAAAGTCCGAGATGACGCGTAGGCCCCGCACGATGACCCCCGCCCCCACCTGGCGAGCGAATGCCACGGTGAGACCAGTGTAGCTGCCCACCTCCACATTGGGGAGATGGCTCAGGGCATCCCGCGCCATCTGCACGCGTTCCTCGGTGCTGAACAGCAGCCGCTTCGGCGGTGCATCGTAGACAGCCACGATCACGCGGTCGAACAGCCGCGCCGCCCGCGTCGCCACATCCACGTGGCCATTGGTAATCGGGTCAAAGCTGCCCGGATAGAGCGCACTCGTCAAGACATTATCCTCTTCCCCCTCTCCCACCGGGAGACCCGAAGGGTAAGGCGCTGAGCAGCGCCGAGGGTCGGAGTGAGGGCCTCCCTCTCCCACCGGGAGACCCCAAGGGTGAGGTGCTGAGCGGCGCCGAGGGTCGGGGTGAGGGCCTCCCTCTCCCCTCCCACGAATATGCTCAGGCACGTGTCGCCGTGGCGGCGGGTCTTGAGCAGACGCAACCTGCCGTACTCCTGACGCACCGCAAAGCGGCGAGAATGCTCAAGAACGACCGTCACGTCTTCAGCCGTCAGGCGTGCCCCAGCCAAAGCCTCCATGACGTTGTGAATGTCCGGATCGTCATAGGGCGGGTCCAGAAGTATTATATCATAAGGCTCACGTTCTGTGAAATAGGGGGCTTTCAGGGCTGCCTTCACGTCCATGCAGTGTACCGCCGCCCTGTCGGCGCAGCGCGTGTGGGCGAGGTTGTCGCGGATCACGGCGCAGGCCGCCCGGCTCTGCTCTACCAGATCGGCCCAGGCCGCCCCACGGGAGAGAGCCTCAATGCCCAAGGCCCCTGTCCCCGCGTACAGGTCCAGCACTCTGGCCTCGGCCACTCCCCCCAGCGACTCCAGCATGGCGAAGAGGGCGCCTCGGATCATGTCGGCGGTGGGGCGAGTGGCCATGCCCTTGGGCGCCTTAAGGCGATGCCCCTTGGCCGTGCCGGCAATGACCCTCATTCAGGCATCTCCCTGCCCGGGCTGCCTCTGCGAGAAACCGCGCACCATCTCCGCCAGCAGCCGATGGTCAGGGTGCGATAGGTTGGGATCGCCCCGAAAGAGCGCCAGAGCCTCCGCCCGCGCTTGCTCCAACAGGGCCATGTCGCTAAGCTGTGCCACCCGCAGATCGGGCATGCCGCTCTGGCGCGTGCCAAAGAACTCGCCCGGTCCCCTGATCTCCAGGTCAATCTCAGCCAGCTTGAAGCCGTCGTGGTTCGTCTCGATGGCCGCCAGGCGCTGGTCAGCCGTGGCCCCCGACTCGTCGGCCAGCAGAACGCAGTACGACTGGGCCGTCCCCCGCCCCACCCGCCCACGGAACTGGTGCAGTTGGGCCAGGCCAAAGCGGTTCGCCCCCTCGATGAGCATCACCGTGGCATTGGGTACGTCAATACCCACCTCCACCACCGATGTTGACACCAGGATGTCCAGCTCGCCAGCGGCGAACCTGCTCATCACCTCGTCTTTCTCCTGGCCCTTCATCCGCCCATGGACGAGACCCACCCGTAGATCGGGGAAGACCTGTCTGCGTAGCCGATCGTATTCCTCCACCGCCGCCTTGGCCTCAATGGTCTCCGATTCCTCGATCAGCGGGCAAATGACAAAGGCCTGGTGCTGCAGATCCTGCACCTGGCGGCGAATGAAGTTGTAGGCCCGTTCCCTGTCGCGCGGTTCCAGCCATTTGGTCTTGACCACTTGACGGCCCGGAGGCAGCTCATCAATGGTGGCGATGTCCAGGTCGCCGTACAAGGTCAGAGCCAGTGTACGTGGGATGGGCGTGGCCGTCATCACCAGCACATGCGGATTGATCCCCTTCTGCCGCAGGGCCGCCCGCTGCATCACCCCAAAGCGATGCTGCTCGTCAATGACGGCGAACGCCAACCGATCAAAAGCAACGCTCTCCTCGATCAGGGCATGGGTGCCCACCACGACGTCTATCTGATGGGCTGCCAAGGCGTCACGGACATCGCGCTTGCTGGCGTCGGACAGGCTGCCAATGAGACGAGCGACGTGCACGCCCGACGGTAGCATCGGCAGGGCCGGTATGTCCACCCGTTCTGGAACCTCATCCCCAGCCGTGGCAAACAGGGCCTGCCTTCCTGCCATGCCACCTCCACTGCCGAGCCGCTCAGCCAGCTGAGCCAGCAAGTGGACGATGGTCTTGAAATGCTGCTGCGCTAGGATCTCAGTGGGCGCCATGATGGCTGCTTGGTAGCCATTGGCTACCACCACCAGCATCGCCAGGAGAGCCACCACCGTCTTGCCGGAGCCTACATCTCCCTGCAATAAACGCACCATAGGCTTCGACTGCTGAATGTCGGCCAGTATGGACTCCAGTGCCCGCCGCTGTGCTCCCGTCAGGGCAAAGGGCAGCGCAGCAATGATCTGCTCCAGCTTGGCGCGCCCTATGGTGAGGGCCGTGCCCACCACGCCATCCTGCCACGAACGGCGGCGCTGGAGCAAGCCGATCTGCAGCAGAAACAACTCATCAAAGGCAAGCCGCCGTCGGGCCTCGGCGAGGGAATCCGCGCTGTTCGGAAAGTGCATCTGGGCCAGGCTCTCGCCCAACGCCATCAGCCGTGCCCGCTCGCGCACGCTTGGCGGCATGAACTCGGCCGCCTGCGGCGCCCAGCGATCCACCACTCGCTTCTGCAGGCGGCGCATCCACCGTGCCCCCAGGCCCTCGGTCAGAGGATACACGGGCACCAGGCGCGCCGTATGTACGAGTTCCTGCGTCTCCAACGTCTCGTACTCCGGAGACTGCATCACCTTGCGCCCCAGGAACACGTCCACCTTGCCGCTCAACACGATAGGCATACCTTTCCGCAGGACCGTGCTCAGATAGGCTTGCCCAAACCACACCGCCTGGATGCTCCCCGTCTCATCGGCGACCGACACCTCGGTCAGCACTTTGTTATTGCGCGTGGTTCTAGTGCTCACCTGCATGACCGTGCCGACCACCGTCTCCACTGCGCCAATGCTCAGCTCTGCAATCCGCTTCATGCTCGTGAAGTCGTTATAGCGGCGGGGGAACAGATACAGCAGATCGCGGACTGTGCGTACTCCCAGCTTGGCGAGCTTGGCCGCGTAGCCAACATTGACGCCCGGGATCGTCGTCACCGGGCCGTCCAGGCCGTAGCTGGGCGCAGGCCGTGGGGGCCGGGCCGGCACGGGGCGCTCCTCCTTGATCGGCACTGCACTCACGACCGCCGCGGCTTCTTCGGCCCGCGGCTCTTCGGCAACGGCTGGCCGCTTGCCCGGCTCGGCAGGCGCAGGCTGCGCCGCCTCTCCCTGCGGCGGTCGGCTCACGAAGCGAGCCGTTCGCGACGGTCGCGAGAGGGATACCGGTTCCCGTCCGGCGCTGCGGGTCTTGAGTTCATCAAGGAGGGCGCGGCATGTGCTGACCGCGCCCTGGCGTTGCCCAGCCTCCATGGTCGCGTAGGCTGCCAGAGCCTCCACGACGCGCCCGACCAATGCCCGTTCTTCGTCGTTGACAGCCTCTGCATCTGCTTCATGCTGCCAGCGCTGGGTGACATATGCCCCCAGGCCGCCCATGACAAGCTGGTCGGCACACTGCTGGCGCATCTCCTGCACCAGCATCTTGTCCAATCGCTGAAATGCCGATTCGAGTCTTCTCATTCTCGCATCGTATCCGACGTCTCGCACGCCCAGCCCGTCCTGGCCTCGGCCACGGCTTTGCAGGAAGTCTCCCTTTCCTGACGCATGGGGCTACCGAGGCCCTATGCCCGTTTCGTCTCCCGCGCCGGTACCAGGCACAGCCCCGCCACCGCGTATGTCGCAGCCATGACGGCAAAGGCTGACGTCATGCCAAAGTTGTCTGCCATATAGCCCACAAGGGTAGGCCACAGAGAACCGACCCCGTAGGCAATGGTGAAGTACATGCCGAAGACCAGATCGCGCTCTGCAGGCGTGGTTGTGTCTGCCAGGAAGACCTGCAAGAGCGTGCTGTCCGAGCTGCTGGTGATCCCCACCCCCAGCAGGAACAGACCCAGCAGGAGCACCGAAGCGTTTCCTACGCCAACAAAGCCCAGCAGCAGGAGAGTACCGGCCCCATAGATGCCATAGAGCACGGCCTTCCGTCCGCTGCGGTCCGATAGGCGTCCCAGTACCACCGGTCCGAACACACCACCCACAAGCAGCAGGGTATACAGAAGACTGACCACCGGCGCCGTCGCCTTGAGATCGCGACCCAGATAGAGCGGAACGTACGTATTCAGGGCACCCAGTCCCCGACCGCCCGCGGCAATGACCGAGGCCAGCATGATGAGCACCAGGGTGCGGCTCTGCAGAAGCGAGCGCACAACCTGGCCCGTGGCAATACCTCCGTGTCGCGCCGTTCCGTCTTGCTGGCGCGCCTCAACGAGGAAAGCCATCAGGGCAACGGCCACAGCACCAGTCGGCACGGCAAAGAGCGTCAGGGTCAAGCGCCAGCCCAGAGCAGGCAAGAGCACGGCAGCCAGAAGCGGCACCACCAGCGTGCCGATATTGCCCCCGACTTGGTGAAGGGAGAGGGCCATTCCCCGTGACGCGGGGGGAAATCTGTCCGACAGCAGGGCACTGCCAACGGGATGCTGCGGGCTCTGGGACAGACGGGCGGCCAGATTGCCCAGAAAGAAGAGACCATAGGTGCTGGCCGCCGCTGTCAGCAGCAGGCTGAGGGCGCTGCCCAACTGCCCCAGCCCCAGCAGCACCTTGCGCCGCACATAACGAGTCAAGAACCCATAGCTGAACTGAACAAGCCCACCGGCGGCATTGGTCAGCCCCACCAGCGCGCCGATGTCCGTATAGCTGAGATGCAGCTCGTCAATGACGATGGGATAAATCAGTGGCATCAGCGCCCCATAGGCATGATTGAGCGCATGAGCCACAGATGTCAACGCCAAAACCGCTAGGACTCCATTGACCCCACCTGCCAGGGCCTTGGACGACCGCAAGCCAGCCTCCTACGCCTGGACCACGGCAATGCCGCAGGCTCCTGGCCCCGCATATGTACCCAGCGTCGAGCTGATCTCCGAGACAACAATGCCTTCCCGCGCATGCACCTGGCTCATCCGCTCCACCATGCGCTGGGCAACCTCGGCGGCGCGGGCATGCACCACGGCCACGTGCGCAAAAGGCGCAAGGGCCACGACCATTTCTATCATACGCTCCAACTGGCGCGTGCGGGTACGCACCCGCTCGGCCAGCGTCAGCTCGCCATCGTACATCCTGAGCAGGGGCTTCACGGCCAGCAGGTTGCCCATCGCTGCCACCAGGCGGTTGACGCGCCCGCTGCGAGCGGCCCAGTCGAGAGTCTCTACAGCGGCCAAGAGGTACGACCGCCGACGCATAGCCCGCAGGGCGGCGACGATCTCTTGCAGCGAGCACCCCTTGCTGGCTGCTCGCGCGGCGGCCACCGCCTGCCACCCCATCGCCATGCTGATCTGACCAGTGTCTATCACCTCCACACGCACGCCCTCGACCATGCCGCTGCCAGCGTAGGCCGCGTTGTATAAGCCACTCAGGTGAGTGGGTGGATGCAGCGAGACGATCCCTTCCAGGGGAACGCCAGCCTCCTGGTTCTGCTGCACCATGGTGCGATAGGCATCGGCAAAGACGCCCGCGCCTGGCGCAGCCGTCGTCGGCAGAACCCTGGCGCTGGTGAGGCGAGTATAGAACTCCTCTCGCGTCATGTCCACCCCTTCGCGATACGTCGCCTGGCCAAAGCTGAAGGTGGTGGGCACGACGATGATGCCCAGCTCATCCGCCAGAGGCTGGGGCACATCGCTGATGCTGTCAGTTACCACGCGCACGGCCGGCGGTATGTCCATAGCCAATCTACCTGTCCTGGCCTTCGTAGACAGCGACGCCCATGGCGCCCGGCCCCAGGTGCGCTCCCAGCACCGGCCCGTAGCGTGCCAGGGCGATACGGTCACGCGGAAAGACCACATCAATGCGCTTCGCCAGGTTGGTGGCTTCGTTGGGCGTTGTGCCGTAGACAATCCCCATCTTCTCGATATGGGGGAAATCCGCCACAAACTCGTAGAGGCGTTCCAGGGCCTTGGCCCGGGTGCGCACTTTCTCCATCAGGACGATCTCGCCGTCCTCTAGCCGCAACAACGGCTTGATGGCCATCACCGAGCCGAGGAGGGCTTCGATCTTCCCGATTCGCCCGCCGTGTTGCAGGTAGTCCAATGTGTCAACGAAGAACAGGACATGGGTCTGCGGCGCCATGCCCCGGGCAAGGCGCGCCATCTCGTCCAGCGAGCATCCCTCTTTGCACGCCTCGGCCGCAGCCATGACGATGAAACCCAGCGCCAGGGACGTCAGACCGGTATCAACGACCACCACCCGGCACAGATCACGTACGCTGCGCCGCTCTTTGGCCTCTTGAGCATGGCGCACAGTCTCACTCAGACGGCCCGAGAGGTGGATGGACAGAACACCATCGCAGGTCCGGGCCAGCGCTGCATAAACGGCTTCAAAGTCATCTACGGATGGCGGCGATGTTTCGGGATAGACCTGCGGCTGCCGCTGCAAACGACTCAGGAAGTCGTCCTCTGTCAAGCTCACACGATCCAGGTACTCCTCCTGGCCGAAACGCACCCGCAGCGGCACGACGGTGATACCGAGCGCCCGCGCCATGCCAGGGTCCAGGTCTGCTGTGCTATCCGTCACTACGCGTATGCGCCCCATGCACACGCCTCCTGCGGGAGAAGAGAATCTCCAGAGGTCATCGTCCCCTCTTGCTTCGCTGCCGTGCACCCCGCAGGGGAGATGCGCGGCCATGCCTGCTCAGCGCCTGCCGCGCCAGGGCAAGGGGATAGGCACGCCCCTGCGCCGCCGTCCCTGCAGCAACCCCTGCTGACGCCGCACCTCACGCCAGACGAGCACAGCGATGAGCACCACATAGGCGATGCCGATGATCGCTGCCAGAGGCCTGTTCACCATCTCTCTACTCGGCTGAGAGGATGTAGCGGTAGTGTGGCTGCCCACCCTCTACCACCTCCACCTGAGCAGACGGATAGGTCGTCCCCACCCGCTCGGCCAGGGCATGGGCCTCGGCGGCCTGCACACCGTCGCCATAGTATAGCGTTAGCAGCTCGGCATCCGCTGCCTGCATCGCCGCAAACGTCGCCAGCACCACCTCGACCACAGACTCGCCGGCAGCCACCAGCCGGTCGTCGGCGAGGCCGATGATCTGCCCCTTGCACACGTCCACCCCATCCACGTGGCTGTTGCGTACTGCCTCCGTGATCTCGCCGGTGCGCACGCTGGCAGCCGCCCGCTCCATGGCCAGACGGTTGGTCTCCAGGTCGGCCTCATAGTTGAGTGCCAAGAGAGCAGCGATCCCCTGGGGGATCGTCTTGCTCGGTACGATGACCACTGTCTTGGCACTCAGGCGGCCGGCCTCCTCTGCCGCCATGATGATGTTCTTGTTGTTGGGTAGCACAATGACGTCCGTGGTGGGTACCGACTCGATGGCCTTAAGGATCTCGTGGGTGGAAGGATTCATGGTCTGCCCCCCCGGCACGATTGCGCTCACCTCCAGGCTGCGGAAGACCCTCTCCAGTCCTGCTCCACTTGCCACCGCAATGGTGCCGATGCCGGTCAGCTCTGTCGCATGGGACGATTGGGATGCCACCAACTGACTGGGCAGCACGCGCGCCGCTTCCTCCGCCGGGCGGGCCCCAGGCCCCTCTTCCTGTGGCTGTGGGGCGCCGCCGCCCTCCTCTCCGCTGCGGAACTGGCGGTACTGCTCCTGCATGTTCTCAACGATGACCCGGCTCAGCGTCCCCATGCGAACGCCGTAATCGAGGACGGGGCCGGGATTGGCCACATGGACGTGAACCTTGAGCGCCTTCTCGTCGCCCACAACCAGGGTGGACTCGCCCATGGCGGCGATATGACCGCGAATGGCTTCCACGTCGAGATGGTCACCCCGCAGAATGAACTGCACGTCGTAGCCATAGCCCTCTGCAGGCGCTTCCAGTTCCCCTAGCTCTGCCCGGCTCACCTTTGCCCCCTCGACGGCTTCACCCCGCGCATAGCGCTGGATGCCCTCGAATAGGATATAAAGCCCCTGGCCTCCGGCATCCACCACCCCTGCCTGGCGCAACGGGAGCAACAGCTCCGGCGTCCGGGCCACGGATGTCTTCGCTGCGCCGACCAGGGCATCGAGAAAGAGGCCCACATCGTCGGTCTCACGCGCTGTCACCACGGCGGCCTCTGCCATCTCGCGGATCACCGTCAGGATCGTGCCCTCTACCGGCTTGATCACCCCCCGGTAGGCGGTTGCCGCCCCCTCCTTGAGGGCAGCGGCCAGGTCATAGGTCGTGATTGCCTCTTTGTTGTCCAGGCTGCGCGCCATCCCCCGCACGATCTGAGAGAGGATGACCCCGGAGTTCCCCCGTGCCCCCATCAGCGAGCCGTGAGCAACAGCATGCATGATCTCTCGCAGCGTATCCCCGGCTTTGCCCATCTCTTCCAGAGCTGCCTGGCATGTCAGCAGCATGTTGGTGCCGGTGTCTCCGTCGGGCACAGGAAAGACATTCAGACTATTGATCTCTTCGCAGTGGGCCTCAATCCAGGCGGTGGCGGCCCGCAGGGCTTCTTTCAGCCTCTTGCCGTCGCACGTGCTCCCCGGCTGACCCACTTTCGCTTCCTGTTCCTCTTCCTCGGCCAATGTGCGACCCCCACCCGTGCCGTAGTCCGTAGCCCGTCATCCGCTGTCCGAGATCAGCGCAGCGTGTTGCGCGCTCCGCGGCTGGTACTACAACCGTACTTGGCATTCTCGAGGAGCGGAGCGACGCAGAATCTCCCCCAGTAGGATGCAGCGCTGCGCAGTTCGAGATTCTTCGCTCGCACACTGCACTCGCTCAAGATGACAGCTTGCCGATGGACGGTAGTAGTGCTATGGAGGGCAAACGGAACACGCACCACGCACCACGTTAGTCAACATCACTCACGCGCACGCCCTGGACATTGACGTTCACCAATACGACGGGTAAGCCGAGGGACGTCTCCACGGCATACTTCACCCGACTCATCATGTTCTGCGCCACCTCGGAAATGCGCAGCCCGTACTCGATAACTACGTACAGATCAATGACGATTTTGTCACGGTCTGCGAAATGCACGTCAATGCCTCGGTGCGGGTTCTCTCGCTGTAGGAGGACGGCAAGGCCGTCCCGCAACGTCTTGGAGGCCATGCCGACCACGCCATAGCACTCCAACACCGCCTTGGCGGCCACTGTGGCCACGGCCCGCGTCGTGACTTCTATCTTGCCCATCGGTGTCTTCATCTCATCCATGCTCTTCCTCACCTCACCACCTACAGGCCCCCAGGGCATGTGCAGAGTCCCGGGGTGGGACCGGCCCCCCAGGTTCATCCCAAGCCCTCCGACAGGCGCAGACAACCCCACTACATCGCTGGCTCAACCTGCGGGAGCGTGGTACCGATTCTGCACAGGCCCTGACTCACCAGCCAAAACCCCCTTGCGCACGGGGGGCGCTTTATGTTATGATAGGGCACGTTTGTCAACCAACTCGACCACTTCACCTAAGGAGCGCCACCACATGGCCAACAAATGTGACATCTGTGGGCGCATGCTGCAATTCGGACACGCCGTCAGTCACTCCAAGCGGCGCACCAACCGCCCCTGGGGCATGAACGTCCAGAAGCATACGCTCTACGTTAATAACACCCGTCTGCGCCTTTGGGTGTGCACCCGCTGTCTGCGTACCATGAACAAGCAGCGCAAGGCCTGATACCGTTTCTGTCATGCTGCCTGCCCCCTGGACTGCCAGCCTGAGGGGCGCAGGCCAGGGGGCAGGCTGGCCCGTGGCAGGCCACGGAGGAGCGTTCTTCAACGCCACGACCTCATCTACCACATTGTGGTACGAGACTCTAGGAGGGGCGAACACAAGGTTCGCACTACGACTCGCCGCCTGTGTCCTAGGAGGGGCGAATCTCCTATTCGCCCCATTCTGCGGTTTCGCACAAACGAAGACGTCCCACCGTCATGTGCCGCGAGCGATGGCTTGGCGCAGCTTCGACATGGCCGCCTGCACACCCTCGGGCGCGTTATACAGAGCCGCGCCGACCACCAGCACATCCGCTCCCGCCTGCACCACCCTGGCTGCCGTCTCGCCGTTGATGCCGCCGTCCACCTCAAGCTCCCCCGCCCACCCCATGCCTTGGGCCATGCCCTTGAGGCGGCGCAGCTTCGTGAGCGTGGACGGAATGAGTTTCTGCCCGCCGTAGCCCGGATTCACCGTCATCACCAGGACGAGATCAACGTCGGTCAGGATCTCCTCGATGCTGGCCAGGGGCGTGGCCGGGTTCAGCGCCACGCCGGCCCTAATCCCGTGTCCCTTGATCTCCTGCAGCACGCGGTGCAGGTGCACACATGCCTCTACCTGCACGGTAAGGATGCTGGCGCCTGCCTGGGCGAAAGCGGCTAGGTAGCGGGACGGCTCTTCGATCATCAGATGCACGTCCAATGGCAGACGGGTGACGCGGCGCATGGCCTCAACCACCAGCGGCCCAAACGTCATGTTGGGCACGAAGTGGCCGTCCATGATGTCCAGGTGCAGGTAGTCGGCGCCGGCAGCCTCGGCCTGGGCTGCGGCCTCGCCCAGGCGGGCTGCGTCGGCGGTCAGTACGGACGCTGCGATCTTGCTCGCCATGCCCATCCCTCGCTACAGACCGATTATACACCACCCCCGCCGCCATGTCCAGTATGACCTGAAAAGCGAAACCTCCCGCAGGTTGGGAACCTGCGGGAGGTTGGATACACCTCGGCAAAGGCACAGAGGGCGCACACCACCCTGGCGCTCCGCCCTCTGTCGAACGCACAACACACGAGACCTGACAGGTCTCCCGGACCTGTCAGGTCTATGGCACTAGACCGCTACGGTGTGACCCAGCCGCTCACGATCGCATAGGTGTCGAATGTCTGGATAACGCCACCCCACCACCAACTGAAGGTGTGGCGGCTCACAGACTTGACGCCCACGCCAGAGTGGGCGGGGCAGCCTGTGCACCACCAGGTGTAGCCAGCGAAGCTGGCAACGTCCCAGCCAAGCCAGCCAGCCCAGGGACTGCAGCCCATGCCCGGCGCGCACATGTAGCCGGCCAGCCTCTGGAAGAAGATGTTCTCCAGCACGCCATTCTTCGTGCATGACTGCTCGATGTACTGCACCGGCCGACCCTTCCACGGCTCCACACCACGGAGAACGTAGTTGCCCCAGGAGAGCTTCGTCACGTAGCTTTCGATCCACTTCGAGCCGGTCTTGGACAGCTTGACCGTGCCCACCGGTGGCGCTGCCGGTGCGCCGCCCTTGCCGGCCACGCCCCCACTCACATCAACGAACGCGCCCGGCGCTGCCGTCCCGGCCTCGGGCAGGTCGTCGGCCAACACCGGCGCCACCGACACCGCCAGCAATGCCAACGCAGTTACCAACACCCATGCAAACTTCTTCATCTCGGTCCCCCTTATTAGAATTGGAATGGACGATAGCTACCCGCGTCGCGCGGACTCGCACTCTCTGTCAGGGAACAGGAGAAGGCTGACGCGGCCGCTGGGCGGGCGGCCCGCAACATCAACCAGAGGATAACGACGGTCGGCTCCCTTCTCACCTCCCCCAAGCACACAGCGTTGACTGAAGAGAACCACGACCCACCCGGGGATGGACACCAATGCTGATGATACTATAGCACACCGATGCCGTGATGTCAAGAGCCTCTAACACGACTACTACGGCCATTTCACCTAAGGCCCGGAATAGGCAGGCTGGCCTGCCAGTCGCCGAGACAGGCAACTGAATAGGGTTAGGACAGTGCGTGGCTGCATCGCCGTCCGCCGCATGGCGGCAGCGATGGACGGCAGTTCCAGACAACGCAACAGGGGAATGACAGCATTGCGCAGAATGGCAAACACCTGCGGCGCTTGCCCCGTGAAGACCTGG
>DAOUCN010000222.1:0-8416 GCA_034431995.1 Chloroflexota bacterium | reverse complement strand
CTGCCGTCGCGACAGCAGCCGCTCCCACGGCCAGCGACTGGAATCCATGTCCAGGCCCCGCGTGGGATGCTCCATGAGCAACAAGCGCAAGTCGAAGGGCAGGAGAGCCAGCAGCATGCGCTGCTGATTGCCGCCGGACAGGGATTCCACTCGTGTCGAGGGCTGCCCCACGATGTTGAACTCCTCGATGCGCCTGGCGGCTCGCGCCTGGGCTGCGGCCCAGTCAATGAGGAAAGACGGATCAGGTTGCCTCAGCAGGAAATGCTCGGCAAGGTTCAGGCCTGGCACCAGGCCTTCTTCGAGGCGGCCGGCGGGCAGGTACGCAACACCAGCGGAACAGAAGCGACGATAGGACTGCCTCGTCATGTCCACCCCGCAGACACGGATGCGCCCGGCAGACGGGCTCAGAAGTCCTGCGCATGCCTGCAACAGCAGCCTTTGGCCGCTCCCCTCCATGCCTGCGATCCCTATCACTTCTCCTGTGCGTACGCTCAAGGAGATGTCGGACAGGCGCAGGCGCCGATCCTGGAGGCAGACACCATCTAGCTCAAGAATCGGCTCCCCCAAGCGCGGCTGTTCCCTACTGGCCGCCGAGAAGGTCTGCCCGAACATCAGCTCCACCAGCCGGTTGGTGCTGTAGGGCGCCTGGGCCTGCCCGGCCACCCGCCCCTTGCGCAAGACGGTGATCTGCTCACACAGCTCCTCTACCTCCTCCAGCTTGTGGGAAACGAAGATGATTGTTTTGCCTTGCTTGGCCAGGATGCGCAGGGCGGCAAAGAGGAGAGCCTTCTGCGGGGCAGAAATACCGGTCGTCGGCTCATCGAGGATGAGCACCTGGACGCCGCTAGCCAGCAAACGCACGAGCTCCAGTTGCTGGCGCTCGCCTACGGTCAGCCGACTGACCGGTGCATCAGGGTCGAAGTGGAAGGCGAATCGAGCCGAGACGTCCGCCAGCTCTCGCCGTGCCTGGGTGCGATTGAGGCTCAGTCCCCTTCCCCGTCCCAGCAAGAAGTTGTCCAGAACTGTTAGGGGCAAGAAGTCCAGAGGATCCTGGTGGAGCATACCGACCCCGCGGGGAATGGCCTGGGCGGGTGAGGCAAAGCGCACGGTCTGGCCGTCGAGCACGATGTCGCCCCTGTCAGGGAGAAGGAAGCCGGACAGGACTTTCATGAGCGTCGTCTTCCCGGCGCCGTTTTCCCCTAGCAGGCCATAGATGCGCCCGCTCTGCAAGGTGAGGCTAATGCCGTCATTGGCCCGCACGGGGCCGAAGGACTTGTGAATATCGCGCAGGTCTACTCTCATTGGGTCTCGGGGTTCGGAATTCGGGGCTCGGGCCGAAGATGCGCAGGACGAGTTGCGGAGCGCGACGATTCCTGTCGTCGTAACCATCCCCTCAGGCATCATCGCGCTCCACGCGTGGTAGCCACACGGAACGCAGGCAACTCCCTGCGGTCTTCGCGTCCCCGCGTCTACTTGCTCGGCCCGGTCATGCCCTCCAGCAACTGGGGCAGATACCAGACCTGCTTGTCGGAAGCAACCTCGCCGTCTTTCAGGAAGACAGAGCCATCCTGGAACTTAAGCGGGCCTTTGAAGAGCACGATCTTGCCATCGGCCAAGCCCTTGATGAACTCGTCCACCTTGGTCTTGGCATCGCCCTTGAGGGCTGGGCCAGCGACGAAGCCCACGGCAGTGGTATCCGGGTTATTGATGTCTTTCCAGTCTGGCCCGGCCCACTCGAACTCAGACTTCCAGGTGCCCGCCAACCAGGCCTTGGTGATCTTTACGTACCCCGGTCCCCAGTTGAAGTAGGGCACGCCCAGACAGACATCAGGAGCTTCGGCGCACGCCCCCTTGAAGTCATAGGGTACGGCAAAGACCTTCTGTCCCTGCTTGGCCCTTTGCCCGGCCACCACCAGGGCCTCCGTGGTGTCAATGCCTGACATGAGGACGTCAACGCCCGCGGTGAAGAAGTCGTTGGCCACCTTGGTGGGATCAAGGGTCACGCCCGGGATGTTGAACCAGAAACCGATCCACTTGACATCGAACTTCAGGTCCTTGGCGTCCTTGCCGCGGTAGGTGGTCCAGCAATACTTGGCGCCCAGGTAAGCGGCGGCGGCCAAACGGCGCGTCTCGTCGTTGATCAGCGGGCCGAGGTAGCCGAGCTTGCCGGTGGTGCTGGTCATGGCGGCGGCGCAGCCGGCGATCATCTTGCCGTATTCCATGCGTCCCATGTAGTTGCCCAAGTTCTTGGGGGCTTTCCCGGTCCACACATCATCACCGGAGATATGGATAAACGTCACATCCTTGTATTTCTCTGCCGCAAGGCGCGTTTCGTCCTTGAAATCGTCAGATGTGGTAAAGATCAGCTTGGCGCCCTTGCTGATCATATCGCTCACGACCTGATCCAACGTCGTGCCCTTGCGGTCGGCTGAATTGAGCTTGTCCAGCCAGATCATCTTTGCCCCGGGGATCATCTTTTCCACGTACTGCCCGGCGGTGTAGTGAGCCTCACTCCAGCCGTGATCATTGTACGGTCCCACCAGCACCATGCCGAAGACGGATGGCTTCGGTGTGGGCGTAGGCGGAACCGGCGTCGGAGTCGGTGGGACACGCGTTGGTGTAGGCGGAACTGGGGTCGCTGTTGGTGGCACGGCCGTTGGGGCAGGCGGCTTCGTTGGCGTGGGCGGCACCGGCGTTGGTGTCGGGGGCACCGGCGTTGGCGTCGGCGGTTTCGGCGTCGGCGTCGGCGTTGGTGTAGGCCCGCAGGCCGAGAGCAGGAGCGACCCCACTACCAGAACAGTGAGAATCGCCCAAAAGGTTTTCCTAAGCATCGCTTACCCCTCCTTGAGTGTGCTGACGTGTCTTCTGTCGCGGCTGGCCGGACCTGACTCTGCCCTTCTCACCTCCCTGCGGCTTGCCGGTCTGCCACAGGCGCGGCAACGGGCGCTGTAGGGTATGCTACTCCCCTCCAGCGCCCGTCGCTGGTGCCCCTGGCTGGTGTCCCATCCGCCATGAAGAGCAAGGTCGTGCCTCCTGCTGTTGCCTTCACGCCTGTCCAGAAACACAACGAGCGGCAGGAAGCCGCTCTGCCGCCTGCTCTGATTATACTCGATCGCCAGATGTTTCGTCAAGGGCGCTGGGCGGGTGGCAACCTTAAATCTCTCTTGACTTTGCACCGTCCGACAGCTATACTGACGGCGTGCAGGCGGCAGCACACGCCGCTCTGTCGAGGAGACCAGCCATGCCCAGGAAAAAGCGCGGGCGCGCCCGTCGCCCCAGCCCCCAAGCCGATCGCTCTGTGCGCCCGCCTCAGCGCCCCTTGGCTCCCCCCAGCGAGCCCGGCATCATAGATCGCCTGAAGAAGAATCCCTTCTCCGTGCTCCTCGGCGTCATCGTCGTGGGCAGCATGATACTTGCCCTGGCTGGAGACATCTTCTTGACCGATCGCCGGCAGGAGGTCACGCCCACTCCCACGGAGGCTCTAGTGCTTCCTACCAGTGCCCCGACGGTGCGCCCGCCGGTGACTGCCACTGCGACTGTGGCCCCGACGGCACCCGCATCGCCAACCATTCCCGCCGGCGGAACGCCTGCCGTCCCCGGAGTGGCTACCCTGCCTCCGCCTGGCTCCCAGGCCACAGCAACGCCTGCCGGTAGCCCAACCATCCAACCTTCTCCCACGAGGTGAGCGACCATGAAGAGAAGCTACGTCCTGTTGGCTGTCTTGATCCTGGCTGTCATTGCCCTGGCCGCTTGTGGCACATCAAAGGAAGGGGGTTTTGTGCGCAAGACCTACTCCGCTCCACCCGCCATGAAGATAGACCTGAACAAGAACTACAACGCAACCATCGTCACCAGCAAAGGCAGCTTCAAGCTTCAGCTCTTGCCCAAGGTCGCCCCCAGGACTGTCAATGCCTTTGTCTTTCTGGCCCGCGAGGGCTACTACAATGGGCTTGTCTTCCACCGGGTGGAGGATTGGGTTGTCCAGACTGGCGACCCAACGGGGACCGGGTCGGGCGGCCCGGGCTACAACCTTGCCGCCGAGTTCAACCCCACCAAACACGTTGTCGGTACCGTCGGCATGGCCCGCAGCCAAGACCCGAACAGCGCGGGCAGCCAGTTCTATATCGTTAAGACGCCTGCATCCTGGCTCGACGGCCAGTACACCGTCTTCGGGCAGGTCTGCGAGGGCATGGATGTGGTGATGAAGCTCGCGGTCGGGGACGTGATGCAGAGAGTGACGATTGAGGAGAAGTGAGGAGTAAGCAGTAGGCAGTAAGCAGCAGGCAGTGAGGAGTAAGCAGTAAACAGCAGGCAGCTTGTTGGATTTGCTACTTACTCGCCGACAGCAGGCGAGGTATGATGGTCCGACAGGTTGGCATCGTTTGGCTTCTTGGACTTGCTGCTCGTTGCTGGCTGCTGCAGGAGCTTCGGCACGGGGATTCCCTGCAGGCGGGCATAGGGAGGCAGCACGCCGCCGATGAGGGGACGGGCGTAGGCGACGAAGGCGGGTGTGATTGTGCCGTTCTCATCCAGAAACTCAGGAGGCAGGCGGCGCTCGACGCGAGCCACTTCTGCCAGCGGCGCCAGCCCGGTCGCGCAGGCGTAGAGAGGACCGGGCTGGCGCAGTAGCGTCACCATGACGTCCTGTGCTCCGTTGACAGCCTGGACTACAGCCATTCTGCCTACCAGATACGCTTCGTCCCAATCCACCGCCGAAACACAGAGACCAGCAGCCCGCTGCAATGTGCCTGGCCTGTCGTAGCGAGTCCCCAGGCCCAGCCTGGCCGTCAGCATCGCCCCCAGCCTCTCGGCTGCTCCCACCAGACGGCGATGACCAAAGCCATCCTCACCCGTGAGCCGTGCCCACGGCTCGCCCTTCTCGTCACGCACCGTCTCCGCGACCACGATCACCACGTGCCCCAGGCGCCCGACTACGTCACTCACCTGACGTACCACCGCGGAGGCAATGACGGGACGCTCAGGCACGTAGACCAGATGGGGCGCTTCGTCGGGGGTTGCCCGTGCCAGCACGGATGCCGCCGCCAGCCAACCAGC
This sequence comes from Chloroflexota bacterium, assembly GCA_034431995.1. Lineage (GTDB taxonomy): Bacteria > Chloroflexota > DTOL01 > DTOL01 > DAOUCN01 > DAOUCN01. The sequence goes on along the minus strand of DAOUCN010000222.1, from coordinate 3,361 downwards.
ATTACGCCCCATCACTTCGAGAATCGTCACCTGGTCGGTGGGGGTGATGGACGCCGCGTCATAGCCGCAGTCGCGGGTCGCCATGGCCACATAGCGGGCAGCGCTTCCATAGCCGGGCGTATGATCCATGAAGGCCAGATCGTTGTCAATCGTCTTGGGCACGCAGAGGCAGCGCAGGGCATAGCCGCGCTCGTCGGCCAGCATCTGTATGGCGTGGGCCGTCTCCGCAGAGTCGTTGCCGCCAACATAGAGCAGAAAGCGGACACGGTGCGCCGCCAACACGGCCAGTACGCGCTCGCCATCGGTTGGCAGAAAGCGCCGCCGGCTCGTTCCCAGGGCAGCGGCAGGGCTATGCCCCACCACCCGCAGGCGCACGGCATCCTCCTGCTCCAGATCTACCAGATCCTCGTGCAGGATGCCGAGCAAGCCATGGCGCGCCCCCAACACGCCCTCGATCTCCCCGTGCCGGCGCGCTTCTTCGACAATGCCCTGTAGGCTGGCGTTGATGACCGCCGTCGGCCCACCAGCCTGGGCCACCAGCAGACTGCCGCGCAGTGCCATCGCATCCCTCCGCGCGGGAGTGTAGCAGAGGTGGGAGAGCCTGTCAAGAAACGTGATGCCGCCTTCAGACCCGACAGATCTCACAGACCTGTCAGGTCGAAAGCACGCGTTGACACCCTTGTCTGCCTTCTGTTATACTGGTGACGCTGCACTGTGCCCCTCTCTGTGCTGAGGCAACCCTAAGCATGATCAGACACGAGACGCCGAGCGCTGACCCCACCCTGGATTTCATTAGCCACAGCGTCACCCAAACGCAGCGGGTCGGTTCGCGTCTGGCTGACCTCCTCGCCCCTGGCGATGTGCTGCTCCTGGAAGGCCCCCTCGGCAGCGGTAAGACGGTCCTCACCCAGGGTATTGCCCACGGCCTGGGCATCTCCGATTACGTCACCAGTCCGTCTTTCACGCTGATTAACGAGTATCGCCCCAAGGACGTGGGCGGTCGCCTGCCGCTGTACCATATTGACCTGTACCGGCTTGAGGACGCCACACAGGAAGCCATGGCCATGGGCCTGGAGGAGTACCTCTATGGGAACGGGGTCTCCGTGGTGGAGTGGGCGGACCGGGCGCCCGACATCCTTCCTCAAGAGCATCTTCTTATTCGCCTCAGCCTGGTGAGCGAGACCAAGCGCGGGGTGCGCATGATTCCCCACGGCAGTCGCTACCTGGAGCTCCTGCGGGAGTTCAAGTACCGGGCCTTCGGCATCTGACATCGGGCGTAATGGGCTGGGCATGCGGTTTTGACCTGGCGAGTCGCGGTCGTCGCGCTATCACCAACGACAGGAGGAGAGAACGATGAGAACGTCATCCAGGTATCGGTGGTTTGTGGTTGGTGTCTTCTTCTGTTTCATGCTCCTTCACCAGTCAGACAAGCTCCTCATCAGCCCCCTGACCACACCCATCATGGAGACCTTCGGCATCAACGAGGCCCAGATGGGCGCCGTGTTCACCGGGGCGCTCCTGGTCAGTGCCATCCTCTATCCCATTTGGGGCTTCCTGTATGACCGCTTTGCCCGGGCTAGGCTGCTGGCTCTGGCCTCCTTCATCTGGGGGTCCACGACATGGCTCAGCGCCCTTGCGCCCACTTATCGCACCTTCCTGGCCACGCGAGCGTCCACGGGCATAGACGATTCCAGCTATCCGGGTCTCTTCAGTTTGATCTCTGATTACTTTGGCCCCCATATTCGCGGCAAGGTCTATGGCCTGCTCCAGCTTGCCATGCCCGTGGGCTATCTGACGGGGATGATCCTGGCTACTGCGCTGCGGGATGTTGTCGGCTGGCGTGGCGTCTTCTACATCACTGGCACGCTGGGCGTGCTGCTGGCTGCTGTCATCTACGTCGGTGTGCGCGAGGCCCCCCGTGGCAAGAGCGAGCCCGAGCTGGCCGATCTCGAACACATCGGCACCTATCGCTTCGACTGGCGCCTCGCCAGGGGGCTGTTCCGAAAGCCTACTCTCCTCCTCATGTTCGCGCAGGGCTTCTTCGGTGTCTTCCCCTGGAATGTCATTACATACTGGTTCTTCCGCTATCTGGAAACGGAGCGCAACTACACCGCCGACGCGGTTCTGGTCACCATGATGGTGGCTGTGTTGGTGCTCGCATCGGGCTACTTCATTGGCGGGGCAATCGGGGACGCCTGCTTCAGGCGCACGCCCCGCGGGCGTCTCCTTGTCTGCACCGGCGGCGTCTTGTCCGGGGCCGTTCTGCTCATGGTGACACTGAATGTGCCCATGGAGAGCCAGGGGCTGTTCCTCATCCTGCTGGCTATTACTGCCGTGTTCATCCCCTTCGCCGCGCCCAATGTGATCTCCACCGTCTTTGACATCACGCTGCCTGAAGTGCGCAGCACGGCCCTCGCCGTTCAGTACTTCATCGAGTCGGCGGGGGCGGCTCTGGCTCCCCTCATGGCTGGGCTAATTGCTGTCGGCTCATCGCTGCACAATGCTATCCTGATCATTTGCGTGTCGGCGTGGCTTCTGTGTGCGGTCTTCCTCTCTGTCGCTGCCTATCTGGTGCCGCGGGACATTGCCGTGCTGCGCGGCCAGATGCGGGAGCGGGCGGCGCAGGAGAAAGCCGCTGCTGCGTAGAACGACGGACGACGAAGGACGAGGGACCGTTGGGGTCACGGCGTCTTGGCAGTTCCCTCTGCTGTCAACGCCCTAACAGGGCACGTATGGCAAAGAGGATCTGTCGCCAGCCGGCGGCAAGCTGTTGCCAGGGCCAGGGGCCAGGCTGAAGCTCTGGTATGATTCTGTAGAAGTGTCCCCACGTGTCGCGAATGGTCCGGCGAGCCACTGCGGGCGGCTGATCGAGCACCCACCCCGCCTCTTCGGCGTAGTTCGGGCGGTCTGTCGCCCGCGTCGTCCCGCCCACTGGATACTCGGTCCAGCACTTGGCTGCGACCCATGCCGCCTGGCGCTCCTGCTCCAGCGAGCCAAAGACCGTGCCTGGCCCACCGTAGCGGCTCAAGTGCACCAGCTCATGGGCCAGCGCCCCGCGCAGCCAGTCGTCGTTGTAGTCCCCCGAAATCACGATGCGGCGCAGAGGCCACGGATAGGTGAAACCCCCACCGGTGATCGGCCGGCCGAGCAGGATCGTTGGCTTATGTCGGCGCACCCACTCTACCAACGGCCTGCCGGTCGGCGTCGTTTCCAGCTCCAGCAGCCGCTCGGCGATGCGCGGGTCATACTTCTCCAGGCCGGGAATGGCGCTGCGTGGCATCGCTTCCTCCTTGGTCGGCCAGCATGATTGTACAGCAGGCAGCCAGAGGCGTCAATCCTGAGTTGTCTGCGAGCAGACGCG
>DAOUCN010000221.1:0-10095 GCA_034431995.1 Chloroflexota bacterium | reverse complement strand
CCACCGCGCGCACGGACGGCGCGGCCGGGCCAGCGGCAACCGGGCCAAATGCCCCGTACACCTTGTCAAGGATACGCTCTGTGTCAAAGTCCCCAACAAGAATAAGGACTGCGTTGTTCGGGGTATAGTACGTCCGGTAGTGCTGATACAGCTCCTCCCGCGTTATCCCCTCCAGGTCGCATTTCCAGCCGATCGTTTCATGGCCATAGGGATGGACCTTGAAGGCGGCGGCTAGTATCTCCTCGTACAGGTAGAACTGGGGATCGTTCTCAGCCCCTTCCCGCTCCGAGATGATCACCGTCCGCTCGCTCTCCACCTCCGCCGGCTCGAAGAGCGAGTTGACCATCCGGTCGGCCTCGATCTCCAGGGCCAACTCAAAGCGGTCGCTGGGCAGGATCTCGTAGTAGCCTGTGAAGTCGCGCCAGGTGAAGGCATTGAGCCCGCCGCCATTGCGGTTGACCAAGCGCATGATCTCACCCTTGCCATAGCGCGGCGTGCCCTTAAACATCATGTGCTCGACCCAGTGCGATATGCCAGTGATGCCGCTGCGCTCGTTGCGGCTGCCCACCCGGTACCACAGCCACGAGGCAGCCACCGGCGCCGCATGAAGCTCCTTCGTCAGCACAAGCAGCTCGTTGTCCAGGCGCGTTTCCCTGATGCCCTGCACACTCACCTCCAAAATAGAGTCATCATTGTTCAGCACGTGAAAACCCAATGACGCAGGATGCGCTAAACCGGAGATCAGCGAGTTTTCTTTCGCAGTTGCCGCTACAGCCGATTCCCCGCCTGGCGCGGGATCACGTGATCCCCATCACCGCCACCAGCTCGCGCACCGCCGTCGCCGAGCGATCGAGAGCCGCCTGCTCGTCGGCGTCGAGCTTGAGCAGGACCACCTCTTCCAATCCGCGCCTTCCTAGTTTGGCAGGAACGCCGACAAACACGCCCCGGATTCCATATTCGCCCTCTAGATACACGGAGCACGGCAGTATCTTCTTCTTGTCATAGACGATGGCATCCACCATCTCAACAACTGCCGCCGACGGCGCATAGTGGGCGCTCCCCGTTTTCAGCAGGTTGACGATCTCCGCCCCGCCGTCCCGCGTCCTGGCGACCAGGGCAGCGATGCGCTCTGCAGGGAGCAGCTCAGGCAGCGCCACGCCCGCCACTGTCGTGTAGCGCGGCAGCGGCACCATGGTGTCCCCATGACCCCCCAGCACGCAGGCGTCAACATTCTCCACCGATACGCCCAGCTCCAGGGCGATGAAGCTGCGGAAACGTGCCGCGTCGAGAACACCCGATTCACCGATAACGCGGTGACGAGGAAAGCCGCTGACACGCAGGGCGAGCTGGCACATGGCATCCAGCGGGTTGGTCACGACGATCAGAATGCAATCGGGCGAATAGCGCACTGCCTGCTCCACCACACCTTGCACGATGTTCCTGTTAGTGAGCACCAGGTCGTCCCGGCTCATGCCTGGTTTGCGGGCCACGCCAGAGGTAACGATTACGATATCCGAGTTGGCGGTCTCCTCGTAGCCGTTGCTACCCACGATACGGCAATCGTAGCCCACCACCGGCCCCGCCTCCTGCAAGTCAAGCGCCTTGCCCTGGGGTAGTCCTTCCACAACGTCAACCAGCACCAGGTCGGCGTAGTTACGCTCGGCCAGGCGATGGGCACACGTTGCCCCCACAAAGCCAGCCCCAATGATGGCGATCTTCCTGCGCATTTCCTAACCTCCTTGTTAGGCAAACTGACCGCCAGGGTCACGTCCCCATCTCGGCGGCCGTCTCGTACATGGCTAGCACATTGTCAACAGGCGTGTCCGGCTGGATCTTGTTGCAGGCGTCCATAATGTAGCCACCGTCTGCGCCGAGCACTTCGATCACGCGCCTGACTTCTCGTCGCACCTCATCAGGCGTGCCATAGGGCAGCAGGTGCTGAACGTCTATACCGCCGCAGAAGCAAACACGGTCTCCGTATCTTGCCTTGATCTCACGATAGTCCATGCCAGCGGCGTTGGTCTGCAACGGGTGCAGGATGTCCACGCCGAGGGTAATCAGATCTGCAATGATCGGCACGATCGCTCCACAGGAGTGGAAGAAGACAAGCGCCCCCTGCCGCTTCATGGCATCGAAGATGCGCTCATAGCACGGGAAGATGAAACGCCGACACATGCTCGGAGACATGAACAGCCCCTGCTGCGTGCCCAGATCATCCGACAGGTTGAACGTGTCAATCAGTCCGGGGGCAGCACTGGCGACGCGCTCGATGTCTCGCACGATGCGGTCCGTCAGCGCCCTCAGCATGGCCTGCGCCAACTCCGGCTGGAGGGCCAAGTCCATGAGAAACTGCTCCACGCCGCGCAGGTCACACAGGGTCGAGAACAGGCAGCCGACCTTGTACATAATGAAGTAGCGATCGCCATCCCGATTCCACGTGGCGACCTGGACGGCGAGCGTGCCGTAGTCTGCCTCGTCTGCCCCGTCGAAGTCGTTCCAGTCGTAGCGCTCCAGGTCGGCGATCGTTTCCACACTGGCGAGGGGTGCATAGCTATACCTCTCCGTGGCGTAGCCATCGGGCGTGATCGTGCGCACCCAGCGACCAGCATCCCGCTCCAGGAACTCCTGCGTCGGGACCCGGCTAATCTCCCGGAAGTCCACCCCTAGCGCCTTGAAGACGGCGCCGGGACTCTCGACGCGCAGGTGAGCTTGCAGCGCCGTCATGATCTGCGGCGTGTAGCTTATGCGCGCCGGCACCTTGTCGGTCTTACGGTGACGTATAGCTGCTAGGACTCGTTCTCTAGCTTGCATCGTGAGGAGTCATGCATTGCAGAAGATTCGGATTAGACATCATGCCCGCGGCGCACGACCGCAGATGAGAATCGTGTAGCTGGGCGGTCTCTTCCGCCGTCCGGCGTGCGGCACCCTGTCGCCTGCCCTGGCGGAGCGTTGGGCCATTGGACGGGCAGCCTGACAGCTTCGCTGGCCTGCACTGGAGCCAGGGCATCCAGCTTTGGGCCCAACGGCAAAAGGGTCTGCTCGTTGACGTTCATCAGCGGCGAGCCCAGGAGCGGCAGCGCTCCCTACTGTAGAAAAGGGTTGTGCTCCTTCTCCTCCCCAATGGTGGTCTCTGGCCCGTGACCACTGTACACCACCGTCGCCTGTGGCAAGACCAGCAGCTTCGTCTTGATGGACTCTATCAGGGCATCGTAGTCCCCTCCAGGGAGATCGGTGCGCCCAATGGAGCCAGCAAACAGCGTGTCGCCCGCCAGGACGACGCCGTGCCCGTACAAGCAAACACCGCCAGGCGTGTGCCCGGGCGTGTGGATCACCCGGAAGGATAGCTCGGCTAGCCTCAGATCCTCGCCGTCCACAAGCAGATGGTCCGCCTGCGATGGTGGCGCCATCGGCAGGCCAAACATGACAGCCTGCATCCCCATGGAGCGGAGCAAGGGCGCGTCGTCCCGGTGAATGGCCAGGGGCGCACCTGTCTTCTCCCTGAAGAAAGCATTCCCGTACACATGATCTATGTGCCCGTGGGTATTCACGATCAGGCCCAGGCTTAGCCCCTGCTCCATGAGCATATCATACAGACGCTCGCTGCCGATGGTAGGGTCAATGAGCATAGCTGCCCCCGTCGCTTCATCTTCCACCACAAATGTGTTGGTCATGAAAGGGCCCAGGGTGAAGCTGTGAATGCGCATAGTACACCTAGGCTCCCTTCGCCAGGTGCTCTGCCAGGATCGCCAGCGTGCGCGTCATCACCCCGCTGCCGAACTTCGGCTGGTACGGCCGCTCTCTGCCATCCGCCATCTTCGACGTGCCTGCGATGTCCAGGTGCACCCAGGGCGTATCCTCGGCAAAGGCGCCGATGAACAGGGCACCCGTGATGGCCCCACCATAGCGCCCGCCGGTGTTCTTCATGTCGGCTACGTCGCTCTCCAGCAACTCCTTGTACTCAGGGTCTGTGGGCATGGGCCATATCTTCTCCCCCGCCTCCCTTCCCGCCGCCAGCACCTTGTCCAGGGTGTTCTGATCGTTGCTGAAGGCCCCCGTGTACTCCATGCCCAAGGCAATCATGATGGCACCCGTCAGCGTGGCCACATCAATCAGGGGGGAGCAGCCAAGCTTGCGCGCATAACTCAGGGCATCGGCCAGGATCATGCGTCCTTCGGCGTCGGTGGAGATCACCTCGAACGTCTTGCCGCTGAAGGTCTTGATGATGTCGCCTGGTCGTGACGCCCCGCCCCCAGGCATGTTCTCCACCGCGGGCACCAGCCCCACGACATTGATCTTGGGCTTCAGTTGGGCAATGGCACTCATAGCCGCGATGACGGCAGCCCCGCCAGCCATGTCGCCCTTCATCTGCTCCATGTTCTCCGACGGCTTGATGGAGATGCCGCCGCTGTCGAAAGTCACCGCCTTGCCAATGATCGCCAACGGAGGGTTCTTGTCCTCCTTGCCGCGACCCCAATAACGCAGCACGATCAGCCGCGGCCTCTGATAGCTGCCCTGACCCACCGCCAGGATGGCATTCATCCCCATGTCTCTCATCTGCTCATGGTCAAGGACAGACAACTCCAGTCCGTTTTGCCTGGCCACTGTCTCAGCCTGGGTCGCCAGATAGGCCGGGTTAGTCACATTGGCAGGCTCGTTGATCAGGTCACGGGCGACGTTAGTGGCCTCAGCCAGAATCGTCCCCCGCTGCACAGCGGTTCGGAAGACGGGGATCTTGTCGTCGTCCGTCTCGGCGATCGTGAGCTCCTCCACATCGCCATTCTCCGGCGGCTTCGTTACGTACTTCTTGAAGCGATAGAGGCCGAGCAGTGTGCCTTCCACCACTGCCTGGGCCGCCACCGCCGGTTCCAGCCCACCCACGCCGGCGCCGTGCACGATGGTCGCCACCCTCTTTGCCCCTGCCTTGCGCGCCGCCCTGATCGCAGCGCCTGCCGCCTGGCGCACCTTGTCCGGCCCGAACTCCGACTGCTTGCCCAGCCCAACCACGATCACCCGCGTGGCCGGAAGCCTGCCATGACTGTGGATGATCGAGATGCTGTTCAGCTTGCCCTTGACCTCGCCAGCAGCGATGAGCTGGCTCACCAGACCGCCCAGGGCCCTATCTACGGCTCCGGTCGCGCCCCCTGGCGCGGTCACTCCCTCGAACAGGTTGACGATGATCGTGTCACCCTTGTAGTCCGTGATGCCAACCGCCTGAACGCTGATCTTCACCCGTGCACTCCTTCGATAAATGATATGCTGTTTGTTCACAATAAGGTTTGTTGCTAGCGCGACACATCGAAGCCCACGTAGCATAGACGAAACCATAGCCGTTGTCAAGACCAACGAGCCGTAACATTATCATCTTTAGCGATTACAATGCTTACCTATTGACACACCCTGTTCTCTGTGCTATACTCTGCCAAAGCGTGACATGCCGCCGCCTGACAGCGTGGCGGGCCTGGCGGCCGGGCGAACACGATGGTCGCCTCACCACCATGCGACGCCGCGGCGCCGCCTCGCCGGAGCGAGCTCTCTGCTTGCCTGGGCACCTGCCCGACGGCGCGGTCGTGGCACGGCGGGCCAAGGCCAATCGCAAAAGGAGACGTGCGTGTCCCAGGTAGCAACCTTTGCCAGAGGTCTTGAAGATGTTATTGCTGGCGAATCGGCGATCTCGACGGTGGACGGTGCTCTCGGCAAGCTAACCTATCGCGGCATAGACCTGCGCGACCTGGTTAAGCACTCGTCTTTTGAGGAGACAACATACCTTCTGTGGCACGGGAGCCTGCCGACCCGCGCCCAATTGACTGACTTGCGCGACAAGCTGGCGGCAGCCCGGGCGCTGCCTGCGGAGATCTTGGACACCGTGCGCTGCCTGCCCCGTGGCAGCTCGATCATGGCCTCGTTGCGCACCCTGCTCTCGGCCATGGCCTTGCACGACCCGAACGCCGATGGCCGCTCACCCGACAACCTGGCCCGTATCGCCACCCTACTCGTGGCACGCACAGGCACCATCGTCGCCGCAGACTACCGCCTGCGTCACGGCCAAGAGCCTATTGCCCCCGACCCTGCGCTCGACTACGCAGCCAACTTCCTCTATATGCTGACGGGGAAGGTGCCCGACGAGCTTGCCGCGAAGGTCTTGGACGAGGCGCTCATCATGCACGCCGAGCATGAGTTCAACGCCTCGACCTTCGCCGTGCGCGTCGTCGTTTCTACGCTCTCCGACATGTACTCTGCCATCGTTGCCGGCGTCGCGACACTGAAGGGGCCAGCGCACGGCGGCGCCAATCAGGATGTGATGGCGTTACTAAAGGAGATCCAGCAGCCCGACCGGGCCGAGCAGGTGATCAAGGATCACCTGGCAGCCAGGCGACGTATCCCAGGCTTCGGCCATCGCGTCTACAAGACATGGGATCCTCGCGCCCTCATCCTCAAGCAGCGATCCGAGGATTTGGCCCGCCAACTGGGAGACATGCGCTGGCTCGAGATCTCGGCCAGGGTGGCGCAGACGGTGTGGCAACAGAAGCAGCTCTACCCAAACGTGGACTTCTACTCGGCGTCGGCGTATCATTACCTCGGCATCCCATCCGAGTTGTTTACGCCCGTGTTCGCCATCAGCCGCATGGCCGGATGGACGGCCCATGCCTTGGAGCAATACGCCGACAATCGCCTTATCCGCCCGCGCGCGGAGTACACCGGACCGCTCGAGGTCCCGTACATACCGATTGCGCAAAGATAACAGGGAATGGCAGAGAGGAGGGTCAGTCATGCACCAGGCTGTGCCTACTGCAGACATAGCTCGTTTGCAGGATCAGATAGATCGCTTAGAGAAGGAGGTGCAGGTTCTGCAAGACGTGGTTGAGCGCGTGCTGGTGGCCACACCTCCGTTGCTGTTTACCATGCCCGACGGCAGCAAACGCCCATTCCGCCCCAATCGGCCAGCTTCACTGCGGGCATTGGCCACCATGATCAAGTTGGAGGAATTCTCGGAGAAGCGCCGCCACCTTTCAGACAATGAGAGGCGAGCGCTCTTGCTCAACGACCTTGCCGCAGCCAGACGAGAAGCTGTCGAGATGGGAATCGCCACGGAGGACGAGCGCGAGGCGGCCAAGGGTGACTAGCCTCGATCCACTGCGGGTGGTTCTTGACACAAACGTCTTTGTTGCTGCCTTTCTCACCAAAAGAACCGATAGCCCCACCCGCGAGCTGCTGGACAGATGGCGCAATAAGCAGTTCGACCTCTTGTACTCCGATGACCTGCTTCTTGAGATCGTTGAGAAGCTGCTACAGAAGGGCTTCAGGCAGACGCTTGTTGCCAGCTTTGTGGCCGAGTGTCGAGACGGAGCCACATATGTGGATGTTGGCCGGGATGAAGTGCGCTCTGTGATCGCGGCCGACCCCGATGACGATCTGGTCTTGGCCTGCGCTGTGGTGGGAAGAGCGACGCACCTTGTCACGTATGATCCCCACTTCGCGATACTCGGAGGCGAGTATGAGGGAGTTGCCATCACGGATCCTCTAACCCTCTTGCGGGTACTGCGGCAGCCAGCCCAATAGCGGGGTCACCTATGCCATACAACCTAGTTCAGAAGATCATCTCGACCCACCTCATCTCCGGCGACATGACCCCCGGCAGCGAGGTGGGCATACGCATTGACCAGACCCTTACCCAGGATGCCACCGGCACCATGGCCGATCTGCAATTCGAGGCCATGGGCATACCCCGGGTGCGCACCAAACTGTCCGTCAGCTACGTTGACCACAACATGCTCCAGATCGGCTTCGAGAACGCCGACGACCACCGCTTCCTGCAGTCCTTCGCCGCCAGGCATGGCCAGTATTTCTCTCGCCCGGGCAACGGCATCTGTCACCAGGTGCACCTGGAACGTTTCAGCGTGCCAGGGGACACTCTGCTGGGGGCAGACAGCCACACCCCTACCTGCGGCGGGGCAGGCATGTTGGCCATCGGCGCCGGGGGGCTTGACGTCGCGGTGGCCATGGGGGGCGGGCCCTTTTACATGCTGATGCCTCGCATCGTGGGTGTCAGGCTCACAGGCAAACTCGGCCCGTGGGTGGCCGCCAAGGACATTATTCTGGAGATGCTCCGTCGCCTCACTGTGAAGGGCGGTGTGGGCCGCGTCTTTGAGTACTATGGCCCAGGCGTGGCTACCCTCACCGTCCCCGAGCGCGGCACCATCACCAATATGGGCGCCGAATTGGGTGCTACCACCTCCATTTTCCCCAGCGACGAGCAGACTCACCGCTACTTGCGGGCACAGGGTCGCGAAAACGTCTGGCGTCCCCTGGCCGCCGATCCCGACGCCACCTACGATGAAGATATGGAGATCGCCCTGGCCGCGCTGGAGCCGATGCTGGCCCTGCCCTCCAGCCCAGACAATGTGGTGCCCATCAGTCAGGTCGCGGGCACCAAGGTGACCCAGGTCTGCGTGGGGAGTTGCACCAACTCCTCTTATCCAGACCTGATGACCGTTGCCGCGGTGCTCAAGGGCAAGACCGTGCACCCGGACGTTAGCCTTACCTTGACGCCCGGCTCCAAACAGGTCTACACCATGATTGCGCAGTCCGGTGCTCTGGCCGATTTCATTGCCGCCGGCGCCCGCGTGCTGGAATCGGCCTGCGGCCCCTGTATCGGCATGGGCCAGGCACCAGCCTCCGACGCCGTCAGCCTGCGCACCTTCAACCGCAATTTCGCGGGTCGCTCGGGCACACCCAACGACAAGGTCTACCTGTGTAGTCCAGAGGTGGCGGCGGTTGCCGCCCTCACCGGCCAGATCACCGATCCGCGCCGCCTTGGGCCCCATGTCAAGCTCGACATTCCGGAGCACTACGTCATCGCCGACAACATGATCATCCCGCCGCCGCCCGCTGGTTCTCAGGTGGAGATCATTCGCGGGCCCAACATCAAGCCCCTGCCCACGGCCCAGCCCATGCCAGAGACTCTGCGCGGCAGAGTTCTGCTCAAGGTCGGCGACAATATCTCCACCGATCACATCTTGCCCGCTGGCGCCAAGGTGCTGCCGCTACGCTCCAACCTGCCCGCCATTTCGGAGTACACCTTCGAGCGCGTCGACCCCACTTTTGCGCGGCGGGCGCGCGAGATGGGCGGAGGCTTTGTGGTAGGCGGCGGCAACTACGGCCAGGGCTCCAGTCGCGAACACGCAGCCATGGCTCCCATGTACCTGGGCGTTAAGGCAGTGATGGCCAAGTCCTTCGCCCGCATCCACGCCGCCAACCTGGTCAACTTCGGCATCCTGCCCCTCACCTTCGCCAACGAAGCAGACTTCGAGCAGATCGAGCAGGGAGATGAGTGGGAGCTGCCCAACGTGCGCTCGGCGATTCAGACCAGCAGCGTTCTCTCTGTCCGAAATCTCAGCAAAGGAACCGCGTTTCAGGTACGCCATGCCTTGACGCCGCGCCAGGTTGCCATAGTCCTGGACGGCGGCTTACTCAACCACATCAGACGCGGCGCGTCGTAGCTGTCGGGGCGAAGCCGGAGACCTGACAGGGCTGTGAGACCCGTCAGGTCTGAAGCTGAGCACCGATCTCTCACCAGGAGGTGTCAATGGGCAGGCTGTTCGTACCCTCTCTGGTCCTGGTGAACCTAGCCTTCGCGGTGGTAGCCAATGTGGCCTTCAAGTACTCCGCCCACAGCCATCTGCGCGGATTCCTCGCCTGGCAACTGGTGGGCAATCTTGCCGGTCTCGGCACCGTCCTCACGCTCACCGCGCTCTTGCGCTTTCTCCCCTTGAACTATGCGTGGGCTCTGACCGGAGGCTTGGGCTTCATGGCCGTGGAGGTCTTCGGCGCTCATTATCTCTTGGGCGAGCCTGTCTCCCAGACCCAGTGGCTTGGCGTGCTCCTCATCTCTGGCGGAATCACCCTCGTCGTCCTGGGACGGTGAGCGATGAACCCGCTGGCGGGACTGCTTCGCCTCGGCGTCAGGGGGATGGATGCCATTCTGCGGCGCTCCCTGGGAGTGTGGGAGTTCACCCAAGACGCTCAATGCATCTTTCGGATCAGCCTGGCTCACAGCCCCGTGACCGTGACTCTCTCTGACGGCGCTACCCTTCATCG
>DAOUCN010000220.1:0-5094 GCA_034431995.1 Chloroflexota bacterium | reverse complement strand
CCTTCAGGTATTCTGCCATCTCCGTGATGGTGTCGGCGAACAGGCGGCCCTCGCTGGCGCTAATCCAGCGGAGCCACACCCGGTCCTCGTCCAGCCCTACCTGTTGCAGGACGGATTTGACGATCGCCACCCGCCGCCTTGCCTTGTAGTTGCCGGTCTGGTAGTGGCAATCGCCCGGGTGGCAGCCGCCGATGAGTACGCCGTCTGCTCCCTCCAGCAACGGTTTGAGGATGTAGACAGGATCAACCGCGCCGCTGCACATCAGGCGAATCACCCGCACGTTGGGCGGATACTGCAAGCGCGACGTACCTGCCAGGTCCGCACCCGTGTAGGTGCACCAGTTGCACAGAAAAGCCACAATCTTCGGCTCAAAATCGCTCATTGTTGCCCTCGGGGGATCGCGTATAGGGTATCGGGGGTCGGGTGCCGGGTCGTGGTGCGTAACCCATGACTCGGTTGCCGACAGCCGAACCCGGATACCCGATCATAGCGCGTCAAGCATAGCGAACACTTGCACCTTCTCGAAGCCGCGCTGCTGGCTGGCGCCGTTGGGGCAGGCGGCCACGCACGCCCCACAGCCTTGGCACAGAGCCTCGATCACCGTTGCCACCCGCCGCTCCGGGTCGAGTACGCGGGCCTCGTAGGGGCAGACGGCCACACACACGCCGCAGCCCGCACACAGCCTCTCATTGACCTCGGCGACGATGGCTGCCCCCTCCAGGTACTCCCGCGACAGCAGACCCACTGCCCGCACCGCTGCTCCCTGCGCCTGGGCCATCGTTTCCTCGATGCTGCGCGGCGAGTGCGCTAGGCCGCACAGGAACACGCCGTCGGCGGCGAAGTCCAGCGGCCGCAGCTTGGCATGGGCCTCCAGGAAGAAGCCATCTTGGTTCAAGGGCACTTTCAGAATCTGTGCCAGCGGGCCGTTGTCGCCCGGCACGATGCCCGTGCTCAGCACCAGCAGATCAGGCGTTAACACCAGCGGCTGGCCCGGCAGGCCCGTGCCCGCCTCGACCCGTAGCTCGCCGTTCGCGATGCTTACCTCTGGCCTCCTCTCTGGCTGGTAGGGCAAGAACACGACGCCAGCCTCCCGCGCCCGCCGATAGGCGTCCTCGAGGAAGCCGTAGGTGCGGATGTCCCGGTAGAGCACCGTGATCTGCGCCGCCGGATTTAGCTCTTTGATCTTGAGCGCATTCTTGACGGCCTGCTGGCAGCAGACGCGGCTGCAATAGGGGTGCGTCTCATCCCGCGAGCCGACGCACTGGATCATCACGACGTTGGTTGGCAGCGCGGCTTCCCCCTCACCCCGACCCTCTCCCACAGGGCGAGGGAGGCCCTCACCCCGACCGTCTCCCACAGGGAGAGGGGGGTGACTCCCCTCGCCCCAGAGGGGAGAGGGGCTGGGGGTGAGGGCCAGCCGTTCCTCCAGCTCCTGCTGGGTGATAATGCGCGGGTCGCTGCCATAGCCGTACTCGGTCGTGGTGGCCGCCTGGGCACCAGTGGCGACGATGATTGCCCCATGGCCAATCTCGATGTCCTCGCCACTGCTATGCAGGCGAAGCACGGTGCGATACTCGCCCACCCTGCCTGCTACGTGCACCACCTCAGCATCCTTGTGCACAGCCACGCGCGGATGGTTCTGCACACGGGCGATGAGAGAGCGCAGCAGTCCCTGGGGATCATCCCCGTCCAGTGCGTAGTGGATGTGCCGCAGGTGGCCACCCAATTCGCTTGTTCGCTCCACCAGGTGCACATCGTAGCCCTGATCGGCAATGGACAACGCCGCTGTCAGACCGGCGAGGCCGCCGCCGATCACCAGCGCCCGATGGTCTATCTCGAAGCGGGACTGGCGCAAGGGCTTGCGCAACCGCGCCTTGGCCACGGCCATCGTCACCAGTTCCTTGGCCTTCTCTGTGGCTTCCACAGGATGCGCCTTGTGCACCCAGGAGTCCTGCTCTCGGATATTGGTCATCTCGAAGAGATGAGCGTTGAGACCAGCCGCCCGCAGCGTATCCTGGAACAGGGGCTCGTGGGTCCGGGGCGTGCAGGAGGCAACAACCACCCGGTTCAGCTTATGCTCGTTGATCTTCTCCTTGATCTTCTCCTGCGTATCCTGGGAACACGTATACAGGTTGTGCTCGGCGTAGACTACATACGGCAGATGCCGAGCGTAGTCCATCACCTCGGGTACGTTGACGACGCCGCCAATGTTGATACCACAGTGGCAGACAAAGACGCCCACGCGCGGCGGCTCATCCCGGATATCGCGCTCAGGGGGATACTCCACAACGGTTATCTGCGTCCCCCGTGCCTCGCCCAGGAGCGCCGACGCCTCTGCTGCTGCGGCGCTGGCTTCCACCACCGTTTCTGGAATATCCTTCGGCTCGCGGAATGGCCCAGCCACAAAGATGCCGGGACGGGAGGTCGCCGTTGGCCCGGCGATGGCCGACTCCGTCACAGCCCATGCCTCGGCCTGGCAGAAGCCCCAGGCATTCAGCGCCAGGCCAAGCCGCTGGGCCAGTGCCTGCGCCTCCGGCGACGGCTTCAGGCCCAAGGACAGCACAACAAGGTCGAACTCGTCTTCATGGACGTGGGGTTGCCCTGCATCACGTTGCTCCATGTACCGCAGAACCAGATTGCGGCTGCCGGGCACCTCCTTGATGGACGAGATCATACTGCGCACGTAGCGCACGCCGTATTCCTTCTCGGCCCGCTCTACGTAGCGATCGAAGTCCTTGCCGTAGGCCCGCACGTCCATGTAGAAGATGGTCGGCTCGATCTCTGTTGCGTGCTCGCGGGCGATGACCGCCTCTTTGGTGGCAAACATGCAGCACACAGCAGAGCAATAGCCCTGCTCGCACGATGGATCGCGCGAGCCGACGCATTGAATGAAAGCTACCCTGCGCGGATGTTTGCCGTCGGATGGACGTTGAATGACGCCGCCCCATGGGCCTGAAGCCGAGAGCATGCGCTCGAACTCAAGGCTGGTGACCACGTTGGGATAGCGCCCGTAGCCGTACTCCTCGCGTATGCCGCCAGCCAGCGGAGAAACGCCGGGCGCCAGGATCACAGCGCCGACCTTGAACTCACGTACCTCCTCGACCATATCATGGTTGACCGCCCCTGCCCGGCAGGCGTAGACGCACTCCAGACACTCGGAACAGCCGCCGCAGGCCATACACCGCTCGGCCTCCGCCACGGCTGCCTCCTCCGTCAGCGTGAAGTCTACTTCGGCGAAATCAGTGATGCGTTCTGCCACCGGTCGCACCGGAATCTCAACGCGGGGGCGGCGGGCGCTCCAGCCTTCATCCAGCCGCCAGGCCAGTTCGTCCGGCAGCAGCTCGACGCGGGGCAGGAGGACGGGCTGCGCGGCCTTCATGTCCTGACCGTTGAGATAGGCGTGCATCGAGCGGGCCGCGCGGTGCCCAGCAGCAATCGCCTCGACCACGCTCCCCGCCCCTTGCACCACATCGCCACCGGCGAAGATGCCCGGAACATTCGTGGCCAGCGTCTCGGGGTCGGCGGCGATCACCCGGCGAGGGGCCACGGCTACACCACTGTCCTTGAGGAGGCTCAAGTCTGGCGTCAGCCCTGTGGCGAAGATGACGGTATCGCAGGGCAGCACGTGTTCGGAGCCGGGGGCTGTCTCCAGGGTCAGGCGACCGTCGGCCTCGAAGCGCATGAAGGTGACGTTCGTACATTCGACGCCCGTGATCTGGCCATTCTCAGACAGGATACGAGTGAAGGCCCGGCCCGGGTGCATCACCACGCCTTCTTCCTCGGCAGCCTCGATCTCCTCCAGGTCAGCGGGCATGGTCTCACGGCTCTCCAGGCACGACACGTGGACCTCGCGCCCGACCTGCGCGAGCGCAGTCCCCAGAGCGGACAAGCGAATCACGGAGCGTGCCACGTCCATGGCCACATTGCCGCCGCCCAGCACGAGCACCTTCTTGCCCAACTGCACCGGCTCGCCCAGGTTGACCTTGCGCAGGATGTCCGTGCTGAGGTGCACATTGGGCAGGTCGGCGCCTGGGATGTTAAGTCGGCGGGCCACATCGGCACCCGTGGCAATGAAGATGGCCGCGTAGCCCTCCTTCTTGAGGGCCATGACATCGTCTACACGAGTGTTGAGGCGAAGCTCGACCCCTTCGGCCAGGATTTCGTTGATCTCCCGCTCGATCAGTTCTGGGGCAAGGCGATGGCGGGGCACGCCGACGCGCATCATGCCCCCCGCCACGGGCAGCGCCTCGAAGACCGTCACCTTGTAGCCCAGGCGCACGAGATCGAGCGCCGCGGTCAGCCCAGCAGGGCCGGCACCCACAACGGCTATTCGGGTATCGGGGTTCGGGGTTCGGGCTTCGGGTTTTGGCTGGGTAGCCTGGACGCCTGGACGCTCGGACGCATAGGCCCAATCGGTCACGAAGCGCTTCAGGGCAGCGATAGCCACTGGCTCATCCACACTGCCGCGCCCGCAGGCCTTCTCGCAGAAGCGCTTGCAGATGCGCCCGCAGATGGCGGGGAAGGGATTGTCCTCCTTGATCACGCGGTAGGCTTCGGCGAAGCGGCGCTCGCGAATCAGGGCGACATAGCCCTGGGCACGCTGGTGAATGGGACAGGCGTCGCGGCAGGGAGCCGTGCCGTGCTTCTCGATGACATAGGCATTGGGTATAGCCTGGGGATAGAGCTTATAGATGGCCTTGCGCTGGGCCAGCCCAGCGTTGAAGACATCGGGCCGCGGGATGGGACAGACGGCAGCACAGTCGCCGCAGCCGGTGCACTTCGTGAGGTCCACATAGCGCGGATGCTGGCGCACCATGACCGTGAAGTCGCCAGCCTCGCCGTCCACCCGCTCCACGTCGGCGCAGGTGAGGATCTCGATGTTCGGATGCCGTCCCGTCTCCACCAGCTTGGGCGACAGGATACACATGGCACAGTCGTTAGTGGGGAAGGTCTTGTCCAGTTGCGACATGCGCCCGCCGATGGCCGGGCTGTTGTCCACCAGATAGACCTTCAGCCCGGCAGCCGCCAGATCGAGCGCCGCCTGCATGCCACCAATGCCAGCACCAACGACGAGCACAGAGCCAGTCTTGCTCA
>DAOUCN010000219.1:0-6710 GCA_034431995.1 Chloroflexota bacterium | reverse complement strand
ATGCCAGCGACGAAGGAGGCAAGGTAGCACAGACTGCCGCGCAGGCGCTTGTGGCCTGTTGTCGCGAGCACATGAAGAGCAAGGAGATATGTACCAAATGCAGCAATAGTGTACGAGAAGATCAGGAGAACATTGCTGGCCAACACTACGCTACCGGCGAACTGCATGGGAATGGAGAGCAGCCCATTGAGGATGGTCAGGGTAAAGAAGGTCAGATTTATGCCCAGCGGGTAGAACATGTAGGGACAGGAAAGCGGGTTGACATGCAGGTCGAGCAGGGCATAGCGCAGCCACCACAGATTCCAGACCAGGGGCGGGTCGTCTCGGCCATCGCCGGGCACGTGGCTGTCCATGTGCAGCAGCAGGGGAAAGGTGAGGGCCAGGCTCAGGATGAGATAGAGACAGAGCACAGCCAGGTGGGCGCGGGCGCGTTGCGAGGCCGGCTGCGCCCGCCGTGGGACCGACCAGGCGTGCAGGTCAGAGGCAGGGGGGTGTGCCATAGGTGACTTGTTTCCCGACGACAAATCGTCTATAATACCGCTGGCCTAGCCGTCACACCACGAGGGAATCCTGGAGCGCTCATGCCTGCCTACCGCCGGGGGGCAATCGCCCTGGCTCTGCTGGCCCTCGTCTTGTTCTCCCTGGTGGCCCCACCCCTTCGTGCTGCGGGCGTTCTATATGTCTGCCCAGCCGGCTGCCCCTTCACGTCCATCGGGGCGGCCCTCGCCTCAGCCCAGGCGGGCGATACCATTCTTGTTGGGACAGGCATCTATCCCGAACACCTCGCCATGAAGGCCGGTGTGGCCATCCGGGGTGAGAACAGCAACGCATGCATTCTGACAGGCGGCGGCACGGACACGGTTGTGCGCGCCCAGGGCGACGACATCGGCCCGTCCACGGTGCTGGAAGGCTTCACCATTATCGCGGGCAAGGCCGCAAACGGCGGCGGCATCCACATTGGGGGCGGTGCTTCGCCGACCATTCGCAACAACCTGATCACGGCCAATACGGCGGGCGACAGCCAAAGCTTTGGCGGCGGCGTGTTCATCAGCGGCGGTGCGCCCGTGATCACCGGCAACACGTTCTCCAAGAACTATGCCTCGTGGGCAGGCGGCGCCATTGCCGTGTGGGACGGCTCCCGTGCCACCATCAGCGGCAACTACATTGTAGACAACAAGGCCTTTCAGTATGGGGGAGCTGTCAACGTCACGGGTGCCTCGCCCACCATCAGCGGCAACACCGTGATCAGCAACAGCGCCTACTACGGCGGAGGCGTTGACGCCAGCGATGCAGCGTTGGAGCTTGTCGGCAACCTCATCGTCGGCAATCTGGCGTCCATCAATGGAGGAGGCATCTACCTGCGCAATCTGTCGCGTGGTCTGATCTCCACCAACGCCGTGATCAGCAACACCGCCTACTACTACGGCGGTGGGCTATACATGGATCGCTCCACCCCCAGCGTGACAGGCAACACCGTGCAGTACAATCTGGCCGACTCGGGCGGCGGCATTTACGTGGATCGCTCGTCCCCCTCTGTTGCCAAGAACAGGCTGCTGAGCAATACGGCGGCGTACTACGGAGGAGGCGTCTATCTCAATGGGTCGTCCGCCTCGGTGATCGGCAACGATATCTTGGGCAACGTGGCCACCGTCGGGGGCGGAGGCCTGGCTGTGCGCGGCGCCTCGTGGCCGGAGATCAGGAACAACATCGTCGCGGACAACGCCGTTGGCTTCTTCGGCGGTGCTGCCTACATCTACGGTTCAGGCCCCAGCTTGATGAATAACTTGATCGTGCGCAATTTCTCTTCGTCCTGGGCTGGCGGCATCTACGTAGACACGGCCTGGCCCACCATCAACAACAACACGGTCGTCGGCAACGGTGCCGCCGGCAACGGCGAGGGCATCTACCTGTCGCCAGGTTCTTCGCCCACCATCACCAACAACATCGTCGCCTCCAACACCTATGGCATTGTGGTCATCAACGGTGAGGGAGTCACCATCGAGCGCAACAATGTCTGGGGCAACACCGGCGCCGATTTCCTCGGTGTGCCTGTGGGCAACAACATCAGCGCCAATCCCCTATTTGTGCCGGGCATGGATGGCAAGTATTACCTGAGCCAGGTCGCTGCTGGGCAGGCGGTGGACAGTCCCTCTGTGGACGCCGGCACCGACACCGCCGAAAACCTGGGTCTCGCCGACCGCACGACTGCCACCCACGGCTTCCCGGATGAAGGACAGGTAGACATGGGCTACCACTACCGGGCGCTGTTTCGCAAGGCGTATCTAGCGGTGATCATCGGCAATCCCCAGGGCGCCCGACAGATCCGATAGGTCTTGATGTCGCGTGGTGCGGATGGCGTGGGGGCGGGTTGGCAACCTGCCCCCTCGTCGCGTTCTCAATGATACCACAGGTGGGCGTCTGGTTGCAACCAGGGGCGCGATGG
Source organism: Chloroflexota bacterium (assembly GCA_034431995.1). GTDB lineage: Bacteria > Chloroflexota > DTOL01 > DTOL01 > DAOUCN01 > DAOUCN01. The sequence goes on along the minus strand of DAOUCN010000219.1, from coordinate 4,267 downwards.
ACTATAATGGGCGCACCATTCAGGGAGGATTCCTGGTTATGCGTATCCTGCTGTATACTGGTAAGGGTGGTGTGGGCAAGACGAGCGTGGCCGCCGCGACAGCGCTGCGCACGGCCGCCCTGGGCCAACGGACTCTGGTTATGAGCACCGATGCCGCTCACAGCCTGGCCGATTCGTTCGATATGCCGCTGGCGCCCGACCCCAAGCGCATCGCAGACAACCTGTGGACGCAGGAGATTGACGTCTACCATCAGCTTGAGGAATACTACGGCACGGTACAGGACTACCTGAGTCGGGTGCTGGCATGGCGCGGCCTCGATGACGTGATGGCGCAGGAGATGACGGCCTTCCCAGGCATGGAGGAGCTGGCCAGCCTGTTACAGGTTGAACAGCATCACGATAGCGGCAAGTACGATGTGATCATCATAGATGCCGCCCCCACGGGGGAGACGCTGAAATTCCTGTCTTTCCCCGACGTGGCTAGTTGGTGGCTGGAGAAGATCTTCCCCCTGCAAAGGCGGGCAGCGCAAGTTCTGGGCCCCGTCGTCCAGCCTGTGCTCAACATCCCCATGCCCACCGACGAGGTCTTCGAGGCCGTCAAAGAGGGCCTGCTGCGCCTGAAACGGATGCACAGCCTCCTGGCCGATGGCAAGAAGTCCACTATCCGCCTTGTGGTGAACCCTGAGAAGATGGTGATCAAGGAGGCGCAGCGCACGTACACGTTCCTGGGGCTCTACGGATATGCAACTGACCTGGTCATCTGCAACCGTGTGTTTCCACAGGGCCTGGAGGATGCGTACTTCTCCGGCTGGCGCGACATTCAGGAGAAATACCTCGCTCTGATCGAAGAGAGCTTCAGCCCCTTGCCGATCCGCCGCATCCCTTTCTTCCGCCAGGAAGTGGTGGGGATGAAGATGCTGGAGCTGATGGCCGATGCCCTCTTCGGCGACGATGACCCGACAGCCGTTTTCTATACGGGCCGCGCGCAGACCATCGAGAAGCGGGACGGGCGCTATGTTCTCACCGTTCCCCTTCCCCTGGTATCCAAAGAGGCCCTGGACGTGACCCGCATCGGCGACGAGTTGGTGGTACGCATCGGCAATCAGCGGCGCAATTTCATCCTGCCCCGTGTGTTGGTGGAACGGGAGGTCACAGAGGCGAAGCTGGACGGTGGAGAGTTGCGCGTGGTCTTTAGGGAGAGACAGAGCAGCGAGCAGGCAGCAGGAAGCGGGAAGCGTTGAGCAGCAAGCAGCGAGCGAGGAGCGACCGGCAGCGAGCAACAGGGCGAGAGGATGTGCCGTGAGCGACGCGGCGGAGCGCAGATGTGGCCGGGGGACACCGCCGTGGAAGCGGTGGATGACAGACTACAATGAGGGACTGGGGCTGGTCTACGAGCGGTTTGTGCTCAATGACCTGCTGGAACGCCTGCGCCTGCGCTACGATGTCTCTAACGTGCTCGAAGTACCCATCTACGGCATGGCCGGCGTGTCGGGTATCAATAGCGTGGGCCTGGCCCGGGCGGGCTGCGCTGTGATGCTGGTAGATGTGGACGAAGAGCGCCTGGCCGATGTGGGCAGGCTGTGGGCGGAGCTTGGTCTGAGTCCCGCGCTTGTCCAGCACAGCGACCTGGCACGTCTACCCTTCGCCGATCGTTCATTCGATCTGGTCTGGAACCACGCTGCCCTCTGGCACGTCGGCGGGCAGGCTGGTGCGCTCCTGGCCGAGATGGCCCGCGTGGCCCGGCGCTTGGTCTTGGTAGCCATGCCCAACCGCTGGCAGGTGGGCTATCTGGTGCGTAGGTACGTCGTGGACAAGGGCTTCTTCGACACGGTGGACGAGTCGTGGGCCAACATGGGCCGTGTCATGGAGACCCTGCGGGCCGCGGGCCTGCGCCTGGTCGAGGATGGGGTGGTGGACATCCCACCGTGGCCGGATACGGTGATGCCAGCGGCGGAGTTTCTGCAGCGGCTGGGGATTCGCAGCAAGGCTGTGCAAGGACGTTTCCAGGGCTCGGCCTGGCAGTGGAGTACGATGGACTACTACACGGGCAAGAACCTGGGCTTACGGGACAGGGTGATGCGCTACGGCTTTCTGGAGCGCCTGCCCCTGCCCTGGCAGGTGAAGGCCATCTGGGCGCACCATCGGTACGTGGTTGCCGTGAAGGACTAGCCGCGATCAGCGACCTGAGAGATGGCCAATGGCTTCCGTACATTCCCCAATGTCCCAGTGGCAGCGCCTGGAGATGCAACGTACGGGGACACAATCAACTATGACTGAACAACCGACGGCACGGGTCGCCCTCGTTAAGGGTGACGACCGCTATGGCAATATCGCCCGCAGTCTGGAACTGATCGCCGACCAGATTGACCTGCGAGGCAGAGAGCGCATTCTGATCAAGCCGAACTTCGTGACGACGCATGTGGCTCTGGCTGCGACGCATGTGGACGCCGTGCGGGCCGTGCTTGACTTCCTGCGCCCGCGCATACGCACCAATGCGGTCATCACCATCGGTGAAGGCTCGGCGGTAGGCGATACCTTTGAGGGATTTCGCAACTTCGGGTACACGGACCTGGCGAAGGAGTACAACGTCGTCTTGGTGGATTTCAATCGGGCCGACTGGGTAGAGGCACCAGTCTACAACACGAACTTGCAGACCATGCACCTGCGCCTTGCGCGAGCAGTGGTGGAGAGCGATTTCCGCATCTCCGTCGGCCCGCCCAAGACCCATGACACAGTGATCATCACGCTCTCGCTGAAGAACATGGTGATGGGTGCCCTGATACGCGACCAGAGCAACAGCGGCGGGAGCGGGCCTGTCCTGCAGGTTGTTGGGGCGCTCAGCCGCAAGGTGCCGATCTCGGTGAAGAACTCCGCTTTCATGGAGCCTGTGAAGTCCGCTGTGGTGCGCAGGATGACCCGCAGCGACAAGGCCGCCATGCACATGGGCTACCAACTCATCAACCTCAATTTGTACCGCCTGGCGCCTCACGTCTATCCCCATCTGGCGGTGATTGACGGCTTCGCGGGCATGGAGGGACGTGGGCCGACCTGGGGCGACGCCGTTGATCTGCGTTGCGCTGTGGCCAGCACCGATTTCCTGGCAGCGGACACCGTCGCCGCTGCCCTGATGGGCTTCGATGTGGACGACATCGGCTATCTGCATTACTGCAAGATGAAGGGGCTGGGAGTCGGGGACCTGGAGCGCATCGAGGTGCTCGGGAGCACGATTGCCGAATGTCGCCGCCCATTCCGGCCGCCGCCGACGTTGCGCGAGCAGAGGCAGTGGCAGATGCGCGATGTCGAGCGGTATCTATAGCGAGGCTGATGACCAGCGCGCTGAGAGACGCGCTGAGGGTATCACGGCTGCATGAGCAGGGTTGTCACTTCGTCAAGCGTGGCCGTCTCTGCATCGAGGGTGCGCAGGCCCTCAGACATGGCGGCCCTCAGCAGTCGCTTGTCGGCCGTCATCAGAATTGCGTCGAGTTGGTGCTCACGAAGGAAACGCCGCAAACGCAGGGCTTGCCCCAGGAGGATGGCATCCGAGGAATTGATGTTGTGCCGAGCGAGAAGCGGGATGCTGCGTAGCACTGCCCGATTGTTAATGCCCAACCTTGCTACCGACCTTGCTTCAGACAAGAGCTTGGCAACGGTGATCTGCATTACCTGTGGAGGGACACTCTTCTCATTGCCCCGTCGCTGGAGCGCGGCCACCGATTCGGTGATAGTCAGGACAGAAACAACGATCCGTTGTGGGTTGCGTGCGAGGGCATCCGCGAAGAGGTGATTGAGCAGGACCGTGCCGATCTCTGGGTGGTAGCGTTTGACCAGCGCACTGGCGTCAAGCAAGAAGCAGTTCACGGGAGGCCCTACTCCTCACGCATGGCTATGACCAGGTCGGACAAAGACTCTTCGTATGGTATGTAACGGCTGATGACCGCCTGCACTTCCTCGATGGAGGGTAAGGTCTGGGGGTCCACGTTCAGCTCGTGCAGGAGATCATCAATTTCGTATTGCCAAACCTGCTGCTCTTCCATCGCTGCCAGGCATGGATCAAGATCGAGCGGAACATCTGCCACCATTCTGTCAATCGTTGCGCGGCCCATGACGAGAACCTCCGTGAGGAATCATATCAGATAGCAGCAGTGCTGTCAACGCCGATGATTGAGTTGCCTTCTCTTGAAAAGATCTTGGGTGTCTCCTTCCACGACCGGGGTCTCCTGACCCATGCGCTGGTGCATCGCTCGTACTTGCACGAGCACCCGGAGAG
>DAOUCN010000218.1:0-27649 GCA_034431995.1 Chloroflexota bacterium | reverse complement strand
GGAAGGCCCCACGCCAGTCAGCGCCCTCATCCATGCCGCCACCATGGTGGCGGCGGGCGTCTATCTCGTCGCTCGCATGTTCCCCCTCTTTGCCGCGGTGAGCGATCCTACGGCCTTGCAGGTCGTGGCCTGGATCGGGGCCATCACGGCTATCATGGCCGCCTCCATTGGCATAGCCATGAATCAAGCCAAGCGCATCCTCGCCTACTCAACCATCAGCCAGCTCGGCTATATGATGATTGGCCTGGGCGTGGGCGGGGCCGTGGCCGGGATTTTCCATCTCATGACTCACGCCTTCTTCAAGGCCCTGCTCTTCCTCGGCGCCGGCTCCATGATGCACGGCACCGGCCAACACGGCGACTTGGACATATTCAAGGCCGGCGGCCTGAAAAAGCACATGCCTACCACGTTCTGGACGTTCCTCTTCGGCACGCTGGCCCTGGCCGGCATCTTCCCCTTCGCAGGCTTCTGGAGCAAGGACCAGATTCTCGCCAAGGCTTTTGAGCACAACCTGCCCATCTTTGTCATCGGCCTCGCCGGTGCCTTCCTGACCGCCTTCTACATGTTCCGCATGGTGTTCATCTCTTTCTTCGGCGAGATGCGCGATCACCATGTCCATGCACACGAAAGCCCCCGCGTGATGACCTGGCCCCTCATCGTGCTGGCCGTCTTCTCTCTGATTATCGGCTGGGTCGGCATTCCCTTCCTGGGCAACCAGTTCGAGGTCTTCCTGGGCGGCTCGCTGGGCGCAGAACACGCTGCCGAGCATCCCGATATGCTGCTTGAAGTGAGCCTGATGGCTCTGTCCACCGTGGTGGCATTGCTGGGCATCTTCGTTGCCTATCGGCTCTACTATCGCAATTATGTCAAGACCCCCGCCGATGAACCCCTGCGGCGGCTAGGGGCGCTGTACACCGCCCTTGAGCACAAGCTGTACTTCGACGACATCTACAACGCGACGGTGGTGCGGGGCACCCTGCTGTTGTCTGAACTTTGCCGCCTGTTCGACGTCTATGTGGTGGACGGCTTGGTGAACGCCGCGGGCAAGCTCACCGTTGTCTTCTCCGCCATCAGCCGCTGGATTGATGTCTACATCGTAGACGGACTCGTCAACGCCATCGGCTGGATCACCCGCCAGGTCGGCGGCCTGCTGCGCTACCTGCAAACGGGCCAGATCCAGAACTACATCCTGCTGGTGCTGATCGGTGTTATCATGATGGCATTGGCATACCTTTACAGATAGGATTCTTCCAGGAGGCACAACTGAATGAATGTCCCTTATCTCACGCTCATCACCTTCGTCCCCCTGGCCGGGGCAATCCTGATCGCGCTCATTCCCAGAGAGAAGGTCAAGGCCATCAAGTGGACGGCTCTCATCGTGAGCCTGATCCCGCTGGCCTTGTCTGCCATCGTCTGGTGGACCTACGCCCCCGCCAAAGCGGGAGACATGGCCTTCACCGAAGCCTACGACTGGATTCCAGCCCTGGGCGTGACCTACCACATGGGCGTGGATGGGTTGAGCATACCCCTGGTCTTCCTGACGGCCTTGCTCACCACGCTCTCGGTCCTCTACTCCTTCATTATCAACGAGCGGCCCAAGGAGTACTTTGCCCTCTTCCTCCTGCTCGAGGTGGGGATGATCGGCGTCTTCGTCGCCCTAGACTACTTCCTGTTCTACGTCTTTTGGGAAGTGAGCCTGGTGCCCATGTATTTCCTGATCGGTGTGTGGGGAGGGCCGCGGCGCGAGTACGCAGCCATCAAGTTCTTCCTGTACACGCTGGCGGGCAGTGTCCTCATGCTCCTGGCTATTCTGGCTATCTACTTCAACACGGGCGCCAAAACCTTTGACATCTTGCAGTTGGCGGCCATGAAGCCCTTTGGCACAGACATGTTTGCTCAAACGCTGGCCTTCCTGGGCTTCTTCATCGCCTTCGCCATCAAGGTGCCCCTCTTTCCGTTCCATACCTGGCTGCCCGATGCCCACGTGGAAGCGCCCACGGCTGGCTCCGTCATCCTTGCGGGCATCCTGCTCAAGCTCGGCGGCTATGGCATGTTCCGCGTGCTCCTACCCACTTTCCCCGACGCGGCCCGTGATCTGGCCTTCTACGTTGCCATCTTCGCCCTGATCAGCATCGTCTATGGCGCGCTGGTAGCCATGGCCCAGAAGGACTTCAAGAAGCTCATCGCCTACTCGTCTGTGAATCACATGGGATACGTCATGTTGGGCTTCGCCGTCGGGGCTGCGACGACAGCCGCCAACGCCACCGACGAGTCCATTGCCCTCAATGGCGCCGTTCTCCAGATGTTCAACCATGGCGTCATCACGGGGGCTTTGTTCTTGCTGGTGGGCGTGATCTACGAGCGCACCCACAACCGCGACCTCGACCGCTACGGCGGCCTGGGCGCCAGGGTCCCAGTGTACGGCGCGGTCCTGATGACCGCCTGTCTGGCCTCCCTGGGCTTGCCGGGACTGGCCGGGTTTGTCAGCGAGTTCTCGGTCTTCCGGGGCGCCTTCCCTGCTTTCCCTCTGATCACCGCGTTGTCTCTCAGCGGTGTCGTTGTGACGGCGGCCTTTCTCCTGTGGACATTGCAGCGCATCCTCATGGGCCCCGAGAAGGTCTCCTATGAGCACCTAACGGACATGGACACGCGCGAGATCATCAGCCTGGCGCCTTTGGTGGCCCTCATGGTCATCGTCGGCATCTACCCAGGCCCGATACTTGACCTGATCGGCAATACGGTGCGATTCCTGGGACTGGGGGGATAGCACAGGAGTCCGTAGTCGGTAGTCCGTAGCCCGTAGTTCCTAGCCCGTAGTCAGTAGTCGGTAGTCCGTAGTCAGATGGTGAGCAGCGCATGACGCCTTGACGCCCTGACGCCTTGACGCCCTGACGCCCTGACGCTCTTGACGCTCCTGACGCCTTGACGCCTTGACGCCCTGACGCTTTGACGCTCTGACGCCTTGACACCCTGATACCTTGAAACCTTCCTGGAGGCCAGCTTTGCTAGAGACACTTCAGGCGACGTCGCCAGAGTTGATACTCCTTGTGTTCGCATTGGTTGTGCTATTGGCAGATGTGGCGGCTACGCGCCTGCGTCGGGTCGGGCGCGGCAGCGGCAGGCTCCAGGTCGAGCCAGGGCAACTCCGCTGGCTGCCTTACCTGGCGCTGACCGGTCTTGCCCTCGCCCTGCTGGCAGCCCTCTTCCTGATGCCCAGCGAGGAGCTCGACCTCTTCGGCGGCATGATTGCAGCCGATGGCTTTGCCCGCTTCTTTGTCATCGCCGTGTGCCTGGCGGTGGGCCTGGTGATTCTCACCTCGGTTGACTACTTCAAGACCCACCGTAACGCGGGCGAGTTCTACGCCCTGCTCTTGTTTGCCGCCCTGGCCATCTCCCTCATCGCCTCGTCCACCAATCTGGTCATGATCTTCCTCAGCCTGGAGTTCCTAAGCCTGGGCACGGCAGTGCTCGTCTGCTATCTCCTGGACAACCAGAAGTCGAGTGAGGCCGCCATCAAGTTCTTCCTGTTCAGTGTGATCTCAGCCGCCAGCCTGCTCTACGGCCTCTCCTTCCTCTTCGGCCTGACAGGCCGCCTCGACCTGAGGGGCATCGCTGATGGGCTGGCTGCCATCTCCCAGGATAATGTGCGCTGGGCGGGCAGCGCTGCTCTGATCTTTATCCTCGCTGGTTTGGGCTTCAAGATCGCCGCCGTGCCCTTCCACCAGTGGGTGCCTGATGCCTACGAGGGCGCGCCCACGCCTGTCACCGCCTTCATGTCCGTGGCATCGAAGGCGGCGGGTTTCGCCATCCTGGGCCGCCTGATGCTCACCGTCTTCCAGCCAACGGCAGTGAACTGGACGACGGCCATGGCCGTGCTATCCCTCCTGACCATGACGCTGGGCAATCTGGTAGCTCTGGTGCAGAAAGACATGAAGCGGCTGTTTGCCTACTCGTCCATCGCCAACATGGGCTACATCCTCATTGGGCTGGCGGCCATCGGGGCGCAACGCGAGGGTCTCGCCGCAGTCTTGATCTACATCCTCGGCTACATCTTCACCAACCTGGGCGCGTTTGCCATTATCATCGTCATGGAGCGCTCAACGGGCGGCACGGCCATTGCCGACTATGCCGGCCTGGCCCGCCGGGCGCCAGCCCTCGCCTTCGGCCTGGTGGCCTTCATGCTCTCCCTGATCGGCTTCCCTTCCACCGCCGGCTTCATCGGGAAGTTCTTTGTCTTTGCCGCGGCCATTGAGAACCGCTATCTCTGGCTGGCCCTGGCGGGCGTCGTCAATAGCGTGATCTCCGTCTACTACTACTTCAACGTCGTGCGCCTGATGTTCTTCGAGCGGGGTGGCGACGCCGCGCCTGCCATCGCCCACAGCGCCGCCCTCCGCCTGGCCGTAGCCGTGTCGCTGATCATGATCTTCGTTATCGGCCTGTATCCACAGCCGTTTGTGGAGCTGGTACGCTTGTCGAGCAGAATGCTCATCGGAGCGTAGCAATCTCCAGAAGTCAGCACAGCAAAGCGAAGCCCTCTCGGCGTATTGCACTTCCGAGAGGGCTCTTTTTTTTCGCCGACGTAATCGAACGAGCATCAGCAAGAGGCAACGCGGCACGGAGGACCTCCGTGAAAGATCAACCTCAACCGCAGGGCGTCGGCGTGCGCACAGGCGAGGGCGGCTGGGGGGGTGAAGCGGGCTGCGTGGGCGTACCGACGGACGAGGATGGCGCTGTGGGCGTCGGCGGGTTGCCTTCGCAGGCGAGAGACAGGCACGCGAGCACAGCAACGAGGACCAACAGGAAGACCAGGCGCTGGCGCAATGACAGGCCCATAGGCGGATTCTCCTGAGAAACGTATCGTGGTGAGAACGTGGCGATTGTAGCACGGCGACCGCTGGGTGTCAATGTAGTGCTTGACATGCCTTCCAGCGGGTGGTATAGTGACGGTGGGTTTCCCGTTGCTGCTTTGCGCACGAACATCGTTCTTGCACAAGGAGGGCTCAGATGAAACGCACCTTGGTGACTCTGGCGATAACCATGCTGCTCATCGCGGCGGCAGCGGCTCCTGCACTGGCCGATGAGGAGACCGCCGTTCTTCCAGGCAGCGCCTCCGACGGGGTGTACCTCAACGCCCGCGAGATAACCCCAGGTAAGGCCGGCAGCCAGGCTGCACCTCTGTTCGGCACCATCAAGGCGCAGAAGAGCGGCAAGCACTCACCGGACGCCTGGCAGACCAACTTCACCTACACCAATTACCTCTTGCGCAAAGGCAACTGGGGCTGGAACTGGGCTGAGACCACCGTCACCGATGCCCTGGGCAACGCCAAGACCATCTACCACCTGTACCAAGACGCCTATCTGTGTCGCATGAACATGGGCTGCACGCCGTGGTGGGGCAACCTGTTCCCTCCTGACCAGTGCTATGGCTGTAGCTCCCTCAGCTTCCCCTACTTCGCCTTTCCCGCCCCCAATGGGGCTGGCTTCCGCTCGGTGACGCGCCACACCTTTGCCTGGCAATGGGGCGGTGTCGTCTACACCTATTCTGCCTATCTCGTTCTGAGTGCCTGGGTATAGGCGCGTACGGGCAGAGCATTGGGCGGCGAACAAGGGCATGACCCCAGTAGAGCGACTCCGCCGCCCAATGCTCCGCCCCTACCGCGTGGCAGTGGATTGGAGACGCCGATGCACAAACGACGCCTGGGGCGCACCGGGCACATGAGCAGCGTCATCATCATGGGCACAGCAGCCTTCGGCAAGTGTGACCAGGCGGAGGCCGACCGGGGCATGGAGTTGGCCCTGGCCCACGGTGTGAACCACATAGACATCGCCCCCACCTATGGCGACGCCGAGCTGCGCATCGCCCCCTGGCTGACGCGTCGGCGCTCTTCAGCGCCTCACCCTGCGGGAATCCGCCACGACGTCTTCCTGGCCTGCAAGACTGGCGACCGCACGCGTGATGGCGCCCACGCCGAACTCCACCGCTCGCTAGAGCGGATGGGGGTAAGTGACCTCGACCTCTACCAGCTTCACGCGGTGACGAGCATGGCCGAGCTTGACGCCGCCTTGGGGCCAGGCGGGGCCATTGAAGCCTTCGTGGAGGCGCGGCAGCAGGGTCTGGTGCGTTGGCTGGGCATCACCAGCCACGGCTTCGACGCCCCTCGCATCCAGATCGAGGCCCTCAAACGATTCGACTTCGATACCATCATGTTCCCCCTCAACTTCGTGCAGATGAGCATCCCCCAGTACCGGGAGAGCGTGGAGGAGCTACTAGCCTTGGCCCTCTCCCGGGATGTGGGGGTGATGGTCATCAAGGCCATCTGCAAGGCTCCCTGGGGAGACAGGGAGCGACGCTACCTCCCCTGGTACGAGCCTTTTGACGATCCGGCCCTCATCGAGCTGGCCATCCGCTACGCACTCTCCCAGCCCATCACCGGCGCCACCAGCGCCGCCGACACGCGCCTGTGGCCGGCTACCTTCGCCGCTGCTGACCGCTTCGTCCCCATGACGGTGGCTGAACAGGCAGCCCTGCTTGCCAGGGCTGGCGAGTTCCAGCCGCTGTGGGTCTTGCCGCCCGCGTAAGCTCGCGGCCCTCGATACCAGCCTGCACCATTATCCTAGGCGCGGCCAGTCCCAGTGGCGGACCAGTCCCTCCGTCGTAGGCTCCCTGATGGTTCGCGCCCATGTCTGCGCCAACTGGGCCGGACCGCGGCTGTGACCGGCATAGATGGACACGCGTCTGGTCGTGGCAGTGCCCCTCACCCCTCCCTCTCCCCGATGCGGCGAGGGCGCCCACTGTCCCCTCTCCCTCCACAGGGAGAGGGTCAGGGTGAGGGTATATCTGCCCGCGCGTCAATCCCGTTGACAGTGGCGAGACCATGCACTATAATGGCAACAGAAGAGTACCGGCCTCTCTCTTTCCCACGCTCCCTTGCTTGCTGTGCCTCGCTCTCGTGCCACCCTCGTAGCCGCGTCGCCGCCACGCACTGATCGCTCGGCTCAGGCTCGAGTACACAGGGAGGGCACGATGGACAGCACAGGCAAGCACAGACGCACAGCCACCGCCTCATATCGTATTGTTCTCGTTGGCTGCATAACCGCCCTGGTAGCAATCGCGACCGCAATAGGTCCTGGCGCGATCGTTTTCTCGCGGTTGCTCCTGTCCGCCGCGCCTGCTTCCACCGGCGACCCGGCACGGGGTTCCGCGTCTCTCGCCGCCGTCACCTCGGTGCAGAACGGCTTCTTGCGGACCGATACTCTGTCTGGGACGGGCACCGACGCTGGCACCTTCGTCATCGGCACCACGGGGGGCGATCCGGCGACGGGTGCCGACGACAACAAGCGGCTCCTCTACGGCTTCGCAGCCAATGGGGCCAGCAATCCGTGGTCATCCTTCACCACCATCCGGGCAGTCGCAGGTTCGACCACGACCGATCACAAGCTCACCGCCTATGCACCATCGTCCCCAGCGACTGTTGTCGGCGATGTCGTCCTCACGGTCTGGACGATCCAGGGGATACGCGTAGAGCAACGGCTGTCCCTGGTCACCAATCCATTCACCGGCCGCGCCGACACCACCCGCATTCAGTACACGGTGATCAACAACTCTGGCCAGGCGCAGGCCATCGGCATACGCGTGATGCTGGACGTGAAGATCGGCGACAACGATGGCGCACCGTACTTCGTGCCAGGGGCTGGTAACCTCACCAAGGAGTGGGAGTTTGGAGCCAGCAACATGCCAGGCTACTGGCGAGCCTTCGAGTCGCCCACCTTCGATCCCACGCGGCTGAAGGGCCAGGGTATCCTGATCGGTTCGGGGGCGACCACGCCGGACCGCTTCGTCATTGGCAGGTGAGGCGGCCTCAGAGGTACTCCTTGGAACTACACAATTGACCCGAACGCCAGCTTCACCAGCGACAGCGCGGTGGCCATGTACTGGAATCCCATCAATCTGAACGTTGGCCAACAACGCGCCGTGACCACCTTCTATGGTCTGGCCGGTGAAGGCGGGGGTCAGTCCTGGATGGACGGCCCTGCCGCCCTGACCTGCGGCCAGTTCGCGTTCCATATGACGCACTGGGTAGTCAACCAGTCCACCACGATCTGGACCGGGGCGCAGACCACGATCAATCTGCCAGCAGGCATCTCCCTGGCGCCCGGAGAAGTCGCCACCAAGGTCTTCCACGATCTCGCTCCCAACGACACGCGCTTTGCCACCTGGTCGCTTGTAGCCAGCGATGTGCCGGCAGCCGTCAACAAGACGGTCTCTGCCACCGCCACCTTCGCCAACGCCCCATCGCTGACGGCCAGCAAGACGATCCTCATCCCCGCCTGCGCCACGCCCACGCCTACGGTCACCCCGACCAGGACGCGCACCCCCACGGGAACAGCGACCAGGACACGCACCGCCACACGCACCTTCACGCGGACAGCCACCCGCACGTCCACTCCCACGCGCACGTTCACTCCGACCATCACACGCACGCCCACCTCCACGTCCGTCGGCCCCACAGCCACCCGCACGGCCACGCCCACAGGCCCGACGCCCACCAGAACGCCGACCGCCATTGGCCCAACACCCACCCGCACGGCCACACCCACCGGACCGACCCACACCGTCACTAGAACCCCCACTGGGCCGACCTCCACCAGGACAGTAACGCCAGTGGCCACGGCGACCGCGACTGCTACATCCATACCTCGCCGCCTGGGGCCGCAGCGGGTCAGTTGGGGCGGCCGTACCTGGAGCGGTGTGGGGTTTGGCAGCGAACCGACGATTGTGACCTGCGGCTCTGCGGCGGCGGACATTAGCTCGAGTGCGGAGATCATCGGCGATGCGCCGGTCAGCGTCATCTACATGGACGACCGGGGGAGAGTCATTGGCGCCATGAATCGGGTGGGCGACGTCCCAGGCGGAGGCATCTATTCCGGGGTTGCCCAAAGCCGCGGCATCTATCAGGGCGGCATCCCGCAGATATTCAGGATTCGCAAGGTCGTGACCTGGGCCGACGGCACCGTCCTCACCGATGGCGTCGCCACCCACCAAGAGATCTGCGACGACCCCAGCGGCTACATCTACAACGCCAGCACGCTCGATCACCTGCAGGGGGCCGTCGTCACCCTCTACTATCGCGACCCCGTGGCCGGCGATGTGATCTGGAACGCCACGGACTACGGCCAGTACAATCCCCAGTTTTCCGATGAAGACGGGCGCTACGGCTGGATGACGCCAGCCGGAGACTACTACGTGAGGGTCGGACGCCAGTGCTACCGTGACACGCAGAGCCGCACGGTCACAGTGCCTCCGCCCGTCACCGATCTGCACGTGGGACTGCCCCCCGTCGGTTGTTCGCCGATCGAGATCGCCTCAGCCGAGGCCTTCGACGAGACGGACAGTCCGGCCGTGGTTCTTCCTCCTGGCGCCATCATCAAGCTCCAGGCTGTGATCTCGAACACGTCGGCCACCGCCGTCACCGCCACGGTCAGCCTGTTCGTGCGCGACTCCCGTGGGCAGGCCGTGGCCGGCCTAGTGCAGAGCGGCCCGCGTCTTCTCAATCCCGGGGCGAATACGCTAACGCTGCAAGGTCCCCTGCCCACAGGCCCCGAAGGACAATACACCTTCAGCGCCCTTGCCAGTCACAACGAGCAGACCACCTTCGGTGCCGCCCAGTTCCGCGTCAGTCCGTACCGCATCTTCCTGCCCTTGATTCTATCTGACCTCGGTGAAACGACACCAGGCGAAATACCGACGGAAGAGCCGACCCCGACTCAATCACCGACCATGACACCCAGAGCGACATCCGCCGTCTCTCCCACAACCACGCGCACGCCCACGAACACGGCGACAGGGGGCGCGACCGCGACACCGACGAGGACGCACACCGCCACGCCGACGCTGGCTGCGCCTACGAATACCCACACCCCCACGCGCACCGCGACGCCAGTGACCGCCACCGCCACAGTCGTCTCGTGCAGTGAGGTCACGGTTAAGAACGACAACGGCAACGCCAGTTGGTATGTCAAGTGGTGGCGCCCACCGCTTGCGGCTGGCAGCGTGCTCAGACCGTACGAGTATCACTTCCCCGTGCTGCTGCGTGCCATTGAGGCGCAGATCTATCGCTTTGACGAGGCCGACTACTCCGCCGAGGTACAGGTCGAGATCTGGGACATCGTGGGTGGAGCGCCGACCAACCTGATCGGCGTCACCGCACCTCGCACGGTCACGACTTTCTATCCCACCTGGGCGCGCCTGGACGTATCCGAGATGAACATTGTGCTCGACACGCCACGCTCGTTCATGGCGGCCATACGCTATACCGCAGGCATCTCAGGCACGGTGCCATCCATCCTGATGGACGACTTCACCAACATCTCGCGCGGCAAGTCGTTTTTCAGCAACGGCCAGACCTGGTTCGACCACTGGGATTGGTGGCAGAGTCCGACCGACTACGGCTACCTGATGATCCGGGCGCGCATCTGCCCCAACTGGGTCGCTGCGCCGCCAGACTGGTGAGGATGACAAACCTCCCGCCGGTCAAGAACCTTCGGGAGGTCTTGTGTTCCAGAAACCTCCCGCAGGGTGGGACTTACGGGAGGCTTGATCATTAGCCCATCGCGATCGGCCAGTCCTCCGCGGTTACTAGGCCCGGCAGGCCGAGGCACTGGCTGAGGTCTGCCGTGTGCAACCGGGCCGGCTTAGAACGCCTCTGCGATCGCCAGGGCTCGCTTCGCCACGTCCATGGCTGTCGGGCCGAGGATAACCATCATCGGCTCCTTACCCCAGTCGCCCAGGTGGTAGAAGACGTCGGGCACGCGGCCGGCTTTCTTGATGGCCGTCTCCGCTCCCCAAAGTGTACTCCCGCCTTCTTTCTCCTTGATCTCCGGCGGCTCCTCCCGCCGATCGTACGAAGAGACAACCAGCCCCAGACGCTGGCACGCTTGGAGGATAGCGTCGTTCACGGTGATGTTCATGGCCGCCCGGATCTGAGGATCGGCGCGGCCGGCCGCGATGATGGCGCGGGCGATGTGGTGCGACGCGCCGAAGGCAGGCCCGGCCGTCGCCCGCAGCCGCCCGCCAGCGCAACTCAGGCGACCCGGCACGCCGCACACTTCGGCTGGGCTTTGGGGCTGGGGCAGGCCCATGGCGATGTTGATCTGAGACTCGGGGCACAGTCGCGCCACGACCGGGTGTTCCTCTAGAAAGCGCACAGCAGCCGCCACGTTGTCCACGATGGCGGTCTTCTCTGCCTGCCGGTAGAGACCGGCCAGGGGATTGACCGGGCCGTGACCCTTGCCCACCGGCAGACCAAAGCGCACGGACATGGTCACGATCTCCTTGGCCTGGCGCACCGCCTGAAGCAGGGCATCGCCACGGGCGAGACCGGCGGCGATACTGGCGGCAAAGACGCAGCCCGTGCCGTGATCGGTCATGGTAGAAATGCGTTCTTCCTTGAAGTGGTGGAACCGGCCGTCACACAGGAAGACATCTACGGCCATGTCCCCGGTCAGATGACCTCCCTTGACCACCACGGACTGAGGTCCCAAGTCCACGATGGCCTTGGCCGCCTCCTCAGCGTCCGCAAGTGTTCTCACAGGCCTGCCCGTGATGGCGGCTGCTTCGTGGGCATTCGGCGTGACCACGGTGGCCAGAGGCAACAACAGTCTGATCAGGGCGTCTTTAGCTTCGGGCTGGAGCAGGGGAGCACCGCTCTTGGCGATCATCACCGGGTCCACTACCAGGGGAAACCTCCAGCGCTTTGCCTGGGCAGCGACCACAGCGATGATCTCGCTGCTAAACAGCATGCCCGTCTTGGCTGCATCCACGCCGATGTCGCTGGCAACCGCCTCGATCTGGGCGGCAACGATGTCAGGCGGAATAGCGTGCACCGCCGTAACGCCTGTCGTGTTCTGGGCGGTGATGGCGGTTAGTGCGCTCATACCGTGGACACCCAGGGCGGCAAAAGCTTTCAGATCAGCCTGGATTCCCGCCCCGCCTCCAGAATCAGAACCGGCAATGGTCAACGCGCGTGGTAGTGAAGGTCTGATCATTGTCTGCACGTCCTCCTTGATTGTTCCCGCTACGCCCGTACTGCAAGGCTGATGGCGAGCAGCGCCGCTCCGGCCGCAAGCAGAATGGTATCACCCCAACCCCACTGCAGCTCCCTCAGGATCGTTGGCCGATTAGTCTTGCCGAACCCCCGCATCTCCATGGCCTCGCCCAGGCGTAGGGAGCGGCGGATACTTGCAGCCACCAGGGGCACAAGAAGGCGCTGGTAGCGGCGTAGCCAGGCCAGGGGGCCACGCCCGCCTTCTAGTCCCCGTGCTTGGTAGGCATCCACTATCTCTCGTGCCTCCAGGGCTACGGTCGGTGCAAATCTGGCCCCCGTCACCAGCGCGAAGACTAGGGGATATGGCAGCCGCCAAGACATCAGAGCCGCCGAGAGGTCATCCAGCGACGTGGTTAGGAAGAAGACAGCAAACAGAGACACAGTCAGCAGGAAACGAAAGCCAACCAGCAGGCCATGCGCTGGCCCGAAGTAGATGATGTCCATGCCAGCCACCAGCGACACGACCGGCAGTAGCATACCAGCGATGCCCAGATACCGCTCGATAGCACGATGGACAATTATCGCCGCCAGCAGGAAGACGGCGATGAGGGCGACGGGCACAGCATGATTCGCCACGCTCACTGCGGCGAAGAGAAGCACGGTAGCAACGACCTTGCCCCGAGGGTCCATCTGGCTAGTCGGGCCATTCTCCGTCACGCCGGGGCGAGACGGCTGGGGTGAGGATTCCCCCCTCTCCCTTTAGGGAGAGGGCCGGGGTGAGGCCTGCTCCCTCTCCCTTGAGGGAGTGGGCAGGGGTGAGGGCTGCTCCCTCGCCGTATCCGTCAGCGCGCCCACAATCTCCTCGGCCAGTCGCTCGCAGGAGGTGCCAACGGCATCTAGGCCCCACGGACGCAGCATCTCTGCCAGCTCCACCAACTGTGGGGGTACCAGGCCCGCCTGGCGCAGCACGTCTGTGTGGCGGCTGATCTCCTCAGCCGGCCCATCAGCCAGGACGCGACCGCGATCCATGATCACAACCCTCTGACAACAGGCGCACGCAAAGTCAATGTCGTGGGTGACCAGGACCACAGTACCGCCCCGCGCCTGCACTCCGACCAGAATCTCACGGAGCGCCGCCTTCTCCCGACCGTCCTGTCCCAGTGTTGGCTCGTCGAGAATCAGCACCTCCGGCTCCATCGCCAACACAGCCGCCAGCGCGAGCCGCTTCTTCTGTCCCTCGCTCAACGACAACGGATGGCGGTTCTCCAACCCATCGAGATGACATGCCTGTATCATGGAGGCCACACGCAGGCTGACAGGCAGGGATGCGACATCACGCCGCGTACTTGCGGGGGCCCTATGGTTCGCCGCCAGTCCAAGGGCGATTTCCTCGATCACGGTCTGGGCAAAGAGCTGCTGATACGGGTTCTGAAAGACCAGTCCCACCGTGTGCGCGAGATCACCTGCCTGGCGCTGGCGCGTATCAAGGCCGTTGACCAGGACGCGCCCTTTCGTCGGCTGCAGCAGACCATTGAAATGCTTGACCAATGTTGTCTTGCCGGCACCGTTGCCCCCCATGATGGCCACCGCCTCTCCTGAGGCGATGGTCAGATCAACGCCATCGAGAGCGACACGTCCGTCCGGATACACGAAGCTGAGGTTCTCGGCCTGTAACATCAGCGGCCCCCCAGCAGACAGCCGATTTGCTCCGCCGCTTCGGCGACTGTGACAGGCGGCGGATCTATGACAACACCGGCCTGTCTGATGCTCGCGGCGAGACGCACCACCGGTGGCCAGGCCAGACCAAAGCTATCGAACATTCCGTTCGCCAGCGCCATGCGTGGCGGGCCATCCCAGGCCACCCGTCCATCCGCTACTATCACCAGACGATGGGCATCAGCCAGCACGTGGCCGAGCCGATGTTCGACCACAACCACCGTCATGCCTTGCTCCCGATTCAAGTGTGCCACGGTCTCCAGAAAGGCGCTCGCGGTGGCCGGGTCAATCTGCGAGGTAGGCTCGTCCAGGATGAGAATCTCTGGCCGCAGAGCAAGAGCGCCCGCCAGAGCAACCCGCTGCTGTTGGCCCGCCGACAGGTCGTAGACTGTGCGCAGCCGTATGTCTTCTGCCCCAACGGCAGCAAGCGATTCCCACACCCGGCGGCGGATCTCGGCCCGGGGCAGGCCGAGCTGCTGGGGACCAAACGCAACGTCGTCCTCAACCCGCATAGCCAGCAGTTGATCCTGGGGGTTCTGAAAGACCATCGCCAGGCGTGGCACCATGTCGTGGGGCAGAACGGTGGCCATGTCCTGCCCCACCACGACGACGCGCCCTTCCAGCTCACCACCGTAGAAGTGGGGGATAAGCCCTGTCAGACAGCGGCAGAGTGTGGACTTGCCGCCGCCGGTTGGCCCCACCACGAGGACATACTCTCCCCGCCGGATGTCCAGATTCACATCCGTCAGAGATGGTGCCGTCACACCAGGGTAGGTATAGCTCTGCACACGTACCTGCACAACGATGTCTGCATCCATTCCTACATCTCGACTCCGGAAGCCATCACCCCTACACCGCCACCAATCCCGCCCGCCGCAACGACTTTAGGACAAGGAAACCAAGGATACAGCCCGGTATGTCACTCACCGCAAAGGCTGCCCACAACGCCCACAAGCCGGGTGGCAAGCTTAGCGTCAACCCGAAGATGTCGAAGGCGAAAGAGCGCAAGGGGCGCACCGTGATGAAACCGAGAGCCGATGCCGGCTGGCTCACACCTGCCAGCATCATGTACCCGACCGTGGCACCAATGACGGTCGTGCCGATGATCTCGACCCAGGCCGCGTGATCGCTACGCCACACGTACCAGTAGGCCAACCCCACCAGTAATGCCCCGAAGATACTCCCGGGAAAGGCCAACACAGTGCCTGTGCCCATGGCATTGCGCACCAAGGCAATGGCAAAGGCCACGAGGGTGGCATCCAGCGGTCCCAGCATGACGCCAATGAGGACATTGATCATGTGCTGAAATGGTGCCACTCTCGCGGGCCCAATGGGGAAGCTGAAAGCTCCCAAAGCGACGCCGAGAGCGATGAAGGCCACTGCCAGCGCTACCCGCCGTGTGACCGGCACGGATCGCGTTCGTGTCTGACTTGCTCCCATATCATACCTCCGCGATATTGGGCCGGGCCTAGGGCGGTGAGATGGTCTGCTCATCCGCCGATCCCGACTCCATCGTCCACACTTTCGCTCCTCTCCTCAAGTCCTCTGGAGTTAGGCAATAGATATGATCTAGCAGAGCCACCCTGAATGAGCCTGGCCCGTGGGCCGTGTGGGCTGCCCGTTCGCCAGCCAGACCCATGACGGCCAGGCCGGTAGCGGCAGCCAGCATACGGTCCCGCTCCACCGCTGCGCAGCAGGCGACCAGTGTCGTGGCCATGCATCCACTCCCCGTGATCGTCTTCAGTAGTGGATGGCCGTTGTCCACGGCCAGGGTCAGCGTGCCATCGCTAATGATGTCACGGGCGCCTGTGACAGCGGCGACCACGTGATAGTGTCGCGCCAGGCGTTGAGCGAGGCCCACCCGTTGCTGCGTGTCGGTCTCGCCTACGTCTTCCACGCCGCGGAGGGCTGCCGACTCCTCCAGCAGGGCCGCCGCCTCGGCGCCATTGCAGCGCACGATACCAACCTTCAGCTCAGCCAGCATGCGCCGTGCATTCTCGGTGCGCCACCTCGCTGCTCCGGCCCCCACAGGATCGAGGATGACAGGGATCATTCTTGCGTTGGCCGCTCGCCCGGCCAGGAAGATAGCCTCTATACGTTCCGTGGTAAGTGTGCCCAGATTGACAAGCAGCGCCTGCGCACCGGCCGTGATCTCAACTACCTCTTCTGGCGCCTGGGCCATGACCGGCAGGGCACCCATGGCCAGGGTGGCGTTTGCCGTGTCGTTCATCACCACCCAATTGGTCAGGTGGTGAATGAGCGGTCGGCTAGCGCGCACGCGGGCAAGGACGTGGGCCAGGGCCTCAGCCAGCTTGTTCTCGGTCACCCCATGCCTCTCACAACACTCATCTGCTCGGAGAAACGGCTCGCCGCGCCGCCTCCACTGCGCCCACACGGGCGAATACATAGTAGAGCACCAGCGACAGGACGAAGCTAGGGATAGAGGCTCCCAGCCAGGGCATCGCTTGGACAACAAAGTCGTGCCAAGCCTTGAGCACACCGGGCAGCCCTAGCGACGGAGCAATCAACTGATAGGTCAGCGCGCCCAAGAGCCACGCCACGATTGCCCACCAGTTGAAGCCGCCGCGATACCAGTAGGCGCCGCCCGGCCTATATATCTGATCCACATCATACTGGCGCTGCCGTAGCAGGAAGAAATCGGCAGCCAGGACACCAAACAGCGGCACAAAGAACGAGCCCAGCAGGAAGAGGAAACTCTCGTACCGTGCAAGGGGAACGATAGCTGCCAGGACGAAGCAGGCGGCCCCCACGCCAATAGCCAGGCCGCGCTGGCTGGCACGAGGGACCATATTCTGACCCGACACAGCCGCGGAGTAGATGTCGGCGAAGGCGTTGTCCGTTTCGTCCGTTAGGATGACGAGCACCCCTAGCCAGCCGATGGGCAGTCCCAGCAGCGTGATGCCAGCGGCCAAGGCGGCCAGGGCTGCAATCAGGTCTTGGGCCCCAAGGGCCAGGATCATGAGGGCGCCCAAGCCATAGAACCACACGTTGGACACGAAATAGCCCAGGTACGTGCCCCAGAATGCCCGTCCGACATGGCGGGCAAAGCGGTTATAGTCGGAGACCAGAGGCAACCAGGACGCGGGCATGGCCACCACCAGGTCAACGCCCAGCCAGAAACTGAGCTGGCCATTGCCCGGCTTGGAGAGCAGTCCTGGAACGTCATAGGTAGCGAAGAGATAGACGGTGAGGATGACAGAGGTAGCGAGAACCAGCCAGACGGCGAACTTCTCCAGCCACTGGCGCACGACGACCAGCGGCCCGCCCACGGCCAACAGTGTGCACACCACGGCAAAGATGGCTGCCCACAACAGGTAGGCGGAGACGCCCAAGGCCTTCTCGCTGATGGTATTGGCCACCTGGGCCATGATGATGATCTCGAAGGCTCCCCACCCCACCAGTTGGATGACATTCAGAAGGCTGGGCAGATAGGAACCCCGCAGCCCCAGCACGGGCCGCAGGCTGACCATGGTGGGAATGCCATGGGTGCTGCCAACTACGCCGGTCAAGGCCAGGAGCAGATTGCCAATGAGTGTGCCCACGATAATGGCTACCAACGCCTGTCCTAGACTTAGACCGGGAACGAGAAGGGCACCAGCGACCAGGACAAGCAGACCGACGCCCAGATCACCCCAGAGAACCGTGTAGTCGAAGAAGCCCAGCAACCGATGTTCCTTCGGCACTGGCTCGATGCCCCATTCTGGGGGCGCTTGGATCCTAATCCTTGGCATCACGCACCTCCCCACTATCCTCGGGAAGGGAGGATGGGAAGAACACCGATCACATCCCCACATCCCGGCCCACAAAAAGACCGCCAGCCCAGGGGGCTGACGGTCGTGTTGAGCTCTCTTGCTTCCCTTCGCTGGCATTACCCAGATCAGGTTCAGAGGGTCTGAGCCGACGATCGGCCCACTCTCAGCGCATCCGCGCTCCCCTAGCCGCTATTCAGTTCCAGAGCAATAGTATCACAATCTGTTTGGAAAGTCAAGGGCTTTGCAGTTCCGCAGTTCGCGAAAGCTCACCAGTTCAATGCCCTCGCGCTCGATTGCCTGCTTCACCCGCGGGTCGCACAGGGCAGCCAGCTCCGCGGCCCGCTTCTTCGCCCTGTCGCCCAGATAGCGCTTGCAGCCAGCTTCGAAGGCAGGATGGGTCAGGATCTCGCTGGTGCCCTCGCCCAGTGTGCTGATCAGGTGCGCCAGGGCCCCGCCATCGCAGGCGGCCATGTCCGGAAAGGCATCCACGAAGCGATCGGGATGGGGCACCTTCCTGGCAACCACCAGCTCGCGGTATTGGCGCAGCATCGCCATGATCGCATCCGGCGGCAGCCCCACCTGCGCCGCCACCCGCGTGCCCATCGCTTCCCAGCCCTCGCCGAAGGGGAAGCGCATGGCCAGCCGGTACTCGGCGGCCAGATTCACGTGTAGCTCGAACACCTCTGGCAAAAGATAGCCGACGTGGGTGTGCAGGTCGAGGTGGCTGATTCGCAGTCCTGCGCCCAAGGCCAGGGCGATCTGCGCCCGCCATTCGGCCCGCAGCTCCTTGAGATCCGGGCGGCGGCCAGATGTGCGCCATTCCAGAGGCGTCAGAAACCGTCCCTGGCCATTGAGCAAACTGGGCACCCAGTCGGCGGCAAGGACAGGCCGTCCCTCGACGAACGTCAAGTGCACGCCCACATCCAGGCTTGGGTGATCCCTCAGCACCTCAACAGCGCGGGATGACGCTGGCGTCGTGAACATGACGCTCGTACTGGTAATGATCCCCCGCCGATGCCCATGCAGGATCCCCGTCACCGTCCCCGTGCACAACCCAATATCGTCGGCATTGACAATCAATCGTCGCATCTGCACATCCTTTGGCTGAGAATGCACCGCGGAGATGCAAAGCCAATCTTCTGCGCCTTCGTGTTTAGGTTGAAAGCGAACCACCAGGGCGCCAACAACGCCAATGGTGCTGTGCTCGCGCGTTCTCATGCCCGGTTGTGCCCCAGCAGGGCATGGACACCTCTGTGGTTGGGATACACTCCTCCTGCCTGCTGACTAGAAGTTCTGCTTGAAGTCAATCAGCCACTTCTGGCGACCGGCCCCGCCCGGCTTGCATGTCCCCGCATCGTCGTCAGTCTCGAAGTAGAAGCGCTCCGACAGCTCCTGCTGATTCCCCGCCTTGACCGCCCCCTTCGAGTCTACCACGACTACAAACCAACGGCCCTTCTTCATGCCTGGGTACTGGATGACGATGCTATACCAGCCAGGGTTCTTTCCCGCGCCTGTGGCCCCACTGTTGTCTGGGCTGAACGTGAAGCCCTCCTTGTACTGCCCACTCGCGTCGCTCATCCACACGACAACCCCGGCCTTCGGCTGATTATCTGTGCCGTACACTGTTCCTTCGACAACCGTGACGCCGCAGTTGGGCTCGGTGCCGAAGAGCAGGGCAGTGTACTGCTTCTTGGGCACCGGCGTGTTCGTGGGCGGCGCGGGGGTCGGCGACGGCGGCGGTGGCGGCGGCGGGGCCGGTGTGTTCGTCGGCCTGGGCGTGTTGGTTGGCTTGGGAGTGCTGGTGGCCGTGGCCAGCGGCGTGTTGGTCACCGTGGGCGTGGGCGACGACTTGGGCGTGGGCGTGCGTGTGGGTACCGGCGTGAAGGTTGGCCGGGGGGTCTTTGTCGGCGGTGGCGGCGGTGTGGGGGTGGCTGTTGCACCACAAGCGCTGGCCACGACAGCAAGGACCAGGGCCAACAACAGCAGGACGTGTGCGATCCTCGGTCGTCTCAAGCTGGCGTCTCCTGGGGAGAGATGAGGGCCCGGCATAGCCGGGATGCCGCCCTCTCTATACGATTATACCAGATGCGAGAGGGCTGGCGCAACCCCTTGACAAAGCGCCTTTTTCGTGGTATAATTGGTATACCATATACCGATTGCCCATGAAGGCATCCGATGTCTGACCCCAGAGAGCCAACCGTGTACGAGGCTGCCAGCAGAGGCCTCCTCAGAATCGAGCGGGTGCTCCTGAAGGACAGAGCTGCCGACCAGCTTCGCAGCCAGATCATTCGCGGCCGTATCCCCCCAGGTACCAAGCTCACCGAACGCAAGATTGCCCACTTGCTGGGCATCAGCCGCATACCCGCCCGCGACGCCCTGCTGCAGCTCGAACAAGAGGGCCTCCTCGTCCAGAAATCCAACAGCCGTTGTGTCATCGAGCTCAGTGAACGAGACGTCAGTGAGTTGTATCAAGTGCGCATCGCCCTAGAGAAGCTAGCGGTTGAGCTGGCCGCCCGCAACACGTCGCCGGAGAACCGCGCTGTCCTTCTGGCCAAACTACAGGAAATGCACGACGTCATCTCCCGCGGTGATGTTGACGCCTATGTCGCCACCGATGTCGAGACCCATCGCCTTATCTGGGAGCAGTCCGGAAATCGTCATTTGCTCAACACCCTCGATTCCATGGTGGGCTCCATCTTCGGGTTCATCGCCAGCAACGCTGAGCACTATGATTGGCAGGAGACATGGGAATTGCACCGAGATACCGTGGACAGCATCAAATCGGGGGATGTCCGTGCCGCTGTCGCCAGCATCGAGCGACACCTTGACAATGCTCTGCAGCGGTCTCTCCGTGCCTTGGCATTGACAAAGCACCCCGCACAGACCGCGCCTTCCGGCGCCAGTGGGAGATCACGATGAGCTACCAGCGTGGCCGCGCCGGCCTGTTTCTGGAGCCTACCGATCGCATCCCGCGCTTCGAGACCATCTACCACCCGGGCTTGCTGCGCAAGCTGACAGGAATAGACCCGTACCGCGAGCCGCTGCGGGCTAGTATAGAAGCCATGCGGGCCCTGGACATGGACGTCTATCGCGTCGGTACACTGCCCACCCGGGCCAGCTCACTGCAGCTCGGCGAGACGGCTGATACTGCCAGCGACACGATGCGCGTTACCAGCTTCGCCGGCGCCGGTGCCTCGGCGGCGGCTGTCGGCGAGGTTCCTGGCAAGACCAAAGTCGCCTATTGGGGTTTGGTGGACAGTGAGACCCAGGTCGTCTTTGATGTCACATCTCCCGAGGAGGTCTACGCCTTCGATCCGGCTCGGTCTGATCCGCGCACTCTGGCCGAGCTCACAGATGACTACACACGTCAGTTGCGCGAGGCCCACAGCCTGGTGGGGGACCTGGCGTACACAACCGTCCAGTTCTACACGACGCTGTTCATGTGGCCTGTGATGCTGTTTGGCTGGGAGACCTTTCTGCTGGCGGCGGCGGGCGATCCAGATCGCTTCAAGGTGGTCCTCGATGGCTTTGGCGAGCTATCCCTGCTCCATCTGACGGCCTGGGCAGACGCTGGCGCCGAGGTGGTTTTCTGCCATGACGACCTGGCGATGACCAATCAGCTCGTCTTTCGACCTTCCTGGTACCGGCAGTACGTCTTCCCATGGTACCGTCGTTTGTGGGGCATGCTCAGGGAGCGGGGTGTGCGCGTCATCTTCAATTGCGACGGGGCCTTTGATCCGTTGGTCGAGGACCTGATTGCCCTCGGTGTATCCGGATTTCAGGTCGAGCGACGCTTTGACATTGCCTCGTTCCTTGAACGCTACGGCCAGACCCACGTCCTAGTGGCGGGGGTAGACCAGCGCACGCTGACGTTTGGAACGACCGAGGAGGTCGAGCGGGCGACGCGGCAGACGGCGGAGATGGGCAGGCGCTGTCCAGGCTTCATCTGGCGGGCCGACACGAGTATACCGGGCAACATCCCCCTTGACAATCTGGAAACCTATTTCGCCTGCCAGGAGAAGTATGGCCGACGCTAGATGGGCTGAGGGAATGTATCGGCCAACGATCAACGCTGGTGCAGGGTCTTTTCGTTCTCGCTGTCATCCTGAGAACCTCACGCCATAGGAGGCATGTGGGGCAGCAGAAACTCGCTGCCAGGTAGGGCGGGTATCGTACCCGCCGCCCTGGGTGTCGGGCACGATGCCCGACCTACACCCACAGCGGAGCTTCTGAGTAGGAGCGCCCTTCAGCGACGAAGGATCTCGCTTGGCACGACTGGGATTCTTCGCTCGGTGGGGAGCACTCGCTCAGAATGACAGTACAATGAAAAAGGCCCTGAACGCTGGCGGACGTATCCTTGACGGTCTGCTGGGAGATGAACGGGAAGCTCGGTTCTTCGATGGTGCAGACCCAGGCGCCGCCAGGGAAAGGAGGTGCAACGAGACGAGAGTTCACACGGCGCTCGCCGTATGTCTCTGGGGGTTTGGACTGGATGTCTTGCCCACTTACACATGAGGAGGTGTGTACCATGAAGCGCACGCGCGCAATCAGCAGGAGAGAGATCCTGAAGCTAGGCGCGGGGCTGGCTGCTCTGCCACTGCTCAACGCTTGTGGGGCAACGCCAACACCTACGCCAACCAAGGCGCCGCCGACAGCGACGAAGCCACCCGCTGCAACCGCGACACCCGTTCCGCCTACGGCGACCAAGGTTCCGCCCACCGCAACGAAGGTTCCGCCCACCGCCACGCGAGTACCGCCCACAGCCACGCCGGTGCCAAGCCCTGCCGGGTTTGACTGGATGCAGCAGAAAGGCAAGTCGCTGGTCGTTCTGCTCACTGCAGCCCCGTATCATACCGTGCTGCAGAAGCTGGCGCCCGAGTTCGAAAAGCTCAGCGGCATGAAGGTCGAGGTGCAGGTTGTGCCTGAGCAGCAGGTGCGGCAGAAGCTACCCATCGAGTTCAATGCCAAGTCTCCGGCCATTGACGTTTACTCGAGCTCCATGCACGTTGAGAAAAGGCTCTTCGCCAAGGCCGGCTGGTACGAACCACTCAACAAGTACCTGCAGAATCCCAAGCTGACGCCCCCGGATTACAACTGGAAGGACTATGGGCCCTCGGGGACCTGGTGGGTGACGCTGGACGATGGCACCATCCTGGCCACCCCCGGCAGTCTGGGCCTGTTTTCCTTCATGTATCGCAAGGATTTGTACACCGCCAAAGGGCTGAAGGTTCCCCTCACACTGGACGAGCTTCAGGCGGCCATCAAGGCTACCCACACTCCCCCATCTGTCTACGGTTTCGTCGGGCGAGGGCTCAAGAATGCCAACGTCCCGCTCTGGGGCATGTTCTTGATAGCCATGGGCGGTTCATACCTGGATCCGACGGGCACCAAACTGCTGACCACCAGCCCTGAGGCTGTTGAGTCCGCCGGGATGTACGCCAGCATCATGAAGAACTACGCCCCTCCCGGTGCCATCGGTTTCAACTGGAACGAGGCTCAGGGCTCCTTCTCCCAGGGGCTGTCTGCCTGCTGGCCGGATGGTCTGAACTTCGCTGCACCCCTGGAGGACCCAACGAAGTCTAAGGTCGTAGGCAAAGTCGGCTATGCTCTCTTCCCGGGCACAGCCAAGCAGAAGCCCTTCTCTGGCACCGCCATTGATGCCCTGGCCATCAACCCCTTCAGCAAGAACAAGGAAGCAGCCTGGCTCTACATCGCCTGGGCCAGCAGCAGGGCAGTCCAGCTCAGGATGTCCATCGAAGGATCCATGACCGGCACCCGCCTCTCCATCTACAACGATCCCGAGTACCTCAAGGCTCAGACACTGCCCAAGGACTGGGTCGACGCAGTCAAGGGATCCATCGAGTCCGGACAACCCCAGTTGCCGCAGATCAAGGATGTCACACAGTTCCGCGACATCTTTGGCGTTGCCCTGACCAAGATGATCGAGGGTGGCGATCCGAAGACCCTTTTGGAGGAAGCAACCAAGGAATTCGAGCCCATTCTCAAGAAGAGCCTTGAAGGGTAGCCAAGCGTGAACGACCCAGCAGAGCGGCTTCCGACCTGCCCGCACATCTCTGGCAGGGATACCCGGCAAGGAGTCGTCTCTGCTGGGTGCTAGACACGCCCTCGGGAGGATGTCTATGGGGGCTATTGCCCGAGACACTAAGGGCGGCCGGGGCAAGGGGCACGGATTTGTGGACCGGCATCTGTACACCCTCATGATCCTGCCAGCCGCACTCGCCCTGTTAGTCATCATTGCCTTTCCCCTTGCCTACAGCCTATGGATGGCAGTGCACGAGTTCTCCATGGGGGCTACCGCACCACCGCGCTACCTCGCCGCGGCCAATTACGTGCAGCTTCTGCATGACAAGCGCTTCCAAGCAGCCGTGCCCAGGACCTTTTACTTCACTGTCCTGGGCGTAGCTGGACCGATCGTGATCGGGACTGTGGCCGCCCTCGCCTTCACCCGTAATTACCTGGGACGTGGAGTCTTGCGTACCATTTTCACCCTGCCCATGATGGCGACGCCAGTGTCCATAGCTCTCATCTGGCAGATGATGTTCCACCCACAACTAGGTGTGCTGAACTACCTATTGAGCCTAGTCAAGATCCCGCCGCAGAAGTGGGTCTTTGCCAGCAATACCGTCATTCCTTCCCTCGCCATGGTGGAGACCTGGCAGTGGACGCCTTTTGTCATGCTGATCGTCCTGGGCGGCCTAGCCTCGCTGCCTGAGGAGCCGTTTGAGGCGGCACGTATTGATGGGGCATCGTTCCCGCAGGTGCTTCGCTATATCACTCTGCCTCTCCTGTGGCCCTACATCATGGTCGCCGTCGTTCTGCGCTCCATTGATGCTCTGAAGTCCTTTGACATTATCTACGTCATCACGCAAGGTGGCCCAGGCACCGCCTCGGAGACCATCAACATCTTCCTGTATCTCCAGGCGTTCGCCTTCTACAACGTGGGGTTCGCATCCGCTGTTGTAGTGGTCTTCTTCCTCATCATTCTCGCGATGAGCATCATTCTTCTGTTTGTGAGGCGCAGGACATCATGGCAATAAGCTCTCGCAAGGCACTCAATGGGATCACCTTCGGCATGTTCGTCTTTGTGCTCATGCTGCCGACTCTGTTCTTCTTTTTCTGGATGATCTCGTTGTCTCTTAAGACAGATGCAGACAATCTCTCCTATCCACCGGTCTTCATTCCTCGCGAGCTGACGGCAAGGAGCTACGCGAATGTTTTTGAAACAAGCCCCTTCGCTCGTTATGCCCTGAACAGTTTGATCGTGGCTGTGGGGGCGACGTCCTTGTCCTTACTCCTCGGCGTGCCGGCAGCCTACGGCATCGCTAGGAGCGCTCGGTATGGGGCAGCGCTTTTCATCCTTGTTGCCCGCATGACGCCAGCCCTTAGTTACCTTATTCCGTGGTTCATCTTGTTTCAGCGCATCGGTTTGGCCAACACGTATCAAGCGTTGATCCTTACACACCTGATTATCGGCTTGCCGCTCGTGATCTGGGTCATGCTGGGCTTCTTTGAAGATGTGCACCCAGAGCTGGAAGACGCTGCAGTCATAGATGGCTGCTCGCGCTTTGGTAGCTTCATGCGCGTGGCCGTGCCCCTGACGCGGCCGGGCATTGCTGTCGCCGCCATTCTCGCCTTCATTTTCTCGTGGAATAATTTCATCTTTGCCGTCGTGCTGGCCGGCCCTCGTCTGCAGACTCTGCCCGTTGCGATCTTCAATGTTCTCACCTTTGAGTTGATAAACTGGGGGCCATTGGCGTCGGCGGCTCTTCTGGTGACGACACCCGTGCTGATTCTGGCCGTCATGGTTCAGCGCAATATCATCACCGGCCTTGCCGCTGGCGGTCTCAAGGGCTGACGACTTCATGCCTTTCTCATTGCCGGGAGCATAGAAACATGAATGGACGCGAACGTATGCTGACCGCTGTCAGGCGAGGACAGCCCGACAGAGTGCCCATCTTCGAGATCGTCGTGGATACCAAGGTCATCAATGCCATCGTACCGGGCGGGGATTTGCCGGCCTTTGTCGAGAAGCTGGACCTCGATGCCATCAGCGCCGGACCATACTACCAGACCCAGCCTTTGGCGAACGATTGCTATCGCGACGAATGGGGCATCACCTATCATGCTGACGCCGAAATGTATGGTTCCCCTCTCGACGGTCCCATCCACAGTCCTAATGACCTGCGCCACTATACGCCCCCTGATCCTGAGGCGCCTGAACGCCTGGGCGTGTTGCCCGAGTACGTGCGCCGCTTCAAGGGGAGACGGGCGATCAGTTGGCATCAGCGAGAGGCATTCATGACCACGGCGCTCTTGGCCGGCCTAGAACGTTTCATGATCCTCATCTATGATGAGCCCGCTCTAGTGCAGCGCATGGTGGACATGGTCGTAGACGTCCACGTCGCTCTGGCGCGGCGGGCCGTGCGCGCTGGGGCGGAGATCGTCACCTTGGGCGATGACTATGCTGGGCGCATTGGTCCGCTGGTCTCCCCCACCGTCTTCCGTCGCTTCTTCCTACCCGGGATCAAGCGCGTGGTGCAAGCCGTCCACGAGGAAGGCGCCCTGTGCGTCAAGCACAGTGATGGCAACATCTGGCCACTGATGGATGGCTTTGTCGAGGCAGGCTTCGATGGCATCAACCCCATTGAGCCAGTGGCCGGCATGGACCTGGCCGAGGTCAAGCGCCGCTATGGCGACAGGCTCTCTATCATCGGCAACGTAGACTGCGGCTACATCCTGAGCCATGCGTCCTTGGCAGAGGTAGTAGCAGATGTCAAGCGTTGCTTGCGCGATGGAGCGCCGGGCGGCGGTTTCGTCCTATCCTCGTCCAACAGCCTGCACTCGTCGGTGCGACCCCAGAATTACCTGGCGATGGTGGAGGCAGGTAAGCGCTATGGGGCGTATCCCTTGGACATGGAAGCGCTGCGGAGCTAGGATATGCGCCCAACTCACGCACTCCGCAACTGGGACGAGCTGGCTCGACGCCATCAGGCCTTCTGGACCTGTGCAGAGACCGCTCGGCCTCTTATTGCCGTCCAGTATGACCTCTATGTGGACACCGAGCTCACCGCCAGGGCCATGGGCGCGGGCGAGCTACGCCCGGAGCGCATAGACCCTACTCCCATTCTGCCCGAATTCGATCGTGTGGCGCGGGCACGAGAACTGATTGGTGACGATGTGATCGCCCTGGGTGAGCCGCCCCTGGGCATCCCCTGGCTGGAGGCCATCTGCGGCTGCCGCGTCATGGTGCCCGACGCCAAGAGCCTGTGGCCAGAGCCGCCGGACAACGCGCAGGCCATCACCGACATCGCCTTCTCGCCGCACAATCCCTGGTTCTGCAAACTGCTTGATGTTCTGCAGACCGTCATCTCCTACGTTGGTGGACGCTATGCCGTCAGTGTCAGCCACCTGCGCGGCCCCACGGACGTTCTGGTCGCCCTCTTGGGGTCGCAGCGTTTCGGCCTCATGTTCTATGAAGACCCAGAGCGTTTGACACGCCTGGCACAGCAAGCGGCGCAGGTCTGGCTATGCGTGGCCCAGGCCCAGGCAGAGATCGTCCCCCCGTACCGGGGCGGTTATGTGGCCCGTCAGTTCGGTCTATGGGCGCCCGACAGGACCGTATGGCTCCAGGACGATACATCCAGCATGATCTCTTTGCGCCACTACCGGCAGTTCTTCCTGGAGCCGATGCGCTCTATGGCCGTATTCCCATATGGGGTGCTTCACCTGCACATCCCGTCCCTGCACGTGGCGGAGACCCTGGCCGCAGTACCCAATATCCGCGCTATCAACGTCTATTTCGACTCGCCGACGATCACCCTCCAAGACGCCATGCCCACCCTGCAACGCTTACAGGCGCGACGTATGCCCCTCATCCTGGCCAAGACGGTCTACGAGGGCTTCTCCCTCGATGAGTACAGGGAGATTCTGGATGGTCTATCGCCACGCGGCCTGAGTGTCCACCTCAAGGCGGATTCCGTCGAAGAAGGCCAGGCGGTCATGGCCCGCGTGCGCGAGTTTGGGAGGCACATATGAACTGGAGTTGGAGTCGCTTCCTGCAACTGGGCATCGTCCACTACATGGCCTATCCCCAGG
>DAOUCN010000217.1:0-22980 GCA_034431995.1 Chloroflexota bacterium | reverse complement strand
CTCCCCGGAGTGCGGCTCTTTCGCCAGGCAGCAGATTGCTTGTCCCTACTTCGCCAGGGCAGCCCTGACCTCGGGCAGGCGGCCCGCGCTGCCCAACTTCTCGTTCTTGTGGGCGATGAACTTGGCATATTCGGCCACGAAGATCTTGCCCGGATCGCGGAAGTCGAACTTCTCGGGTTGATCGCGGAAGAACTCGCGATGGACCCGGGTCCACACGAGTCGTCCATCCGTGTCAATGTTGACCTTGGTCACACCCAGCAGGACGGCCCGCGCAAATTCGTTCTCGTCCACGCCACGGGCAGCGGGGTCCAGCCTACCGCCCGCGGCGTTGATGCGCTCGACTTCTTCCCGCGGAACCGACGAGGAGCCGTGCATGACTAGGGGGTAAGCGGGCAGACGCTTCTGGATCTCCGCCAGACGCTCAAAGTGCACGCCCTGAGTGCCCTTGAACTTGTACGCTCCGTGGCTGGTGCCGATGGCTACCGCCAGGCTGTCACAGCCACTCAGCCGCACGAATTCCTTTGCCTCGTCAGGATCAGTGAGCATGGCGTGCTTCTCGTCTACCCTGATGTGCTCCTCCACTCCGCCGAGTCTGCCAAGCTCCGCTTCCACACTGATGCCTTTCTTGTGCGCACGCTCCACGATGCGCTTGGTAAGCTCGACGTTCTTCTCAAACGGTTCGTGGGAGCCGTCTATCATGACGGAACTGTAGAAGCCCGACTCGATGCAGTCGTAGCAGGTCTCTTCGTCGCCGTGGTCCAGATGGACGGCGAAGATAGCATCAGGATAGATATCCTGCGCCGTGCGAATGATGGCCTCGATCATCTTGACATTGGCGTACTTGCGTGCTCCTTTGGAGATCTGCACGATGAAAGGAGCCTGGGATTGCATGTTGCCCTGGAACAGGCCCAGTGCCTGCTCCATGTTGTTGATGTTGTAGGCGCCGACCGCGAACTTGCCATAAGCGACCTTGAATAGCTGAGCCGTAGTTACGATCACGTTGTCCTCCTTGTGTGTCAGCGGGGCCTCTGGATACGGCCTCGGTTAGTGGCAGCAGCCCTGGCGGGCATAAAGCGACCGCCTCCCTCGTTGGGGGCGGTCCAAGCATGAACGATGCCTGATGGCGGAGCCAAGCGGATTCGAACCGCCGATCTCAGCCTTGACAGGGCTGCATGTTAGGCCGCTACACCATGGCTCCGCACCCGTATGATAGCAGATACTGCACCCCGCGTCAAGACCTCTCATGCACAGACGGCCTCCCACGACATGAGCGCGAACACCACCTGTCCGTAGCCGGGTACGGTCCTCTCCTCGTCCTCACCTGCGCGCAGAACCACGGACAGGCCCACCGCGTCGCCTGACCGCAGTCCCAGGTCAGCACGAGGGATACTGACCTCCATCACCGTCCCTCCAAACGCGGCAAGGACATTCGCCAAGGCGACCGGCCTGAGGTCGCCGCTGCTGCCCTCCAGAAGCTCGACGTGATGCTGCAACGGACTGAGGACAACGTCAAACCTATCCGTCGGCTTGGCTGGCGGAGGGCGCAGCACGATGATGTGCAGCACAGCATAGACGATCTCGACTTCCGAGGGTGCTTCGATGCGGACGTACAGGTTGGCCACATCGTATCCGTAGAGCAGTGTCGTTGCCAGCGGCCTCGATCGCTGCATGGCCCCCGTTGACCCGCTATCCACCAGCCAGCCTGCATCACGCCAGGAAGCGGGTCGCTTCACCGGGGCCGACAGAGCTGGGCTAATGTAGGCACGGGGAGAACCGGCGGTAGGAATTGGCTCGGCACCAATGCTCGTCATGAGGTAGTAGGGCACAGGAACATCCAGCAACCGGTACACCTCACGCAGGTGGGCACGAAACAAGGGATCGAATTCCGCCCCGTGCTGACGGTTGCGTGACGAGTACCACCAGAACCAGTCGGAGCCTTCGGCAATGCGCAACTCCTGCCATGCCTGCTCCACGTGTGCCTGCTGCTCTCGAGAGCGGTGCACGCCATGCGCCGAAAGCACCTGGCGTGTCTCCTCCAGGCACTCCCATGCCCGATTCTGGCCGGGCTCCCCGATCCAGGTAAGGAAATTGCCACCGATCCAGGAGCCCGCAGCCAGACGCGGGATCGTTGCAGGTGGACTGAAGCGATCCAGATACTCCGACACCGTCACTGTCTTCACATGGTCGTCTGTACTTAGCATGGCATACAGATGACTGAGGAAGTCATGGCCGTTGTTCTCGTAGCCATCCCAGCAGTTCTCGCCGTCCAGGATGATGCTCACGAGGTGAGGCTCACGAGACCGCTGAAGGCTGCGTCGAATACGGCGCAGTCGCTGCATCAGATCCTCGGCAGCCGTGCGGCTCTCCATGTTTGCATAAACGAAGCCGATGCAATCAGACAAGACGCGATCACGAAACACGATGGCCAGGGGGTCGTTTACCGGCCGTCGGCCGTGGGTCAGGTTGTAGGGCTGATAGAGGGACTGAGGATCAGTAACCGAGCCTTGGGGGTTCCGCGCGAAGGACGTCCCCAGTGACCGGGCGAGGACGGCCTCATCCGAGGCCATCCAGCGAAGGCCGGTGTTGCGAGCCAGCAGCTCGGCGGTCGCCTGACCGACGCCACCTTCGGGCGGCCACATGCCCCGTGGCTGCCGTCCAAAGACGCGCTGGTGGCTCTCCAATGCCTGCTGCACCTGGGCAAGAGCATGCTGCGGTTGGCAATAGGGAACCGCTGGGAGAGCCAGATCAGGATCTACCTCACGGGCAGAGGCGGTGTCTATCAGCAGCGGCAGAATCGGATGGTAGTAGGGCGAGGTAGTTGTCTCAATGCTGCCCATCTCCTCGAGCCGCCGGTAGGCAGGCACGATAGCGGCGCACACCTGGCGGGTCTTGTTGGCGATGAGCCGCATGTCGTCCAAAGTGAAGTCACGCCCCCTGTCAGCAAGTGCACGCAGTTCTGTGTCCCTTTGTAGGTAGGTGGGATCGAACCACGCCAGATTGAACCAGACGATGACGTCCCGCCAATACTGGTCGGAGAATCCGCGCCAGTCTCCCTGGGCTTCCTGGCGCAGATACGCCAGCCGGGCATAGCGCGGATAGCGGGCCAGGATGCGCTCCCTATTGACATGAAAGAAGGACGAGAAGATAAACTGCTTGTCCTCTGGGGAGAGCGTGTCTTTGAGGCTGATACGCAACGCCTTGTCGAGAGCGCGGCCCGCCGCGTACTCCGCCAGTTGCTCTGTGAGAGAGGGAGTGAAGTTGAACGTGGCATGGATCGAGGGGAAACTGGCCATCAGCTCCGCCATGTGGAGGTAGTCCTTGGTGGCGTGCAGCCGCACCCAGGGCAGCACATACTCGCCAGTTGCGGGTTCTCGGTACGTCGGCTGGTGCATGTGCCAGAGGAATGCAACGTAGAGGGGATGGCGCATCTCAGGTCTTCGTCCTCAACTGCGGAAAGAGAATGACCTCACGAATGGAGGGCGTGTTGGTGAAGAGCATGACCAGACGATCAATGCCGATACCCAAACCTCCGGTAGGAGGCATGCCATGCATAAGCGCGGTAATGTAGTCCTCGTCCAGGGGATGAGCCTCCTCATCACCCGCCTCGCGCTGTTGCGCTTGTTGTTGGAAGCGCTGAAGCTGATCCAGGGGATCGTTGAGTTCAGAGAAGGCATTTGCCACTTCCAGGCCAGCCATGTACGCCTCAAAGCGCTCGACATAACGCGGGTTGTCTGGCTTGCGCTTGGCCAGGGGAGAGAGTTCCCAGGGATAATCAAGCAAGAAGGTCGGCTGAATGAGTTTTGGTTCCACGAGGGCAGACAACAGCACATCCACCAACTTGCCCCAGGGCATGTCCGGTTCTGCCTTCAAGCCCATCTGTCGGACGCGACGGAGCAGGTCGGCCTGCTCCGTGTACTGGTCAATGTCCACGCCCGACTCCTGAAGGATGGCCTGGCGCACGGTCATCGTGCGCCAGGGAGGCGCCAGGTCAAGCGCGTGATCAGCGAAGGACAGGCGCAGGGTGCCCAGCACCTCCTGAGCCAGGAATGTGATCATCTCTTCGACCATGCGCATGACGGCATTGTAGTCGGCATACGCTTCGTAGCTCTCCATCATGCTGAATTCGGGTGTGTGGCGCGTGTCTATGCCTTCATTGCGGAAGTCCTTGCCGATCTCGTACACCTTTTCCAGTCCACCAACGATCAGGCGCTTCAGATATAGCTCCGTGGCGATGCGCAAGTAGAAGTCCTGGTCAAGGGCGTTGTAGTGGGTGACGAAGGGCCGGGCGGCAGCGCCGCCGTACAGCGGCTGTAGCACGGGCGTCTCGACTTCGATGAAGCCCCGGGCATCCAGGAAACGGCGCATGGCGGAGACGAGCCTGCTCCTGAGCACAAAGAGCTGGCGCGTCTCCTCGCTGGACATCAGGTCCAGATAGCGCTGACGAAGGCGAGTCTCGGTCTCCCGTAGCCCGTGCCACTTCTCGGGCATCGGCAGCAGAGATTTGCTCAGGAGCACATACTCCGTCACATGGACGGTTGCTTCGCCCGTGCGGGTGCGGAACACGTGGCCGCTCATCTGCAGAAAGTCGCCCAGGTCTATGTTCTCTAGAAAGTCATATCGCTGGGGGCCGACGCTGTCCCGCCTCAGATAGAACTGGATGCGCCCTGTGCCGTCGGCCAGGTGGCCGAAAGTAGCTTTGCCCATGGGTCGCAGGGCAACCAGACGCCCGGCGATGGTGACGCTAGGCGGGCTGGACGAAGCTGTACCACTCTGCTCGGCTGCCTGAAAGGCGGCCAGCGCTGCCGCGGCCGTGTGAGTGCGGTGGGAGCGCGGGGGATAGGGGTCAATGCCAGCCGCCCGGATGCGTTCGAGCTTGGCGACGCGCTGGCGTGCCAGTTCGTTGAGTTCCATCATGACCCTCTCAGGGTTTGCACCTCTGCTTGGCGGGCTGCAGCGCCATGAGGGACGTGGCTT
This sequence comes from Chloroflexota bacterium, assembly GCA_034431995.1. Lineage (GTDB taxonomy): Bacteria > Chloroflexota > DTOL01 > DTOL01 > DAOUCN01 > DAOUCN01. The sequence goes on along the minus strand of DAOUCN010000217.1, from coordinate 18,006 downwards.
GCACACAGCACTGCTGCGCTATGCGATGTCAACAATCACATATGCGAGTGTTCCCGCGGGCGCGGCCACTGTGATCTCATCGCCTGGGTGTTTGCCCAACAGAGCCCGACCCAGGGGCGATTCGTTGGATATGCGGCCCTCGGCAGGGCGCGCCTCGGCAGAGCCAACGATGAGAAAGGTCTCCACCAGGCCGTCGCCGTCCTTCACAGTCACGCGAGACCCCAGGCGGACGCCATCCGACGGGCCACCGTTGCCTGTGGCAATAATCTGGGCGTTCTTGAGCATGGACTCAAGGGTGAGGATGCGGCCTTCGACAAAGGCCTGCTCCATCTTGGCGTCGTCGTAGTCGGCGTTGTCGGTCACGTCGCCGCCCTCCTTGGCCATCTTGATGCGATTGGCTACCTCCCGTCGTCTGACGGTCTGCAGGTGTTCAAGCTCGGCCTCCAGCCGGGCTTTGCCCTCGGCAGTGAGGAAGACGGGCTTATCGGGCACGGGTCTCCTCCTCGGAAATGACTAGCAAAAAAACTGAGAGTATGACTCTCAGTTTGCACGCTAGAGGGGCGGGGCAGCATGCCAGCCTCTCCAGCGCCTGAGGTATTATAGCCCAAAGCTGTGCATTTGTAAAGCCCATGCAACGTTTCGGCGTTGATTCCGTATACCTATGTGAAAGCCGTCCAGGACACTTGGAGAGGAGGATAGTCTATGACAAACCGTTTGTATCGTAGCCGCCGAGATCGTCTGATCGCCGGCGTGTGCGGCGGCTTGGGCGCATACTTCGGTATTGACCCTGTGCTCGTTCGCGTGCTGTTCGCCATACTCGCCGTGTCGGGAGCCGCTGGCGTCGTGCTCTACCTTGTCTTGTGGATCATCATCCCAATCGAGGGACGAGCAGGGATCGCCGCCGAGGAGACCCTGCGCGAGAACGTGACTGAGATCGGACAGGACGCCAGGCGGCTGGCCGATGCGGCCCGGGCGGCAGTTCGGGGGCAGCCCCTGGATGCGTCGCAGACGGGCGTGCCCCCCAGCCGCACGGTGCTGGCCGCGTTGGCATTGATCGTGTTGGGGGCAGTGATGCTGTTGGCCAATGTCACGGGGTTCGACCTCTGGCATCTGTGGCCACTTCTTCTGGTTTTCCTCGGCCTCTACCTGATCTACGCGACCGCGATTAGGAGGTAAGCGATGAGTGTCGCACATTCGCACAACCACCGCCGGCCTTCGCTTTTGGGGCCTGTGATTCTGATTGCTGCCGGCGTGCTCGCTCTCATGTACAACTACGGCTATTTGCCAGGGAACTTCTGGGAGACTCTGTGGCGGCTCTGGCCCTTGATCCTGGTGGTGCTCGGCTTCGAGATACTGATCGCCCAGTTCCGTGGCCCGTGGGTTCTGAACCTGTTGGTCAGCCTTCTCGTCGTGCTGGCGGCGATCGCGACGGTGGTCTATGTGGCGCAGCAGAGCGCGCCTGAATGGCCCCTGGAGACGAGCAAGGCACGCCACGTGGAGCAGGACCTGCAAGGGGCGACTACTGCTAGGGTTATGCTGAAGTTCGGCGCCGGCAGCCTGCGCGTGGCAGGTGCGGGCGATTCCGACAAACTCATGATAGCCGATTTCACACAGCCCAGCCGCCAGGCAGACGTTCGCGTGTCATACCATGTAGCGGGAGGACAGGGCAACTTGACCGTCGAGGTGTCCGAAGACCAGGTCGTCATCGGCCCGTTCGTATCTGCCGGTCGTGGCAACCAGTGGGACCTGCGTCTGAACGAGTCTGTTCCCCTCGACTTGGAAATCGCGGCAGGTGCCAGCAGCGCGGAACTGGACCTGACAGAGCTACGAGTCACGCAACTGACCGTCAAAGGTGGTGTCAGCACCTCCACAGTCCGCCTGCCGAAGTCCGGCAGCTACAGCGCGGACATCAGCGGCGGACTGGCCACAACTACGGTGGAGGTGCCTGAGGGCGTTGCCGCCCGCATCCGTGTGCAGGGTGGCCTGTCTTCTGTTAACGTAGACCGCTCCCGCTTCCCCAAGGTGGGCGACGAGTACGTGTCCCCGGATTTCGATACGGCTGCCAATAGGGTCACGTTGCGCATCACAGGGGGCCTGTCCAGCGTCAAGGTTCGATGACCTGCGGCGCAGGCAGATGGCCGTAGTGGAGGTGCTGTTCCGACCGCCAATGATGAGCACACGTGGGATTGTGTTGGCGTCATCGTCGCCTCGGCGCGCAGCTCTCCTGCGGCTGCTGGGCGTTCCCTTCCGCATTGAGGCAAGCGCGGTGGAGGAGACGCTGGGGGCTGGCGATCCAGCAGAGCTGGCGCGGCATCTGGCGATCGCGAAGGCGAGGGCCGTATCCTCGCGGCGAGGGGGCGAGATGGTTCTTGCCGCCGACACATTGATTGCCTTTCGCGGCCGCGTGATGGGCAAGCCGGGCGATGGAGCCGAGGCCGCCGCCATGCTGCGCTCCCTGCGCGGCCGCTGGCATCGGGTACTGACGGGCGTAGCCTTGGTTGATGCCAGCACCGGGGCTGCATGGGGTGCCTGCGAGGAAAGCCGGGTTCGCATGCGCCGCTACAGCGATAGCGAGATCGCCGAGTATGTCGCTTCCGGAGACCCCCTGGACAAGGCCGCGGCCTACGCCATCCAGAACCGCTCGTTCCGTCCCGTCGAGCGCCTGAAGGGGTGCTACACCAACGTCATGGGTCTACCGCTGTGCGCCGTGGCGGAGCTGCTGGGCCAGGCGGGAATCCCCGTGCCCAATGCCGCGACCGGGTTGCGCACCAGTGCCTGCCCGTACTGCCGTTGGGCCCAAGAAGGCGGTCCCCCTAGTCTCTCTCCACGAGACGGTAGCTGGTGGTCATCTGCGCTGTCCCGCGAATCGTTGCTGCCACCGAGCAGTACTTGTCTACAGCAAGACTGATGGCCCGTTCCACTGCTGGGCCGGAGAGACCCCTTCCCTCCACCACCACCTCGATGTGAATACGGCGAAAGGTCCAGGGCGGCTCCGCCTCCTGTTCGCCGCTAATGTTCATGCGCATGTCCGTGACATTCTGCCGCTGCTTGTGCAGGATGCTGATCAAATCCACACTGGCACAGCCGCCTAGAGCGAGAAGCAGCAAGTCCGACGGCTTGCAGCCTGTGGCGTTGTCGGCGTCCTGGGTGGATATGACCACCGAGTGATGGCTGCTGTCTGTCCCCACGAATTGCTGCTTCTCTAGCCACGTCACCGTAACGGGGCGCATACTATCCTCCTGTTGATGTGGGAACGATGCTGTACTCGAATCGCGCAGACTCAGTCGTGATGGGAGCGGTGGGGGCAACAACGAGAACTGCTCGCCGGCCAGCGGACACGTGGAGCTGACCGCAGCCGTCTGAACCGACAGGTACATCCGTGACCGTCGTCTCGTCGTCGAAACGCACCAGCCGGACGACAAAAGACTGGGGGATCACGTTGCTAGAGCGCACAAACCCCTCGGCTCGCCATCCATGCTCGTTCTCAGCGTCGTCGCTGAAGCCAAGCTCCCGGATCTGTATGTCGTCCACACAGAGACCAGGAGCGTTGACGGCATCGTCTGTCACGTACTCGAAGCGGAGCTGGATGACGCGGCCGGCATAGGGGGAAAGGTCGGCAGTTTGTTGCACCCACGTTGCTGATGTCTCCTTGCCACTCTTGCCTGTCAGGCCGTGGCCGAGATTGTTGCCAAATGGGTTTTCTGTCGTGGTATCGTCGGTCCTGAGCGTCGTCCATGTCTCGCCGCCATCGCTGGATACCTCGATGTAGGCATAGTCCCAGGCCTTCTCTAGGTCGTACCACGCCCAGAAGCTAAGGGTTGCCGAACACACGCCCGTCAGGTCGAACGAGCGGGTGAGGGAAGTATTCATCAGGTCGCCCCGATTCGACCACCAGCAGTAGTTGCCGCTGTGGGGATCGGTAGCGATCAGGCGCACGGTCGTCGTTCCAGTGAAGTACACGGTGGCTGCTGGCTGGGGCGGCGCAAAGGCGATGTAGGTGGCGGCGAACTGGCGGGCACTGACTGACTCTGTAGCCGGGAGCGACCGAAGGGTGCTTGGCGAAAGCTGGAAATCCAGGTCCCTATAGCCGTAGCGGCCGTCGGCGAGAGATGGGTTGTCCAGCAAATTGGCTACAATCCAGTCGGCGAAGATGTCGGCAAAGCGTTCGGGTCTACCCAAACTAGCCAGGGCACGGTCGAAGCCGTCCGCGCCGTTGGCCTTCTCGCCGATCAGAGAGCGCAGGGCAGCCTCGCCAAAGCGCTCATAGAAGTAAACCATGAAAGAGAAGGCCGCGCCGTAGTGAGCGCCCCGGTCGGGCTCGTCGCTCCAGGTGGTCAGTTGCGTGCCGCCGAAACGGCGAAAGGCAAAGAGAAACGAGTTATTCTCGAATCCGTTGAGCTTCTCAGCCAGCACAGATGCCCCCTCAGTCACCCAGGCATCCTCGTTCCTATCCTGGAAGTAGTGCAGGGCGTGCTGGAACTCGTGGGCCAGCACGGCATCGTACTCAGGCGTGCCGGGCTTGACGTGGTCGAGGTTCATGTAGACCATGTGGCGGCCATTGCTATAGGGATTGCCGAGGGGCGACTCCTCATCGGCCGCGGAGTAGAACCCCGTCGCCCGCAGCTGGCGCGTGTTGAGTACGGTGATGCGGCTGTCGCCGTCCAGGCCAGGCCGCCAGGCCGTGCCGAAGTATCGCCGGTTGGTGTGATAGGTCTGCCGCTCGAAGAAATCGGCAGAAGAGCGGACCGACTGCGGAGTGACCGCGACACCATCCTGGACGTACATGTACAGGTGATCGGTGACATAGAACAGCACGGCTGTCACTCGCTGGTGCGTTATCCCGTCGCCGTCAGTCACCCAGAATGTCTCTCGGTGCCCCGCAGTCTGTCCCAGCCTGGGGACCGATACAGTGGGCGTTGGGTAGGCTGACTTGAGGCGGCGCGCCAGGTCGGCCAGGTCTCGCTCAGGGACCGCAAGGCCCTGCAGGACGGCCAAGAAGCTCGTGGGTCCCGGGGCCGAAGCGGGCGTAGATGCCGTGGGTGTGGCCAGCACAGTGGCCGTGGGCGTCGCCGTTGCTGGGAGCGGGCTCGCGGGATAACGTGGGGGAGTGGGCGCTAGGTGCCAGGGGCGCGACCACAGCCTGACGAGGCCAATGCCCACCACTGTCGCCAGGAGAAACGCGATCATCAACACTACAGCAGCCTTGCCCATGAAACAGATGCCAGCCGCCTAGTACTGCATCAGCGAAAAGACATCGTAGCCCTTGAGTCTGCTGCTGCCGTGGAGGAAGGTGAGGTCAATCAAGAAAGCGGTGCCGACCACGTGCCCACCGAGGGCAGTGACCAATTGGATGGTGGCAGCGATCGTTCCTCCCGTGGCCAGGACGTCGTCGAAGACCAGGACGCGTTGTCCCTTGGCAATGGCATCCTGATGCATCTCGATGGCATCAGTACCGTACTCCAGGGAGTACTCAGCGCGTATCTTGGTCCACGGCAGCTTGCCCGGTTTACGGGCCGGCACAAAGCCAGCACCAAGCACGTAGGCCAACGCGCCGCCGAAGATGAAGCCCCGTGCCTCCACGCTGACCACCAGGTCTACCTTCTGCGGGCGGTAGCGCGCTGCCAAGGCATCTACGGCTGCCTTGAAGGCAGCGGCGTCGCGCACAAGCGGGGTGATGTCCTTGAAGATGACTCCCGGTTTGGGCCAGTCTGGAATGTCCCGGATGTACGCCTTGAAGTCCATCTCGACCTCCCTGTGTTCTGTCTATCCGCCATCCGCTGCCAGCCAGGCACGGACGCGGGCGGCGCGGCGATCTTTGTCCGTCTCCGGCGAGAGGGGTCTGCCCCGGCAGTCCAGGATGACGCCTAGTTCGCCCGCCTGCACATCCTGAGTGACGACGCCCTCTTCCTCCCGACCGGGGATGTACACCCCCCGCATAGGCCGAATGCTCAGGGTAGCAGGGCCGGTTTCATCCGTGCGCAGGATGTACACGGATCCCCAGGCGATGTCAGTCTGGCGAATCGAGCCGCTGGCCATGCGCAATTCCACATGGGCAGCCTTGCTGCCCGGGGCAGTCTGACCTGCCATACAGACAGCAGTGCCGATATGGCTGAGCACGGAGGTCTCAAACAGCGACCTCGCCGCGAGTGCGTCTAGACCGGCGAAGGCTCCTGCCCCCGACAGTGCATGGGCGCCGTCCCGCCACAACGAGACGATGCCCAGGGGCTGCAAGGCGTCGAGGAGCAAGAGCGCGGCTCGCCATGGGCTGGGGGCATGAGCAACCACGCCGCCGCTGGCGACAATACGCAATGGAGCCAAGTCCGCGACTGTGTCCTGGCCTGCCAACACACCTTGCCTGTGCAGCACGACACGCACGACCTCGCGCGCCACTGCCTCCTGAAACAGGAGATCGTCGCCCCCCGGCACGGCATAGGGATGCTCCTGGATGTCTGCCAGTCCTGTCTGGACCTCCGTCTTGCTTAGCGCCAGCGGCAGCCATCGCTCCACAATTGGTCCCCCCAATAGAGGGCCGAGGGGGGCCAGTCCATGACGGAGGCCGATGTCGGAACGCACCATGATCTGCGCCGCGCCGGTGGGTTCCACACGACCGACGATCGTTGACTGGGCACCGATGTCCAATCCGAGGACAGGACTCCCCCACATGTTGGACAGTACCGCCCAGGCGAGTGCAAGGGCACGTGCAGTGGAGAGGGGGGGAGCAGCCGCGCTGCCGGTGATGTCGTCGAATCCGCACAACCTTGCCAGCTTGCGCTGGCAGTAGAGGTCATCAAGAGCCTCGCCCGCGGGCTGCGGTCGTGGGCAATCAGCATAGGGCAGAACGTTGGGTACCACCCGCACGTCAGCCCGGCCCGCCAGTGTCTTCACCACTTGGGCAGCGGCCTGTGAGTTGCCGGCGTAGACAACCGTTGGGCATGGCCTGTTTGGGGGGCGGCTGTGGGCCAATAGCTCAGTCGTGCCCAGCGCAGGGGCCGTGGCACCGCCCTCGAATCCACCCACAACAAGAATAGCGTCGGGTTCCAGCACGCGCAATACCGCTGCCAGGTCGGGCCCGTTGAGCGCATGGCCGCTGCGCCAACGTCGTTCCTCGACGGAGCCGCGACTGGGTGCGACCACGGCATGGTGCTCCACCGACGTGTAAGACCACTCGGCGGCGCGTCTAGCTTGTGCTCCAGAGATGTCGGAAGCGGCAAGGATGGAAAGGCGCAGGGGAGAGGCCGCACTTGAGCAGCCGACGAGGGCGTCGGCCCCTGTACCCGACGCGCCGCCTACGACCAGCTCTTTATGTGCGGACAAGAGCCGCCGACCCGTGCGGGCCTCCAGCTCCCTCGCTGCGGTTGCCACACCGCCAAGTATGCCTTCGCGAGGAGATGAGGCAGTGCTGAAAGATTCGGCAACAGCCTCCAGACGCCAGGCATCTTGCTCGTCCCGCCGAAAGAGCGATGCCTTCGTCGCCACGCTCCCCACGTCAAGGGCAAGCACCGTGGAGAGATCAGCCGTGGGTGGCGTTCCAGCTAATGATGTCATCCAGGAGTGCCTCCAGGCGCCCTTGAGGTTCGTAGCCCAAGAGCGTGCGGGCCTTGCTGATGTCAGCAATGGAATTGCGCAGTTCGCCGCTATGCGCCGCAACGTGAAGCGGCGACAGACGAGGGCTGATGCGCTGGCAGAGGAGAGAGGCAAGCCGGTTGATGGTCATGCCGCGGCCCGAACCGAGATTGATTGCCTCCCCGTCTGGCGCACGATCCATCGCGCTCAGGGAACCGGCCACAATGTCCCCCACATAGACGAAATCCCTGCACTGCTCGCCATCGCCAAAGATAACCGGGGGCTGCCCCGCCAGCAGGCGCTTGATGAAGATCGTCATCACGCCCACATAGGGTGTGAAGGCCTGGCCAGGGCCATAGGTGTTGAAGTAGCGCAGGCTTACTGTTTCAATGCCCGCCGTCCGACCGACGATTCGGCAATACTGCTCGCTGGCCAGTTTGCTCACGCCATATGGCGAGATCGGCTCGGTGGCATAGCCCTCGGCAATAGGGGACGGCTGCGGCGCGTCCTTGTACACAGCCATTGAGGACGCCAGAACGAGCTTGCGCACGCTTGTCCCCATGCAGGCCCGCAGCAGCGACAGCGTGCCCATCACATTGGTGCGGGCGTCTTCGTCGAAGGCATCCATGGAAGCGCGCACAGCGACCCTGGCAGCTAGGTGGAACACAACCTCAACCCCTGCCAGGCATGCGCGCACACGCTCGATGTCGAGAACGCTGCCTTCGATGAACTGCGCATCTGCAGGCATGTTCTCTCTGCGCCCCATGGACAGGTCATCGAGAACGACCACAGCCATGCCCCGCGCGAGCAGCGCGCGCACCAAGTGGCCACCGATGAATCCTGCTCCCCCAGTGACCAGGGCCTTCTGGTATGCCATCAGAATGAGCTCACCACGCGCCAGCGATAGAGTATCTGCTTGTACTTGAGATAGAGCAAGAACAGCAGCACCTGCCAGCCCGTGCGCACGACCTTGAGTTTGCTCTCCCCTGCCAGACGAGGATAGTGTGTTATGCCCACCTCTGCAATGCGGTAGCCATAGGTCTTTGCCTTGACCAGAAGCTCTGTTGGAGTAGGAAAGCCCCGCGCCTCTATCGTGAGCGTTCTGGCCACCTCGCCTCGGAAGAGCTTGAGCGCGCAGTTTGTATCGCGCAGCTTGAGTCCGAACAACACGCGAACTACGATGTTGAGGCCGCGGTCGGCCAGCACGCGCAGGAGACGGTCTTGCTTTCGCAAGCGAAAGCCGGTGACCACATCGTAGCCCTCGGACAGCTTCCGTGATAGGGCCGGATACTCCCCAGGATCGAACTGGCCATCGGAGTCAAGGGTCAGCACTTCATCGCCGCGCGAGTGAGCGAGGGCCGTGGCCACAGCCCTGCCATAGCCCGCATTGGCAGGGTGGTGGAGCACGACCAGGCTGGGCATTTCCGCGCACAGGTGGTCAAGAATGATGCCGGTGTCGTCGGTTGAGCCGTCGTCGGTGATCACGATCTCGGCATCGAGTCCGAGTCGGTGCAGCGTCTGCTGCCACGAGCGGACGACCGCGGCGATGCCAGCGGCCTCGTTGTATGCTGGCGCACAGATGGAGAGCAATCCTGCCATCTATCCTGTCCTGCCGATCAGATAGATGCCCACGCACACCACGAGCACGCCCAGCAGCCGGAGCAGCGAGACGTTTTCGTGGAAGACTCCCCACGCAACAAGGACGGCGAAGACATAGCCCAGGCTAACCATCGGATAGGCGTAGCTCACATCCACGCGCGACAGCACAATCAACCAGACGCCGACGCTGATCACGTAGGAGAGCAGCCCCGCCCACACATAGATGCTGGTCGCGATCTTGGGCACAACCGCGCCTATCCCAGCCGCGTCCAGATTGAAACTACCGACGCGCAGCATCCCTTGCTTGAGCAGCAACTGCGCCAGCGCATTGAGAAACACGCCGGTGAGAATGAGTGGCAAGTAACGCGTCACAGTAGGCTCTCGATCACGCGAGTGCTCTCTGCTGTCAAGGCAAACGCGGCGACATAGACCGGAAGGAGCAGCACAGCCAGGGCAACGTGGCCTGGGCCTAATGGCGACGCAACGCCTGTCAGTTGCCTGGCGGCAGGCACGGCCAAAATCAGTGAGAAACCGATCACCAGCACGAACGCCCCAGCCTTCACGCCCGCACTGCCGCTCGCAAAGGGCTGCGCCAGACTCGACAGCAGCATGCCCGTCGCCAAGATAAGCACGCCGACGGCGATAGCGCCGCCGTCGGCCAGCCGCCTCGTCACATCGAGGCTTCCCAGTCTGACGCTGCGCTGCTGCCGCCAGACATGGACGAAGAGCCAAAGCCAGAGCAAGGTGTTTGGCGTGGCGATGGTCGCGTATAGCGCAAAATGATCGGGCGACGCCCAGGGTGCGTAGTAGGGCGACACCATGATCCAACTCGCAGCGAGAATGCCAATGCCAACGAGATCGAACCGCCTGCGCGGGAGGGCGTAGACAAGAAGAAACGGCAACAGGACCGGATAGTGGTAGCCCATGACCTTCTTTGACGTCAGGAAGAAGAGTAGCGCAACGAGAAGGCCCAGCCGGAAGAGATCGCGATCGCGGCGCACGTACAAGACCGACAGAAGAAAACACAATGCAATCGTGATAGCGGGCTGGAACCTCAAGAGGACGAACGAGCTGCGCGTTTGCTCAATAAGGTATTCCTTCAGGCCGAGCAACCACACCACCGCCGACTGGGTCTGCACTGGCATGTTGGATACATCAACAAAGACGAGGTAGTGGTAATCGGGAGAGTGCAGATAGTAAGGCAGCGAGAGGCCGCCAAACACGACGGCGAACAGCACCACAGCCAGCGCCAGAGGTCTGTAGCCAGAGCGGCCTCTCAGCAGCAGGGCAACCGCATACGGGATGTAGAAGAGCACTGCGCTCTGTTTGAGCGCGACTGCACAGGCCATGAGCAAGGACGGAAGGAACAACCAGGAATCGCGGCCGTGTCTCGTCGGTCTCTGGGCACCACCACAGAGGGCGTAGGCAGCCACCACACACACCAGCCAACTGGATTCCTGATGTGCCTGGACTGCCGTCTGATACAAGGTAACGGGATTGAAGAGCCAGAGTGCCGCGGCCGCCCGCGCCAGACCGCGGTTGTCGCTCCTCTCCAGCACGACCAGGTACAGCAGCACTGCCAGCACAACGTCGCACAGAGCGGGCAACATACGCACAGCGACCCAATCAGGAATCAAAGTCACAAGGTCGCTGAGAGCCAGGGCGGGGCCGAGAAGCTGCGCGTAAAGGGGCGGATAGGGGTATCCCCAGTCCCCCCATGCCTGGCGCGACGCCTGGTACAGATCGAACGGTATAGCGTTGTCAAAGAGCGAGCGCCCGGCTCCAGCGAAGATCTGGGGATCCCATCCTGCGCTGAAGTACGGGCTGATGGCTAGAACGATGCCGACGACCACGAGGCCGTAGACGGCTGCCATCCCCAGCAGCAGTCGCCGCGGAATCATCACCTCAGCACGCCCAGCCAGTCGCGCAGCAAGAACGTCGCCCGGCCAATGAGGAGAGCCAATCTCGCCGTGACGCTGGTGGCAAACACGGCGCCGAAGGTGAGGATCATCGTCCACTTGCCGATTTGACCGACTACCCGCAGGGTCTTGCCTGCGACGCTGTCCTGCTTCGCGGTGAAGTAGAAGTACACCACAGTGCCGATCACACCGAGGACAACCAGGGCACTGTTGATGAGATGCTCCGGCGTCTGATTGGGGTCGAAGGAGAGCATGGTTGCCGACACCTGGGGCACCAATGAGCCAGAGACGGCGCCGCCCACAGCAAGCGCGGCACCTACACCGATGATCAGGGCCAGGGGCAGGGAAGCGAGACCGCGCAAGGGAGGAACGGGCCGCACGAGTAGCAGGATAGCTAGAACCGCCGGCACCAGCAGCGCCCAGTTGCTCAGGGGATCACGAAGAAGAGGGGACACGAGCTTGGGCCAGACTACCTGATGATAGGCAATGACGACGGCATAGCCCACCGCGGTACCCACAAACAGGTGCTCAGACAGCCGCGATAGGGGATTGTCTCTTGCCAGGCGGCTGTAGACCATCAATGTGAGGATTGCCGCCAGCCAGACGCCAACCTGCGCCGCGTATGGAGCCAGTAAGGCAGAGTCTCCCGCTGCCATGGTGATACCTCCATCGAGCTCCAGACCATGCCCACGACGCCATGATACAACAAGGCCTGTGCTTTGTCAACCACACGCCCTGCCCCTTCAAGCCCCTGCCATTGACGTCGGAGGCCTCATGTGATAGAATCTAAGGCACTCGGTCATAAAATGAAGGAGGTACCGTGAACCCTGGCATCTCGAGCAAGGACGCAGTGGATACATACGACCTGACGATCATCGGCGGCGGCCCAACTGGCCTCTTTGCCGCCTTCTATGCCGGCTTTCGCGGCATGCGCACCAAGATCATCGAGAACTTGCCTGAGTTGGGGGGCCAACTGGTGACGTTGTACCCCGACAAGTACGTGTACGACGTGGCGGGTCATCCTGAAATCCTGGCGCGGGATCTGGCCAAGCTGCTCATTGAGCAAGGCACCCGCTTCCACCCCGCGGTCTGCCTAGAAGAGCAGGTACAAGCCTTTGAGCGTATCGAGGGGAATATCTTCAGGCTGAAAACGAACAGGACGCAACACTACACGCGCGCCGTGCTGATCTGTGCAGGCGTCGGCTCATTCTCGCCAAACAAGCTGACTGTGCCAGGGGCCCAGAAGTTCGAGGGCCGGGGCGTGTACTACTTCGTGCGGGACAAGAGCGCGTTCAGGGACAAGCGCCTCCTCATCGTGGGCGGCGGCGATTCCGCCATGGATTGGGCCCTCAACCTGCGAGACACCGCCAGGAGCATCGAGATCATACACCGCCGCGACACCTTCCGCGCCCATGAGTCTTCGCTGAACCAGGTCCGCGGCTGCAACATCCCTATCAACTGCTGGTGGGAGCTGCAGGAGGTGATAGGGGACGGCGAGGTGCAGGGCGCACGTATCGTGCACAACAAGACACAGGAAGAGCGCACGCTGGCGGTTGACGCCATCCTGGTCAACACCGGCTTCAAGGCAGAACTGGGGCCGCTAAGAGCGTGGCCGGTGGAGTACGTCGGCAAGGAGATTCGCGTGAACGGCCTGATGGCCACCAGTGTGCCCGGCATCTTTGCCGCCGGGGACGTGGCAGCGCCCGAAGGCGGTGTCAAACTGAGCCTGATCTCGGTCGCCTTTGCCCAGGCCGCCATCGCGGTGTGCAGCGCTAAGGTGTACGTTGATCCCAAGGCAAAGCTCTTCCCCGGGCACACCAGTGAGAAGCTGTCGGCTGGATAGGCATGGCCTGCCTGCGTTGGGCGCTGATAGCCACTCAGCATGCTCTCCCAGGCACGTCAGGAGCGTGCCAGGGTGCCCGCCAGGGCGAAGGACGCGCCATCCATGCCCTCGACCACAACATCTGTACGCAGCTCACCCGCGGCCTGCAGGCGAGCGATAGCCTGTTGGGTTGTCTCTTGCGGCCAGCCAAAGAGATAGGACACAGAGACGGGGTCCGTGACAACGACGTCGCGCAGGTACTGGCGAAGGATGACAGCATAGGCGTCGCGGCTCTTGATGGCCAGGCCCTGCTCAACCTGGGCAGGAAGCCAGCGGGGCAGCAGGTCGTACACATAGCAGTAGTGCCAGCGGTTGGCGTCGGAGATGCCAGTCTTCACAATCTTGAGGCCGACTTGGAGCTCCAGCAGCCCGCGCTCGAAGGCGCGGGCATTTTCGCGCCCCGGCAGGTTGGCGCGCCGTCTCAGGCTGCTGGTGGGCATCGGGCCGTGGTAGAGGAGCGCCTCGTAGATCTGCTTGGCGGCCAGGCTGATCTTACCATCGCGGTATTCGTCAAGATACTGGTCAAGGTCACCGTAGTTGCCTGAGATGGCGTAGAAGTACGGGAAGAGATCCAGCGAGATAAGTACGGGCTTGTCCCGCAGTAGCTTGCCATAGAAACAGGCGCGCCGCGCCGGCAGCGTGTCTTTCCATGTCCACGCCAAGCCGATCTCGCGATCACGCCAGCCGGCATGACGCATTTCATCGCCGAGGATCGCCTCATACAGGGTAGGGAGCTCGCAGTCCTCGGACGTAAACAGGAAACACAGCCCGACCTCATTGATGAAGCTGAGGGCCTCTTGCTCGTTGTGTAGGCGGCGCTCTGGTGTGCGCCGATAGATGTGGTTGCGGAGAGCAAGCAATTCGTCGCGCGTCATGGGCGTCCCCAGTGCTACACTGCCGTGCGTGGCGAGTATACGCTGGCGAGGCGTGGGTGTCAATCTCGTGGGCATGGGCCAGTCGTCGTGGAGGAGGTCTCGACCCGCGCCCTGCTATTCGGGGTGTGGCTGACGCTGGTCACGGCGGGGTGGATACGCCATGGCCATCGTGCGTAGGCGGCCCCGCTCGATCTCGACATAACTGACGGCAGGTTGCACGCGGCCTGACCGGCATAGCGCGGTATGGCAGGCGAGCCGCTGAACATAACGGAGACGCATTCGACATAAAAACTGCGCTCATCGCTGTGGCTCACAATAAAGGATTTAGAAAACTGTGCTTTTAAATGAGCAATGGACAGTCAGCGAAGCTCAACATAATGATCAAGTGGCCCAAGTCCGTGCGACCCAAGGGGCTGCAAAGCTTCTTGCAGTATGGGAACCTGCGGCTTTCCTGGCAGGGAGCAGTTCGGGGAGGGGAGAGAGATTTGTAGCACGCGGCCGTTCATGCCTCAGTCGGCCGAGGGCATGCAGGGATAGTTGCCCTCAGCGCGCCAGACCTCAAGCATCGTCTCGTAGCGCGACAGCTTCATGCCGGTGTACACGCAGTTGCTGGTCGAGAAGATATAGCCTCCGCCCGGCATGCCATGACGGAGGGCGTAGCGTGCCGACGCGATGACCTCGTCCGTGGTGCCGGTATCCAGCAGCCCGCAGCTCACATTGCCGATGAGACAGACGCGGTGACCATAGAGGCGCTTGACCTCAGCGATGTCCACGCCGCCTTGCGGGTCCAGGGAATGTAAGGCGTGGGGATTTGTCTGGACAAGCTGGTCTATGATAGGCATGATGTTGCCGTCGGTGTGCTTGATCACGTAGTAGCCCATCTCGCGATAGCCCTGGACGAGCTGCGCCAGGTATGGGGTCACGAATTCGCCGAACTGGCTTGGCGAGAGGAAAGGTCCGCTGTTGAAGCAGTAATCGGTGCACAGCGCAAAGCCGTCAAGCCCGCCTGCTCGCCGTAGGCGCTGCGCACGCTCCAGCGCGCGCTGCACAGCCTGCTGCGCCTCTGCCTTCACCTTGCCTGGCTCGTCCGCCAGGCGGTACACCGCCTCCGCCATGCGTTCGCCGTCCGGCATGCCGATGGTCGCGTCGCCGTGCCGCATGATGAAAAAGCGATCGCCTGACCGCTCACGGATCAAGTCTACCAGACGGAGCGTTTCTTCCTCTGTGTCAGGATTAGGGTGAATGAAGATGGCGCTGTGCTCATAGCGATCGGCGGTGGCGATGTAGAGTTCGGCCATGTCCGCGCGGTGCAGGGCGCGTTCCTTCTCTTCCATCTGGAACCACTGGCTGTAGTTCCGATGGGAGGGATGGACCTTGCCAAAGGCTTCCATGGTGAGGAAGAAGACCAGTTCGAAGTGCGGTACGCGCCCCGTGAGCGGTCTCCGCTCCAACGCGGCGATGAAGCGTTCTCGCGGCGTCATGCTATTGCCTGACATGGTGGACTCCGCGGTGTCTGTGGTGTGCGCCCGTCATTGTAGCAGCATCGAGCGACATCTGTCAATCACGGCGTATCACCCTTCGCGCGTGTGTTGCTCGCAGGCCTGGCCGGGCGAACTTTGATGCGCCTCCGACGCCAGCAATTCCGAATATGCGGGTCGCTGTAGGGCAGGCTTCCGTCCCTGCCGCTTCAGGTGACACGCCAGAGCCTGTGCCGGGCATGGAGACCCCACCTACGGCTTGACCGCCCTACGGCATATTTCGAATTGCTGCTGCGCCGCTATGCCAGTTGACGCGCTGGCAGGGGGCATGTATACTGGACGGCAAGGAGGGCAGAACAGTGAAAAGCGTGTTTGCGCACATCGAGGCCCATGCAGATCAATACGTGGAGCGGTTGCGGACCCTGTGCCGCCAGCCGAGCATCTCAACCTTCAACGTGGGCATGGCTGAAACAGCCGAGCTGGTGCTCCAGATGCTCAGGGACGCTGGACTTCAGGCAAGGACCATCCCCATCGCCGGCGGATACCCAATCGTCTATGGTGAGCTGGCAGCCGGAGCCAGGAAGACGCTGGGTTTGTATAACCATTATGATGTGCAGCCACCCGATCCGCTCGACCAGTGGCAGAGCGATCCCTTTGCCGGGGACATTCGTGATGGCTACATCTACGCCAGAGGAGTATCGGACAACAAGGGTGACTTGGTTGCCCGTCTGTGCGCGGTTGAGTCGTACATCGCAGTGCGGGGTCGTCCACCGGTCAATCTCAAGTTCATCATCGAGGGCGAGGAGGAAATCGGGAGCCCACACCTGGGGCAGTTCGCGGACGAACATACGGACCTGATCGCCGCCGACGGCTACATCTGGGAAGGAGGTTCGCGCGATAGCAGGGGACGACCCGAGATCATGCTCGGATGCAAGGGCATCGCCTACGTTGAGCTCTCGACGACAGCGGCCAAGACAGATACACACTCCATGTGGGGGCCCATCGTGCCCAACGCTGCGTGGCGACTGGTGTGGGCACTCAACACCCTCAAGGACCAGCAGGAGCGGATTCTCGTGCGCGGCTTGTATGACAAGGTGCGTCCGCCGACGCAAGGGGAGATAGACGCCGTGACTCCTCTAGAGGAGGACGCATTGCGCGTGCAATGGGGCCTGCCCGCCTTTCTAGGGGGGCACACAGGAAAGGACCTGGCTGTTCGTCTGTACTTCGAGCCGACGTGTACCATCTGTGGCATTTGGAGCGGATTCACGACTCCAGGCAGCATGAAGACCGTGTTGCCGAACAGAGCCACGGCCTACATTGATTTCCGCCTGGTACCAGACCAGTTGCCCGAGGACGTCGTGCCACTCCTGCGGCAGCACCTGGACGAGCATGGTTTCCCTGACGTCCAGGCGCGGCTGCTCGGGTCTCTCTACCCCGCCAAGACGCCTGTGGGGTCTCATCTCGCCCAGGTTCTGATAGAGACGGCGCGCGAGGTGTACGGGGCCGCGCCCGTGATCCAGCCGATATCGCCGGGCAGCGGGCCGATGTACCGCCTGTGCCAGAAGTATGGCATGCCGGCAGGCTCCTCGGGCGTCGCCAACGCCAACTCGCGTTACCACGCGCCCAATGAGAACATCAGCATCGCTGACTTCATACTGGGCATCAAGCACGTAGCGGCCATCATTGAGCGGTTCTGAGAGCTGATCGGTGGTCGGAGACGCAGAGCAGCCGCTGGGTCACCAGGGAAGGCGTGATGCCTGCTGATCAAGCACGGAGCGCCCCGCCCTGGCACGTGACCAAGCGCGGTCAGTCACGTCTCATGGTCGTGTCCGCGTGCGAAGGGCCAAAGACTGGCAAAGGGACGCAGCAGCAGCCACGTCACGAGGGGGAAGATCAGGAGCACGGCCGCACCCAGCGCCTGGGCGCTGAGCTGGTTTGCATCGGCGGGTAGTTGGAGAGCCGGCAGCAGGCCCGTTACGCCCTGGCCGACCACACCCAGGTATTCGCGTTGCCCGATGCCGTTCCAGCCCGCTCCATAGCGTCCGTCGGCGAGAAGCCCCACCGCCAATAGCCCCCACAGGCCAGCCATGGCATGGACTGCCACCACCCCCGCTGCGCTCCGGTCGCGCAGGAGCGTGGACAGAAGAGATGTGCCGAAGGGCACCAGGAGGCCCGCAGTGCCGCCCACCAGAACGGCGGCCCAGGCCGGGAAAAACGCTGCGCCCGCAGCCACAGCCACGAGTCCGGCCAGGCCGCTCAAAGCACCCACCGTTGGGCTCGGCTCTCCAGCGGCAAACCACGTGTACAGCAGGCCCGCCGACGCCCCAGCGATCAATGCCACCAGGACATTGGCGGCGGCCACCGCCAGTTGCACGTCGGTGGCGGCAAACGTGCTCGCCGCCGTGAGGCCGATCCAGCCGATGCCGGCCAGGAGGAGACCAGCCATTGGTCGCTGGACATCCGTCACGTCGTCGCCGGGGATTGCCAGCCGCCGGAAGGCGAGGGAGCCGCCGAGGGCGGTGAGACCGGCCGCGGCGTTGACGACCCCCGACCCCGCGAAGTCGGCGACCCCGTGGCCCAGACCCAAGGTGGAGCCCAGTTGCGACAGCCAGCCACCCCCCCAGACCCAATTCGCATAGGCCGGGTAGAGCAGGCCACCGAAGAGAACACTGAAGGCTGCAGAGGGAAGG
>DAOUCN010000216.1:0-1756 GCA_034431995.1 Chloroflexota bacterium | reverse complement strand
GTCGTGGGACCGCGTCTTCAACGTGAAGATCCAGGGGACAACCGTGCTGTCGAACTTCTGCCCGGGTGCTGCGGCCGGGGGGCGCTTCATCGCCGTCAGTTACCAATTCCCGGCCACCGTCACCAACGGGCGGCTGACCATCGAGTTTGCGGCTGTCAATCACGAGCCGAAGATCAGCGCCATTGGCGTGGAACCGCTGACGGCGCCAAGCACGACAACTGCCACCGCCACACAGACGTCGTCGTTGCCGACGCCCTCGGCAACGGGAGCGGCTTTGGGGACGCCCACCGCTACGCCCTCGCCTACGGCAACTCCGTCTCAGCCCGCTATGGACATCGGCGTCAATTGCGGCGGCGCGGCCTACACGGCCATAGACGGACGAACATGGCAGGCAGACAAGGCATACGTCGCGGGGAGTTGGGGATACGTCGGTGGGAACATCTACGTGACGGGCACACCAATAGCGGGGACGGACGATGACACCCTGTACCAGAGCGAGCGCTGGGGTATGACCAGCTACCGCTTCACGTTGCCAGCGGGGACGTACCTGGTGCAGCTCAAGTTCGCGGAGATCTACGCCTGGCAGAAGGGACAGCGGGTCTTCGATGTGCAGATCGAGGGCGCAACGGTGATCTCAGGCCTGGACATCTTCGCCGTTGCGGGGCGCTACACGGCCTATGACCGTTCGTTCACGGTAGACGTGACGGACGGCGTGCTCGACATCGCCTTCGTCAACAAGGCAAGCTACGCCAAGGTGAACGCTATCCGCGTCACCGCTTTGCCGTAGCCTCGATCGTCACGCGCCTGACGGCAACCCCCAGCGCCGAGCCGAAGACATGATCGCCCACGGCCACACTTGCAGGCCGGCCCTGCGCCAATTGTTCCACGGCAGACCCAGGCGTTGCCCCCTTGACGCCGATGGCAGCGTAGCTGTTGCGGAACCTGCCCCGCAGGTCAGCCTGAGCGCCGATAGCGCGCAGGGCGGCCGCTCCAGCCTCGCCGAAGTTCACAGATGCATCGTCCATGACGCCCACGGCCACGATGTGGCCATTGGGTACGGCCTTCACGAAGTCCAGAAAGCGTTTCGCTGCCGCGGCATCGCCCAGGGTGTCGAAGCGGCCTGTGCCCTGTACCCGCCCGCTGGCGGGATCAACTACCGCCACGTTCAGCCCCCGTCGCCCGCTGATTGCCTCCTTGCCATTGAGCCAGATGTGGGCGAAGCCTGCATCTCCTCCTGCGTCCAGTCCGGCACTGCGCACGACGATATTGGCCCTGGTTGTCACACCTGTCTGACCGACCGGCATGGGTTGACGCTGAACCTGGGACAATGGAACAGGCCGGTCGGCGGCGATGACCAGGTCATTCAGTCCGGCGCGCCCGACGCCCGCAGGTATCTCCACCTGCCAGGTTTGCCACTGGCCGGTTGGCGTGGCAGTCGCCAACGTCCGACCATTCAGCTTGAGCCTGAGATGGCTGCCCCCCAGGGGCGTGGTCAGCTCAAGGGAGAGGCGCGTGGGGCCAGAATCGGGCAGGGGCAGCAACAGCCTGGCCTCGGCGCGGTCTGTCCAGCGATAGGGGACGGCGGACGCATCGAGCTGCGGCTCGCCCCAGCCTTCGGCCAGGTACAGCCGGCTGAGATCGCTGCCCATATCAATGGTCAGTTGGGACTGGGGGAGCGGGGAGTGTACGCGGTAGGCAGATAGTCCATCATCGGCGGGCATCGGCTCGACGGGGAA
This sequence comes from Chloroflexota bacterium, assembly GCA_034431995.1. Lineage (GTDB taxonomy): Bacteria > Chloroflexota > DTOL01 > DTOL01 > DAOUCN01 > DAOUCN01. The sequence continues at coordinate 20 of DAOUCN010000216.1, read as the reverse complement.
GACGGCGCGCACATAGTCCT
>DAOUCN010000215.1:0-2279 GCA_034431995.1 Chloroflexota bacterium | reverse complement strand
GACCCGGGCAGGGTCCGAGCCAAAGCCTATGATCTGGTATGCAACGGCTACGAGGTGGGGGGTGGCAGCATCCGCATCCACCGGCGGGAGTTGCAGGAGCAGATGTTCGGCGTCTTGGGCTTGACCATGGAGGAAGTTCAGCAGCAGTTCGGGCACCTGCTCAGGGCCTTTGAGTATGGCGCGCCGCCCCACGGCGGCATCGCGCCGGGAATTGACCGCCTGGTGATGCTTCTGGCCGGAGAGGACAATATCCGTGAAGTGATGGCCTTCCCCAAGTCGCAGGCAGCCATGGATCTGATGACTGACGCCCCCTCGCCCATCAGCCAGCGTCAGTGGGACGAACTGCATCTGGCTCTGCGCCGCGACCCGTGACCGGTCTGAGCGGCGGGCCACGCTGGATGCCCTACGGCCTGCGCCAACTCACTGCTAACCTCCCCCAGGCTGGGCCAACCTGCGGGAGGTTTCCACGTGATTTGCAGGCTTGTCTTGTCCGTGCTATAATCTCCCTAGTCGTCACGGGCGGCCGCCCACACCCACGTATGGCAAAGTGGGCCGACCCGACAGGTCTGTGAGACCTGTCAGGTCGTGGGACTATTCTCACATCAGGACGCACACCCAGGGAAGGAGCACGAGCTCGGCCATGCAGACACCACCAGAAACCAACGACCTCTTGAACCGCGTCCAGGACGCCGTGCGAGACGTCTTCTACGTCCAAGATGTCACTACCGGATATGGGCCATACAAGGGCATCCGCCTGCGGGGTAGACTCCTGGTTCCTGCGGAGCGCGCCTACGAGCGCATCAACTCACGCTTCCGCGCTTTGGGGCAGACCCTCTTCCTGCGCCGAGAAGATGATCTCGACACGATCGTCGCCTTTCCAGGCACGTTCGCCGTTCAGCAGCCCAACATCGCCCTTGCCCTGGGCCTCTTTGCCCTGACCGTGCTCTCCACGTTTTACGTCGGGTCGCAGATGGTGGAGGAAACGGCCACGTTTGCCAGCCGCCTGGCCGCCGGCCTTACCTTCGCCGTGAGCCTCTTGATCATCCTGGCCGCCCACGAGCTCGGCCACTACACCGTTGCCCGGCATTTCGGCACGCCTACAACCCTCCCCTACTTCATACCCATGCCGTTGGGTCCCTTCGGCACCATGGGGGCGTTCATCCAGATGAAGGGGCCGCCGCGCGACCGTCGTGCGCTGCTGGCCGTAGCGGTCGCCGGCCCACTTTCAGGGCTGGTCTTCACAATTCCTATCTTGCTGATTGGCCTGGCCACATCGCCAGTACAGCCGCAGCCTATCGGCCAGCCCATCTTTCAGGAGGGCAATTCCCTCTTCTACCTGGCCGCCAAGTATCTCCTCTTCGGCAGAATCTTGCCGTCGGGCGGCATGGACGTTTTCCTCAACCCGGTGGCCTTTGCCGGTTGGGCCGGCCTGCTCGTGACGGGCATGAACCTCATTCCGGCTGGCCAGCTCGACGGCGGCCACATCGTGTACGCCCTTTTGGGGCGACGGGCGGCGCTGGTCACCTATGGCGTCATCGGTGGTCTGGTGCTCCTGGGCTTCCTCTGGCAAGGATGGTTGCTCTGGGCTTTCCTGGTCTTCATGTTCGGGCAGCGTCAGGTGCCGCTCCTGGACGACATCACTGGGCTCGATGAACGTGGGCGCATACTGGCGGTAGCTATCCTGGTTGTCTTTGTCCTTGTGTTCACGCCTTTGCCAATCGTTATCAAGTGAACCGCTCACGAAGACGCGAAGACAGGAAGGCGGAAGACTCGGCCTTCCTGTCTCTTCTTCGTGGCAGCGTGATGTCAGCCTACTTGGCCCGCACGGCCTCGGCAATCGCCCGAATGTGCGCCGGCGTGCTGCCGCAGCAGCCGCCCACGATACGCACGCCCATCTCCACAAAGAGCAAGGCATAGTGGGCCATCTCTGACGGCGTGGCGTCGAATGTGGCGACCCCAGCCTCAAGGCGGGGCAAGCCAGCATTGGGCTGGGCAATGAACGTGGCATTGGGGCAGGCCGCGATCATGGCGCGCACAGCGCTGGCCGTGGCTTCCGGCCCCAGGCCGCAGTTCGACCCGATCGCCTCGGCGCCCATGTCCAGGAGCCTGTGGGCAGCGTCCTCGGGCCGCACTCCCATCACGGTACGCCCTCCTTTGTCGAATGTCATCGTGGCGACGATCGGCAGACCTGTCGCCTGCGCCCCCTCGATGGCCGCCCGCATCTCCTCAAGGTCGAACAGCGTCTGGATGATCAAGAGGTCGGCGCCGCCCTCCGCTAG
>DAOUCN010000214.1:0-13710 GCA_034431995.1 Chloroflexota bacterium | reverse complement strand
GCCGGAGAGTGCACGGTGTGCAGATACCACGGCAGGCGGACATCGTCATTATTGACTCCTACCGCACTGACCTCGACTACTGGCAGGCTATCAAAGCCATGACACCGGCCGACCTGGTGATGAAAGACGGGGGCATTGTGATTCACGTGGCAGAGTGCCGTGAGGGTGTGGCACAGCACCATCCGGAGGTGCTTCAATATGGCTACCACAGCGTGGCACGCACGCTGGAGATGGAAAGGGAGGGCTTGATCAACAAGTCGGTGGCCATGCATATGATTCAGGCGTCACGGGTGATGGTTGACCGTGGCAGCGGCTACCTCGTTTCGCCCCACATCTCGCGCGCCGATAGCGAGCGTCTACATTTCCGCTGGGCGCCGACGGCACAGGCTGCCCTGGACGAAGCCTTGGCCACGCTGGGCCGCCAGGCCAGCATCGCCGTTCTGCGCCAGGCAGGGGACCTGCTCCCCATCCTGCCCGGCAGGCCGAGCGGAGACTAACCAAGAACGCACAGGACACGAAGTCGGTCCTTGGGTTCTCTTGGTGGTTAGGCCTGACCTTACCCGACAACATCTGTGGAGGTATCGCTATGACTAAGCGAGCACCTGAGTCATCTGGCGTAGCAGTGACGGTTGACGCCCGCCAAGTGCTCGGGCCCCTGCCCCACATCTGGCGCTCTATCGGCTACGATGAGATCAACTGGACCTACACGCCTGTTGGCAAGTCTATCTACGCCCGTTTGGCAACCTTGGGCGATGTGCCATACTACGTCCGCAACCACAACGCCCTGACCAGCGGCAACGGCCTGAGCTACCCTGCCTGGGGATCCACCAACGTGTACAAGGAGGACAGGGACGGCAACCCTATCTACAACTGGGACATCATTGATCGCATCTACGACACTATGACCGGCGCTGGCTGCTTGCCCCTTGTCGAACTCAGCTTCATGCCGCGTGACCTGTCCGTCGTGCAACAAGATCCGCGCCAACACGCCCCGACGCATGGCACCTACTTCTACGACCTCTCCAGCCGCTACCCACCCAAAGACTACGGTCGCTGGCAAGAGCTGGTGTACAACTTTGTCTCACATTGCTGGCAACGGTATGGCGTGGGCGTTCGCGACTGGCGCTTCGAGCTGTGGAACGAGCCGGACCTGGAGGAATACTGGCGCGGTGGCCTCGAGGGCTACTGCCGTCTGTATGATCATAGTGCCGCTGCGGTCAAGGCTGTTGACCCGGACATCAAGATCGGCGGCCCCGCTATCGCCCGCCATGCCGATTTCCTCGATGGTTTCTTGGCCCATTGCGAGAGTGGAACCAACTACGTTACAGGCGGGCGAGGTGCGCCGCTGGATTTCATCTCCTGCCACCTGAAGGGAACCACCTGGCCTCATCCGGGCACATGGGTACAGCCGTCCTTCAAGCGCATGTTGGATAACCTGGACCAGTACATCTTGGCGATCAAGAAACACGCCAGCCTGGCACAGCGCGAAGTGTACCTAGACGAGTGCGATATTGACGTGGGTACAATCATGGGCGTCCATGACAATCCATGCCTGGCATTCCGCAACACGGAGTACTTCGCCTCCTTCCTTTGCCGCCTGACGAAGCATCTCCTGGATATTGCTGCCCGTGACGCAATCAACCTGGCCGCCTTCACATCCTGGGCCTTCTACTTCGAGGGCAAGCGTGCCTTCGAGGGCAACCGCGTCCTCTTCGACATCGGCGGTCTGGAGAAACCAGCGTTCCAGGCCTTGCGTCTGCTGGCGCACTTGGGTGACAAACGGTTGGCGCTGGAGGCGCCTGCGGCGGGCGCACTCAGCAGACCCGTGGATGGCATTGCGGCGCGAGGGAGCGATGGTGCGGTGGCCGTCGTCGTCTGGAACTTCGATGAAGATATGCGGGTGGAAGGCGCCACAGACATCAACCTGGTGATAGAGGGCCTGCCTGTTAGTCAGATGGCCGTTCGGCACTACCGTGTTGATGCCGATCACAGCAACACACACAGCGTCTGGCGCGCCCTGGGCAGCCCCGACTACCCCACGCCCGAGCAGATGGCCATCCTCCGGCAGCACGAGGGGTTGGAGATGCTGGAACCGGCCAAGACGGTGGAGATCAGGGATGGGCGCTATGAGATGGCGGTGCACTTGCCAATGCACGGCGTGTCCCTGGTTGAGCTTGCACCGTGAAGCTGCCGTTGGGGGCCTCGACGACCGAGCGTGTGCACGCAGCAACCAGGGCCTGCCTCAAGTTGGGGCGCACCGGAGAACTTGCCACAGGTTGATGCTGGCTGCCCCTCGGACACTGCCCATCGGCGACCGAACCTGGGGGAGGTGGGCGGCATGGCCTTGACAGGGGCATGCCAACGTGGTATAATCTGACCGTAAACGTTACCGGTAGCGTTTAGTTTTCCCCATTCTCAAGGCTGGCATGGTCACGATCAAAGACATAGCCCGTGAACTGGGGCTGTCCGTCAACACCGTGTCCCGGGCCCTCAACAGCAAGCCGGATGTCAGCCGCCAGACGAGGGCGCGTGTCTTGGAGACTGCCCGCCGCCTTCACTACGTACCCAACACCATCGCCCGCTCCCTGGTCACCAGTCGCTCAAACACCCTTGGCCTCGTTGTCACCGATGTTGTCAACCCTTTCTATAGTCGTATCATTCGTGGTGTTGAAGAGACGGCCCGCCAGCGTGGCTACACCATCATCCTGCTCAACACCAATGAACAAGACGAGGACGAGAGGGCTGCCATTCGGGTCCTTCGCTCCAAGCGTGTGGATGGCATGATCATCTCCCCGGTTCAGGTCAGTCATGATCATATCGCAGCTCTGCAAGAGGACGGCTACCCGTTTGTGCTGATTAACCGTTACTTCCCAGATCTGGACACGGACTACGTCATCAATGACAACCGCTTGGGTGCATACCTGGCAACGGGCCATCTGGTCCGCCTAGGGCACCGTCACATCGCTCATATCACCGGTCCGAAGCATGTGTCTAGCGTGCGCGAGCGCCTGCGGGGCTACCGCCAGGCACTGGACGAGGGCGGTATTGCTGCCGACCAGCAGCGCATCATACACACCAATCTGAGTCTGGAGGGCGGGTATCAGGCGACACAGCAGCTACTGGACGCGTGCCCACTTCCCACCGCGCTTTTCACCTACAGTGACCTGCTGGCCGTGGGAGCTCTGAAGGCCATTCGCGAAGCTGGCCTGCGTGTGCCGGAACATATCGCTCTGGTGGGCTACGATGACATCGAGTTCGCTGCCTTCCTGGAGATTCCGCTCACCACGATAAGCCAGCCCAGCTATGAGATTGGCAGTCGCGGCGTCGAGCTGCTCCTTGAGCTGATCGAGAACCCCGATGAGCAGCGGCAGAGGCATCACATCGTGCTGGAACCGCGTCTGATTGTGCGCAAGTCGTGTGGTGTCGGCGTGTTGCGCCAGCAGCCGTGCCCGCTGCATAGGCAGCCGCGCCAGGTCTCCGCGGCGCGGCGATGTGTTGCAGGTGAGGAAAGGAGGTGATATGCTGCCAGCAGCGTGGTGCAGGACATTCTGGCGTCAAGAATACGAACAGGAGGATTGCACGATGAAACGCATGTATCTGATCCTGTCCCTGACCCTTGTGCTGGTGATGGTGCTCACAGCGTGCGGCGCGACACCAACACCTACGCCCACAAAAGCGCCAGTGCCCCCCACGGCCACCCCAAGGCCGGCAGCAACGCCGACACCGGCACCCAAGGCCCTGGCCGACATCAAGGGCAAGGTCACGGTCTGGTATGATAGCGGCGCAGCATGGAACCCCGCTATCACCAAGCTGAACGAGGAGTTCAAGAAGAAGGCCCCCAACATCGAGGTCGAGTGGGTAACGCAGGAACCGGCCCAGCTCTCGGCCAAGATCGTGGCCGCCTTCAGCGCAGGCGCCGGCCCGGACATCGCCATGGGCTCGCAGTCGCGCTTGACCACGGCTGAGGAGCAGTTCCAGGCCTGGGCAGACCTGACTCCATACATTGGCAAGGACCCCGAGTTCGCTGCTACGGTTAAGGCCCTACCTGAGATCCAGGTCAACGGCTACAAGAAGGGCAACAAGCTGTGGGGTCTGCCTGAAGTCGTCCAGACCGTCGGCCTGTTCGTGCGCAAGAGCTGGATGCAGGAAGTCGGAGGCAAGATACCGACGGACTGGGCAGAGCTGACCGACCTGGCCAAGAAGATGACCAAGAGCGGGCAGTTTGGCTACTGCATCTTTGGCGCGCCTGGCACGACCAACAGCTCAGGTGTGCAGTTCCTGTATACGGGCGCGGCGGCCGGTATCCTGTATCCCATCATGAGCCCAGACGGCAAGCCAACGTTCAATACCGCACAGCACACAGAGATCGCCAAGTGGCTCTACCGCTGGCAGCACACGGATAAGGTGACATCACCGGCCACGCCGACCTGGAGCCACCCAGAGTTCTACAATGCTGTGCAGGCTGGCCAGTGTGGCATGGGCCGCGTGGGCGCGTGGAACGTCGGCGCCTGGGCGCCCTCAAAGATGGGCGAAGACTTCACCATCTTCCCCTATCCGCCCATGACGAAAGATCAGAAGGAGCCGAACTATCAGGTATCCTGGAGCAACGGCATCGTCATGAATGCCAAGCCGAAGGATCCCGAGGCGGTCTTCGCCTTCTTCAAGTACTTGATGAGCAAGGAAGCCCAGACCATCTTCTTCCCTGTGCGCACCAGTTGGTCGCGCACCGATCTGGACTTCAAGACGCTCATGGGGACTAACGAGCGGCTGTTGTACTTCAGCACCCCTCAGAAGTACGCGCCGGAGTTGGCTTATCACCCCAACTGGCTGCCGTACCTCGACATCCTCAGCAAGCACCTGAACGCCATGCTTGCTGATGCCAAGGCGGATCCAGAGAAGACTATGAAGGCCGCCTACGATGAGGCGTATGCAAAGTGCAAGGAACTGAAAACCTGCAACTAGCTACATGACCACCGTAGTTCGTGGGGGCGTTCAAGCGAACGCCCCCACGAACCATGCCCTAACCTCGAGGCGGAGGTGCATGCCCACTATGTCTCAGCGCGCAAAGACTCGCAGCTCCCCGTTGCTCCTGCAGGTCTGGCGGGAACGGACCAGCTATTTCCTCATCCTACCCATCCTTGTCGTCTATATCATCTTCTCGATCTGGCCCATCATCCAGACCTTCCGCCTCAGCTTCTATGACGCCAAGATCGTCCGGCTGGGGCCCTTCGTCGGCCTTAAGAACTATGCCGACATCTTCAACAACGTCGGCTTTCGCCAGGCCCTGGCCAACACGCTCCTTTTCACTGCCCTGTCTATCATCATTACGCTGGTCATTGCCATCGTGCTCGCGGTGTTGGTCAACGCTCCCGCCATCAAGTTCAAGACAGTCTTCAAGGTCATCTTCTTTCTGCCGGTTGTTACCTCCTTTGTCGCCGCCGGCTACATCTGGAAATGGATGTACGACCCCTCGTTCGGGGTTCTGAATACCTTCCTGGCTACGTTTGGCATCAGCGGGCCAAACTGGCTGTCGAATCCTGACCTCGCCCTCATGTCCATGATCATCGTCAACGTCTGGAAGTGGATTGGCTACTTCCTGGTGATCCTGCTCGCCAACCTGCAGCTGATCGAGCCGGAATACTATGAAGCGGCAGCCATTGATGGCGCCAGCGCCCTGCAGCAGTTCTTCCGCATCACGCTGCCGCTCCTGCGCATAGCCATCGGTCTATGTGTGGTGTTAGGTATTGTCAATTTCCTGCGGGCGTTCGCTCTCGTCTTCGTCATGACCAAGGGTGGGCCAGCGGGCCGGACAGAACTCGTTGCCACCCTCGTCTACAAGGAAGCCTTTGGCACGGGGCTACTGCGCATCGGCTTCTCTGCCGCCGCCTCGATGGTTCTCTTTGCCCTGGTCATGGCATTCACCGTCATTTCTAACCGCCTGAGTAGCCGGGAGGTCTAGACCATGCGCCGGAAGTCCAGCGTCGGCGAGCTGATAGGCAGCACAGTCGTATATGGCATCTTGGTAGTGTCCGCCTTTCTGATGGCCTTTCCATTCTACTGGATGGTCATCACCACCCTGAAGCCGGCCGCTGAGGTATACACGAGACACATTGGCCTGATACCCTCGACGCTTACCCTGGCCATGTACAGGAAGCTGCTCAGCGACCCGCAGATGCCGGTGGTGCGCTTCTTCGTCAACAGCGTGATCATCTCGACGGGGGCTACTCTGGTCAGCACGGTGACGGCTATCTTGGCCGCCTATCCTCTGGCGCGGCGCAAGGTGCCCGGAGGCAAGCTCGCCTATCTGCTCATCATCGCGACCATGATGGTGCCCGGCGAGGTCGTGCTCATTGGTATGTTCTTGGTGGTCAATGCCTTCAAGATGATCAACACCTACCAGGGCATGATCCTACCCCTGGCGGTCAACGCCGTCATCTTCCTGATCATCTACAACTACGTGCTGCAGCTTCCCAAGGAGATGGACGAGGCAGCGCTGGTTGATGGCGCCAACATATGGCAGGTTCTGCGTCATGTGATCATTCCCCTGGCCCAGCCAGCCATCTACAGCGCCACCTTGCTCGCTTTCCTGAGCGCCTGGCAGAACTTCACCATCCCATACCTACTGAGCCAGACCAACAGCATGTACCCCCTCTCGGTGGGCGCCCTCTTCACTGAAAGCACGCTCTACGCGACCATGCAGGAGACCCTCTCACTCTCCACGCTCTTGACAATCCCCACCCTTCTTGTCTTTGTCCTCACCCAGCGCTTCGTATTCAGCGGTATCACCACGGGAGCAGTGAAAGGGTAGCCGCCCATGAGACCACGCGAGCGCGTTCTCGCCGCCCTGCGACGGCAGGTGCCGGATTGTGTTCCCAAGGACATGGTGTTCTCGCCCGCCATCCTGAATCTGTTCAAGGCGAAGACAGGTTGCACCGATCCGGTTGAGTACTTCAACCTCGAGGTCCGCAGGATTGAGCCGCTCCCCGCCAGACCAACGGGCGACTTCTGCCGCTATATCTCCACCGTACCGCCTGGCGGCCACCTGGACGAATGGGGCGTGTGCTGGGTGCCAGGTTCGATCCATCATTTCGAGGACATGATCCACCCATTGGCAGGCTTCGGCTCGGTGGGAGACGTTGAGCAATATCCGTTTCCCGACCTGACGGCCGATGAACGCTTCGTTGGCTATCGCCAGGAGGTCCAGCGTATTCAGGCGGCTGGCTACGCGGTGATGGGCTCCGCTTATCCCCTCGGTGGCACGGTCTTCTGGCCCGCCTACAAGCTGCGGGGCATGGAGGCACTGTTGACCGACATGCTCGCCAACCAGGAGTTCGCAGCGGCGCTTCTGGATAGGGTGACAAAGATAAGCGCAGGTTTGGCAGCCAAGGTCGCCAGCATGGGCGTGGACATCATCCTGATGGCTGATGACTTCGGCACCCAACTCGACCTCATGATGAGCCTGGCCATGTGGCGGCGTTGGTTCAAGGAACGCCTGGCCACCGTCATTCGGGCAGCAAAGGAGGCGAATCCCGGCGTCCTCGTCTTCTTCCACTCAGACGGAGCTGTCCAGAAGATCATACCTGATCTCATCGAGATCGGGGTAGACATCCTCAACCCAGTCCAGCCAGAGTGCATGGACCCGGCGCAGATCAAGGCCGAGTTCGGCAACCGCCTGTCGTTCTGGGGCACGATCGGGACACAGACGACTATGCCCTTTGGCACACCAGATGAGGTGCGGGCGGTGGTACGCGAGAGGGTGCGCAGCGTTGGCAAAGGCGGCGGTCTGCTCCTGGCCCCGACCCACGTGCTGGAACCGGAAGTGCCCTGGGAGAACATCGTCGCTTTCGTCGAGGCGGTAGAGGAATACGGGCGATACCGATGACTAGGTACCGGTCCTGAGCCCAGGACGGTGGCATGAAGATCAGCGTGACCGTTGCGCCAGAGGCGCACACCACTGGGCCGTGGATTTTCGCCGGCAGCCTGTCCGAGGGCATTCGCAAGGCCGCCGCGTTCGGCTTTGACGCCGTTGAGCTGCATCTCCGCGATCCCCTGGCCATGGACGTGCCCGCGTTGCAGACCATGCTTGCCGCCGCCAGAGTTCCTGTGAGTGGCATAGCCACCGGCATGGCCTACGGCCTTGATGGGCTAAGCTTCTCCTCCAAGGATGCTGACATCAGGCGGAAAGCGGTGGCCCGCATCAAGTCCCACATTGATGTATGCCGGAAACTGCACGCCATCGTCCTGATCGGACAGATCCGGGGCAAGCTCAGCGACGACGCCAACCTGCGCGAATCCCAGATGCAGTGGATAGACGAATGCACGCGCGAGACCGACGCCTACGCCCAGGGGCGGGGAGTGCGGCTCGCCCTCGAACCCATCAACCGCTACGAGAGCAATTACCTTCATCGTGTGGAAGACATTCTGGATCTGATTCATAGGAACGACCTCAAGGCCTCCGGCGTCCTTCTGGACACATTCCACATGAATATCGAGGAGCGATCCATCGAAGAGGCGGTGAGGATGGCCGCCGGCTCGATCGCCTATGTCCACTTGCCGGATAGCAACCGCAGGGCGCCCGGTTGGGGTCACCTGGACCTGGGCACGGTTGTCCGTGGGCTGCGCGACGCTGGATACGACGGCTATCTGGGTATGGAGATGCTACCTCTACCTGATCCAGAGGGAGCAGCCCGCCAGGCGCTGGCTACGGTGCGCCGGCTCCTCGCCGAGTCGTTGGGCTATGGTAACCTCCCGCAGGTTGAGTCCGCCATGGCCTAGGGTCCTTCGCCAGCCCCCAGAGGGGAGCAGGGACTCAGCCTGCGGGAGATGTCTTGGTCGCTCCGCGACGGCACGCGCCCTGCGCGCACCACCATTTGAGATTGACACCGAGTGGGCATCGGGCTATAATAGCGGCGGAGGCGGGCAGCGAAGCAGGACGCGACCACAACGGAGGTGACTGTGAAGCGCACTCCCCTTTATGCTGCCCACCTTGCACTCGGGGCGCGCCTCGTCGAGTTCGGCGGTTGGGAGATGCCCGTGCAGTACAGCGGCATTCTCGATGAGCACGACGCCGTGCGCACAGCAGCCGGCCTGTTCGACATTGACCACATGGGACAGATCGAGGTGACGGGGCCCAACGCCCTGCCCTACCTCCAGCATCTGCTGACCAATGACATCAGCAAGCTGGAGCTGGGACAGGCAGCGTACGGGCTCTTCTGCTACGCCGATGGCGGCGTGGTAGACGACGTCTTCACCTACCACCTTCCCAATCGCTACTTCCTGGCCGTCAACGCCTCCAACACGGACAAGGATGTCGCCTGGATGCTTGCCCACCGCACCGGCTACGACGTACAGGTGACCGACATCTCCTTCCAAACCTGTATGCTGGCCCTCCAGGGGCCCCAGTCCCAGTCCATTCTCCAGAAAGTGACCCAAGCCAACCTGTCCGTTCTCCGCCATCACTATGCCGTCGAAAGCGCGGTGCTCAACGTCCCCGCCATGATTGCCCGCACCGGATACACGGGCGAAGACGGATTCGAGCTCTTCTTTCCCGCCGAGCACGCCCGCCAGATGTGGGATGCCCTGCTGGAAGCGGGCCGACCGCTCGGGCTCAAGCCCTGCGGCCTGGGCGCTCGCGACAGCCTGCGCTTCGAGGCCAAGATGCCGCTCTATGGCCAGGAGATCGCGGCAGACATCTCTCCCATCGAAGCGGGTCTCGGCTGGGCGCTGGCCCTGGACGCGCCTGGCAAGGAGAGGCTGATTGGCCGCGATGCTCTCCTCAAAGTGAGACTCGAAGGCCCCAAGCGCAGGCTGATAGGCTTCGAGATGATGGACCGAGGCATAGCGCGCCACGGCTACAAACTGGCAGTGAACGACACGGTCGTCGGCTACGTGACCACGGGCATGTACTCGCCCACCCTGAAGAAGAACATCGGCCTGGGCTACGTGTCCACGGAACACGCAGCAAAGGGTACCGAGATTCAGGTCGTCGTTCGCGGCAAGTACCTGAGGGCCATTGTGGTGCCGACGCCCTTCTACAGACGTAGCTAATGCCCCCGCTTTGCGGGGTAGGAACGCAGACTACACATACTGGCCAAAAGGAGGATGCCATGACCACTCCATCCGACCGCCGTTATTCCAAGAGCCATGAATGGGCCAGGCAGGAAGACGGTCTCGTCGTTGTGGGCATCACCGACTTCGCCCAACACGAGCTGGGAGACATTGTGTTCGTGGAACTGCCACCCGTCGGCTCCAAGTTCAAGAAAGACGAGGCATTTGGCGTCATCGAGTCGGTCAAGGCTGCCTCTGATCTGTACCTGCCGGTAGGCGGCGAGATCGCTGAGACGAACCAGGCGCTCCTCAGCGACCCTGCTCTGGTGAACCAGGAACCCTACGCCGGGGCGTGGCTGGTCAAGGTCAATCCGACCAACCCCGCGGAATTGGACAGCCTGATGGACGCCGCCGGCTATGAAGCCTGGATCGCCAGCGAAGAGGGAAAGCACTGATGGCTTCCTTTGTTCCCAACACCCCTGCAGACAGGCAGGAGATGCTGCGGGCGATCGGCGCCCGCAGCATGGACGACCTTTTCTGCGATGTGCCAGCAGACGTACGTTATCCGCGCCTGAACCTTCCTACAGCCGTCTCTGAGGGGGAAATCCTGGCGGAGCTGCAGAGCCTGGCTGAGCACAACGTAGACGCTACCCGCTACCCGTGCTTCCTCGGAGCCGGCGCCTATCGCCACTTCATTCCCTCCGTGGTGAGCCACGTCATCAGCCGAGGTGAGTTCTACACGGCCTACACACCATACCAGGCCGAGATCAGCCAGGGCACCTTGCAGTCCATCTTTGAGTACCAGAGTATGATCTGTGCCCTGACAGGCATGGACGTGGCGAATGCCAGCCACTACGATGGCGCCACCGCTGTCGCTGAGGCAGCGATCATGGCCCACAACGTCACCCGGCAGCGGCGCAAGGTTGTCGTGTCTCCCGCTGTCCACCCGGAGTACCGCCAGGTCCTGCGCACGTACACCCAGGGCCTGGACGTGTCTGTAGTCGGCGATGAAGACGTCAACAACGACTGGGCTGACCTCATGTCCATGATAGATGCGGACACGGCGTGTGTCATTGCCCAGAACCCAGATTTCCTGGGCCGCCTGCATGATCTCCGGCCGGTGGCCGATGCTGTCCACGCTGCCGGCGCCCTGTTGGTGGTCAGCGTCAATCCGGTATCCCTGGGCATGCTTGAGCCGCCGGGCTCCTACGGTGCCGACATCGTCACCGCCGAAGGCCAGAGCCTGGGCTGGCCATTGGACTTCGGCGGTCCCTATCTCGGCATCTTCGCCTCCCGCGAGCAATATGTGCGCCGCATGGCGGGTCGCCTGGTTGGCCAGACTGTAGACAACCGCGGCCAGCGTGGCTTTGTGCTCACCCTGCAGACCCGTGAGCAGCACATCCGGCGCGAGAAGGCCACCAGCAACATCTGCTCGAACGAGGCACTCGTGGCGTTGGCCGCCTGCGTCTACCTGGCGGCCATGGGCAAGCAAGGGCTGAGACGCGTGGCCGAACTCTGCTACCACAAGGCACACTATGCCGCTCGCGAGGTCAGTGCCGTCCCAGGTTACAGCTTGCTTTTCCCGGATGCACCATTCTTCAATGAGTTCGCCGTGCGCTGCCCCATTGAGCCCGCCGAGATCACGCGCTTGCTGCTGCGCGAGAGGATTATCGGCGGCTATGAGCTTGGCCGCGCCTATCCGCAGCTCAAGGACTGCATGCTGTTCTGTGCAACAGAGCTCAGCAGCAAATACGACATTGACCGCCTTGCCGCAGCCCTGCGCCAGGCTACTCCATGAGGACATGACAATGCCTGAACCACTCATCTTCGAACTCAGCTCACCGGGTAGGTCTGCCGCGAGCCTGCCTGCCCTCGACGTGCCGGTGGCACCTATGCCCCAAGGTATGGTGCGCGACGACCTGCCGCTGCCCGAAGTCAGTGAGGTGGATGTCGTCCGCCATTTCACCCACCTCAGCCAGATGAACCACGCCGTAGATACCGGCTTCTATCCCCTGGGCTCCTGCACCATGAAGTACAACCCCAAGGTGAATGATCGTGCTGCGGCTTTGGCCGGACTCGCCAACCTCCACCCATATCAGGATGAGCTGTCTGTCCAGGGCGCGCTGGCTCTCATGTACGAGCTTCAGCAGTTTCTGGGCGAAATCGCTGGCCTGCCCGCCGTGTCGCTCCAGCCCGCCGCCGGCGCACACGGCGAGTTCACCGGCATGCTCATCATCCGCAACTACCACCTCTCGCGCGGCGACGCCAGACGCTACCGCGTCATCATTCCGGACTCCGCTCACGGCACCAATCCCGCTACATCGTCTATGGGCGGATACCAGGTGGTAGAGGTGAAGTCGGACAAGCGGGGAAACGTTGATCTGGACGCCCTGCGCGCCGCTGTGGACGACACCACCGTAGGCATCATGTTCACCAACCCAAATACGCTGGGTCTGTTCGACGAGAATGTGCGTGAGGTGTGCCGCATCGTCCACGCTGCCGGTGGGCTGGTCTACGGTGATGGTGCGAACCTCAATGCCATCGTCGGCATCGCCAGGCCCGGCGACCTCGGCTTCGACGTCATTCACTATAACCTACACAAGACCTTCGCCGTGCCGCACGGTGGTGGCGGCCCAGGCTCGGGGCCCGTGGCGGTGACGCCAGAATTGGCGGATTTCCTCCCGACGCCCGTGGTCGCAAGGACAGGCGAAGGGACGTACACCCTGCTGACGCCTGCCAAGACCATTGGCCGCGTCAAGGCCTTCTATGGCCAGTTTGCGGCCCTTGTGCGGGCGTATACATACATCCGCATGTTGGGCGCCGACGGGCTGCGCGAGGTGGCAGAAAACGCCGTTCTCAACGCCAACTACCTGATGCACCACCTGAAGGACGTGTACGACCTGCCCTACGACCGAACGTGCAAGCACGAGTTCGTCCTATCTGGCAACAGACAGGTTGCATACGGCGTGCGCACCCTAGACATCGCCAAGCGGTTGATGGATTTCGGCATCCATCCGCCCACCGTGTATTTCCCCCTCATCGTGCCAGAGGCATTGATGATCGAACCGACGGAGACCGAGAGCAAAGAGACACTGGACGCTTTCATCGCCGCGATGCGCCAGATCGCCGACGAAGCCGAACACAACCCAGACGTTGTCCACAGCGCACCACACCATACGCCGGTCGGTCGTCTGGACGAGGTGCGAGCAGCACGAGAGCCCCTCCTCCGCTGGAAGTAGCATGCGAACCAGCCAGGACACGCCCGTTGAGTATACGGGGCAGGCCCAAGACCTGCCCCTTCATTATGTCATCTTGCGGATCGAGAGGACGCGTCTGCGTGCATCTCACGCTTCGACCAGCGCGCCAGCGAAAAGCGACCTTCCAGAGTCCTTGACATCCCGGTAGGTAGGCATTACAATGCCTCTCGTCTGATCGGTGAGCGTTTTCCCTACCAAGGACCTCCATTTTTGCTCGACCAGGAGACACCATGAATCGAAGCGCCATCCTCCTGTCGCTCGTGTTCATCAGCGGCATGACAAGTCTGGCTATTGAACTGACTGCCTCACGGCTCATCGGCAACTACTTCGGCTCGGCGCTGCCCATCTGGTCTGCCCTCATTGGCATGGTGCTCATCTATCTGAGCGTCGGTTACCTCATCGGCGG
>DAOUCN010000213.1:0-3442 GCA_034431995.1 Chloroflexota bacterium | reverse complement strand
GATACGCCCACCGCCACCGCGACGCCAACCGATACGCCGACGGCAACCGCAACACCAACGGATACGCCGACGGCAACCGCGACACCGACGGATACGCCCACCGCCACCGCGACGCCAACCGATACGCCGACGGCAACCGCAACGCCAACGGATACGCCGACGGCAACCGCAACGCCAACGGATACACCGACGGCAACCGCAACACCAACGGATACGCCGACGGCAACGGCGACGCGCACAGCTACGCGCACGGCGACCAGAACGCCAACCCGCACGCCGACCCGCACGGCGACGGCGACGGCTACCGCCACCCAGACTGAGACACCATGGATTCCGACGCCCCCCACGATTCCGGTGCCGTCGCACACGCCGACCACCACGCCTACCGCCACGGCCACGCCGCTGTTGGACTGCGTTGTGCGCCCACCGCTGTTCATCGTCGGCGTTGTCCAGCTGCCCGACCGTCGTCTTGAGATAACCGGCCTGTCCCTCGACAACGCCTGGATTCAGGTCCTTGTCAAGGCACCCAACGATCTTGACTTCGTGCTCAACGGCACCGCCAACGCCGATCCGTTCGGCACCTGGGTCTACACCACCACCGTGTTCATGGAGAACGGCACCCACGAGATCCGCGCCTTCGCCTACGGCGTGCGCTCCGAGAACACGGTCGCGTACACAATGCAGCCGCAGCAGCCGCTGCTCAATCTGCGCACCCACCGCGTGGGCTATCAGGGCTACGCCACAGGACTGGATACCTATCTTAGCCAGGAAGAGCCTCTCGTCGTCCACAACACGGGCGTCACCGTCTCCATCGAGACGGAGGACATCAGAGACCCGCTGCTGTGGTTCGACACCAGGGCCATACCAACCAATGCCAACGTGCTGATGGCCAAGCTGAGCCTGTACTCGATGGACGCCCTCACATGCACCAAGCTGGTCGCCTGTAGCTATCAGGTCACACGTGCCTGGAGCATATCCGACGCCAACTGGATCTCCGCCACCCAATCCATCACCTGGACTGAGCCAGGTGCCAACGACACTCTCTATGACCGGGAGAGCCTGGCCACATACACCGAAACGATCGAGGCCCCGTTCGTCTGGTACACCTGGGATGTGACAACCATGGTTCAGGACTGGATCGCCAATCCTGCCAGCAATAGGGGCGTTATCATCAAGGGTTGGACGATCGGTCGCGAGGTCTGGCACACCCAGAACGATCTCGATCGGCCTGATGTGGGGTTGATACTGGAGCCGCTGCTGAATGGCATGGGCGGCCAGCGCGACTTTGCATCATCTGAGTACCCTGCCATGCGCCGTCGTCCCGTTCTCTACGTGACCTACACCGTCCCGTAGACTGCACAAAGAACAGCCAGCCAGGCACCTTGCACCACGCGTCAGTAGCCTGCACGATCCCCGGCTGGGTATGCCACGGCCGAGGAGCGTGCAGGCTACCGTATCGTGTCGCCGCCCTGCTGGGGCTCAGTTCTTGGGATTGACGGGGTGGATGGCTTCTCCAGGCAACAGCGGCCACAATCAGCCTGTTCAGACATATGTGCACCGCTCCATAGAACCCGCAGCCTTGCGCGCATGCATCTCGCCCTTCACCCCTATCCCGTAAGATGTTCGGCACTTTGCCCGCCGCGTGCCCTTGACAACAGCGCGCCAATGCGCTAAACTTCACTTGCGTAGGTTCTCAAGGCACAGAACAGCTTCATCGCGCGAGCAGACCACATCTAGCGGAGAAGAGGAGGCGAGTAACTCAGCGTACTTGTCTTGCAGACGGATGCAATGAAGCCTGGCCGCAGCCATTGATTTGGACGCCGGGGCACCAGGTGGAGCAGGTGGCGTAACCGACCGCTGCAAGGAGGAATGTGGTCGGTTTTCTGTTTCTCCGGCTGCATCGAAAGCACGTACTATCGGCCGCGAGGTCTGGCACAGAGAGAACGGCCTCGATCGGCCCAATTCATCTGAATAGCCTGTCCTGCGCCGTCGTCTCGTTGTCTACGTGACGGATGCGGTCGTAGGCAGGGAACGGCCGGCGAGGCTACCTTTCCGATACCACGTAGCCCGCACAATCCTTGGCCTGAAGCGGATCGGGGCGGGGAGAGTGCGGGCTACTGCTGTCTTCGGCGGCACACTCCGGCCGCGCCTCCAGCTTCGAGAGCGGCCGGCTTCCAAGGAAGGCTGAGATGGACAAAGACAACCTCCGCTGGTACGGGCCACGCCTTGCCATAGGATTCGCCGTTCTCTGCCTGCTGCTGGCTTTTCCCGTCCCAGCCCTGGCTGACGGAACGCCCATCGTCTGGACAGCCGAAGTGGACTACTCCCCCGACGAGCCAGTCGCCATCTATGGGATGAACTTCGCCGCCTACCAGTCGCTGGACGTGGTGGTCGTTCGCCCAGATGGCAGCATCGTCAAGGGCGATGGGAGCTTCGCCCCAGGCTGGGACACTACGCCGGCGGACGCCCAGGGCTGCTTTCTCTACCTGTACCAGCTCAACGGTATCGAGGGCTGGTACCTGGTCATGGTCTACGACAGCGGCGACACGTATCCTAGCGGCACAGTGTTGGCGACCACGTGGTTCCACGATGGCAACCTGTCGGTCAAGATTGAGTCCCGGGACCCTGGGGGTGGCTGGAACCCTGGGCAGGTCACTGGCTGGGCGGAGGGACAGTTTGTACCGTTCCGTGTCACGGTAGACAACGGCAAGTCCAGTCCCTACACGATTACCCTGCAGATAGCCCATGATTACCAGAACGGTACAATCATCGGCGTGGACTACTTACAACAGGACGTGTCTGGCCCCGATCAGTGCGTCAGTACGGCTGGAGGGGGGACATGGGTTGACCTGGGACCCTCAGGTACTGGCAACGAGCGCTACCACACCTGGGAAATCCAGAATCTGCCCGGCGGCAACACGGCTGTCCTCTGCTTCGGCGGCCATTTGGCAATTGGCTCGCACAACTGGAATGGATCATCGCTGCACGTCAGGATTAGCTCGGCGACGCCCTCGCCGCCCGAGTCGATCAGCCAGGGCAACATGGACATTCCCATCGCCGTTAGTGGCATCCTGGCTCTGGAGATCACCAAGACTGACAGCGCCGATCCCGTTGACCTGTGCACCCAGATCACCTATACCATCGTCATCACGGCCATTGGCGGAGCGCAGACCAACGTCGTCCTTACTGATACCATACCGTCCGGTCTCAGCTTCATCAGTTGCAGCAATTCGTGTACCCAGAGCGGAGACACGGTAACGTGGAACGTCGGCAGTCTCTCACAGAACGCCTCGGCAACGCGCTACCTCGTCGTTCAGGGCAATACGCTGGGCATATGGACGAACAAAACCCGCGTCTGGTCCAGTGAAGTGACCACGCCTGTGGAGGACACCGAGGACACGACCATCGTCCCCTGCCCGACCCACACGCCAACGATCACACC
>DAOUCN010000212.1:0-6317 GCA_034431995.1 Chloroflexota bacterium | reverse complement strand
GCTCAATCAGTGGCGGCTGGCGGCGCATCGCAGAGGCATACTATCGGGACGTGGTTCTGCCGCCCGTGCAGTTGTACCAGGTGGGCGATGTCTACTTCGTCAAGGATGGGAATCATCGCGTGTCTGTAGCGCGGGAGAAGGGCATCGCCTATGTTGACGCCGAGGTCGTTGAGGTACGGTGTCGGGTTCCGCTGACCGGAGAGATAAGGGCAGAGGACCTGGAGGAGTTGGGGGGCCAGGCCCAGTTTCTCGAATGGAGCGTGCTTGACCGGCTGCGACCGGGAGCAGACATTCGCTTCACCGTGCCGGGCGGCTACCATCAGGTCGAAGAGCACATCAACGTGCACCGCCACATGCTGGGCATCGAACGCGGGACTGATGTGTCTATCGAAGAGGCTGTCACGAGCTGGTTTGACACCGTGTACATGCCCGTGGTGCGACTGGTTCGCAAAGAGGGGATACTGGAGAGGTTTCCGCAGCGGACCGAGGCAGACGTATATCTGTGGATCATGGATCATCTGTATGATCTGAGAGTGGAATACGGCGACGAGGTGGAGCTAGAGGAGGCAGTGGCGGACTTCCAACAACACACGGCCAGGAGCTCGGTCCTGCAGGCGGTCAGCCGTAGGATCGCGGGGCGCACGTCTCGCCGCAGGACGCGGCCGCAAGGAGGCAAAACACCGTGATTGAGGGTGTGGAGATCAAGGAGTTGGTGACCCACCCTGATGAACGAGGGTTCTTTCGTGAAGTCATCCGGGTAACGGATCGCTTCTTCGGCGAGGGCTTTGGCCAGTTCAGCCATGCCCTGATGTATCCTGGCACAGCCAAGGCCTGGCACGTGCACCCCCACCAGGTAGACTGGTGGTATGTGGCCTGTGGTGCGCTCAAGGTAGCGCTCCATGACCTGCGCACAGATTCGCCCACGCGGGGTCAGACCATGGAGATTCTGATGGGCGATCATTTTGGAGCCAAAGTGCTCAAGATCCCCCCCGGCGTAGCCCACGGCTGTAAGGCAATCGGAGGCGTCGCGCACCTCTTGTACATCACATCTCAGACCTATGACCCGCAGGAAGAAGGCCGTATCCCTCATGATGACCCCGGCATAGGCTACGACTGGACGGCGGGAGCGGCGATACGGTAGAGGGAATTGGCAGATTGGTTGATTCCAGGCTCATTGGGCGAGGCGGGACTGTGGCGCGCTCGCCTGCTCAGCACACCTTGTCGCCTTCGGTTCCCATCCGGGCGTCGTTTGCGGCGCTCTGTCTGTTTCTGCTCGTTCTGGCGACCCTGGCTATGGCTGTGCGACCAGTGGTCCCCGCCATGATGGCTGCGCAACGGCAGACGATTCTCGCCTGCGCCGAACGGCATGGCATTGCCCCCGACTGGCTGGCTGCTGTGCTCTACAACGAGATGCTGGGCCAGGAAGACCGCGCTCTGCGCGCGCTGCTTCCCGGCGAGGAGGGGTTGCCCAAGGCATGGCGCGACTCGCTGCTCTCCTGGCACTTCCTGACCCTGAAGCAGGGTCAGTGGGCGGCGAAGGTGTTGCTGGCGCTGGTCGGCTTCGACCCCACCCTTGGGCCGACAGGGATACGGGTGTCGGTGGGGCGGGAGATCCGGGCCGAGGTGACTGTGGAAGGGGGATGGTATCGGCCCAACGGGCCGGCAGAACGCCCAACGATGATTCTTGACCTGATGGACATGCCCACGGCGATCGAATACCTGGCCGCCAATCTGGAGCGAGGGCAGATCCGTCTGGCTGCTGAAGGCGGCATAGCAGAACCGGACAGCTCGACCAGCGTCTGGGCGGCCTCGGCGCGCTGGCACAACACTGGCCTGACCACCGATCGCCCAGATGTTCCGCGCTGGCTCTGGGCCAAGGGCAGCCGCTATGTGGATCGCGTGCAGTCCTTCCTGCCAGCCGCGCTGGCGCTGGTTGGGGGAGCGCATGTTGCCGAACGGCCAGGCCCCGGCGAGCACACCAGTATCCTGAAGCAGGAAGGCGGGCCTGGGATGGTGCTGCTGACCAGCCCGCTACGTCCAGTGACATTGCTGATGGGAGTTCAATGATGACTGTGCTGTCAGATATTCGGTACTTGATCATTGACGTAGATGGGGTTCTGCGGCGGAATCGTACCCCTCTGCCGGGCGCATGCGAGTTCTTGCCTTGGCTAGATCGGCGCGGTATTGGCTATCGCATTGTGACCAACAACTCCGCGCCCAGGCTGGCGAAGGTGCGGGCAGACCTGGCGAACATGGGTATTGTAGCGGATGAGGAGCATATCCTCACCTCTGCGGCTGGGACGGGATGGTTTCTGCGGCGCGAGGCCCCTGGCGGGGGCACGGTGTACATTATCGGCGAGGATGGTCCCCGGGAGGCGATCCTCTCCGATGGCCTCTTCCGGGAGGACGATCAGCACCCGGACTTCGTTGTCGTTGGCCTGGATCGGGCCTTCACCTACGAGAAGCTGAAGCGTGCCAGCCTGGCGATTCGCAATGGTGCCCGCTTTGTGGCTGCCAATGTTGACGCCACGTATCCGATGGAAGGCGGGGTCGAGGTCCCCGGTGCAGGCTCCCTTGTGGCGGCGGTGCGCGTGGCCTCGGGCGTGGAGCCCATTGTGGTGGGCAAACCGCAATCTCTTCTCCTCGACATGGCTCTCAGCCAGATGCGGGCGCGGCGGGAGGCTACGGCTGTGCTGGGCGATCGTCTGGAAACTGACATCGCTGGTGGCATAGCAGCGGGCATGCACACGATCATGGTGCTGACGGGCATCAGCACTCGCGAGCACCTGGCCGCCTCGCCCCACCGGCCAGACTTCGTCTTTGATGGGCTGCCTGAGCTGATGAAGGCGTGGGACAGGGCGTAGTTCGTCGGGCTGGGGCAGACGCAACGCAGGCCCCTGAGACAGATGTGCGGGCAACGGTGGCTGATTACCCTATGCAAACGGGCTGGCGCAACGGTGCCGCTTGCGGCCTTGGTTATCCTATTCACGCTCACGCTCCGCTCGCAGGGTACGGCTAGTTCCCAGCAAGCCTCTGCTGTCGTGGGACCTGACGCACAGTCAGCGTTTGCATCCGACCGGCTGGTGGTGCGCCTGAGGCGCGATTCCCTTGTCCAGGTGGGCGAGTGGAGCGAAGGGCGAGATGTTGTCACCGGCTTTGCCTCGCTCGACGCCATCCTGGCGCGGTTCGGCGTCCGGCGTATGCACCTGGTGGCAGACCCGGACTCTGGGGACCCTGTACTGAAGGAGCGGCTCGGCCTCTCCAGAACCTATGTCCTGGAGCTGGCAGGCCATGACATCAGGGAGGCCAGGGCGGCCGTGGCTGCTGATCCTCACGTGGAGTGGGCAGAGCTCGACTATGCAGGTATGGGCGCTGACGTGGTGCCCAACGATCCGGGCTTCGGCGATCAGTGGAGCTTGCGCAACACGGGGCAGCAGGGCGGGCGCGTGGGCGCGGACATCCACGCTCCAGCGGCGTGGGAGATCACGACAGGCAATCCCAGTGTCGTGATTGCTCTGCTCGACACAGGTGTTGACCTGACGCATCCAGACCTGGAAGGCCAGACGGTAGCTGGGTATGACTTCGTGCAGGGCGACGATGATCCTCAAGATGACCACGGTCACGGCACCCACGTGGCGGGCATAGCGGCAGCACGGACCGATAATGCAGTGGGTGTGGCGGGGGTCTGCTGGCAGTGCCGCATCATGCCGTTGAAGGTACTCGACAGTAGCAGCCGGGGCTATTACTCCTGGTGGGCAAGCGCCCTGGTCTACGCCGCGGACCAGGGGGTGAAGGTAGCGAACATCAGCGCTGGGGGTACGGCGACGTCAAGCATCCTGTACGACGCGGTGACCTATGCATACAGCCGGGGGATGGTCGTGGTTGCGGCCATGATGAACAGCGGTGACGCGACGGTGCACTACCCGGCGGGCTACGGCGAGACCATTGCCGTGGGAGCCAGCGGCCGCAAGGACGAACGCGCCTCTTTCTCCAGCTTTGGCAGCCACATTGACCTGACGGCGCCAGGGGTTGGCATTTACAGCGCGATCTGGCCAAGCAGATACTCTACGTGGTCGGGAACGTCAATGGCCGCTCCCCACGTGAGTGGGCTGGTGGGGCTGCTGCTCACCGTTCGTCCCGACCTGACGCCCGGGCAGGTTGCATCGGTGCTGGCGGCTAGTGCCGATGACCAGGTGGGGACGCCTGGCGAAGACGCACCCGGGTGGGATCCCTACCATGGAGCCGGGCGCGTCAATGCCGAGCGTGCCCTACGCACCCTCGTAGGCGAGATGACGCCCACAGTTACGCCGTCTCGCACGCCTACGGTCACAGCTACGCCCTCTGCCACGCCATCGGTTGGCTGGCCACAACGCCGCCACCTGCCGATCATCCTGCAGTAGGACAGAGCAGGTGGGCCGTACCGGAGGAGGAAATGTGAGCAAATTGATAGACCTGCTGGATCGGATTGCCCAGCGTTCAGATGAACCTCTGGGCTTCGGGGCGCGCAATGCTGGGCGTGTGCCGACGATGGCCCTGATCTGCCTGCTACCGGAAGCGCGTGAGGATCAGGTGGAGGCGGCCCTGCAAAGCGGTGCGGACGCGGTGCTGCTGCCCACGACAGGCGCGGCGGGCGTTCTGCCGCGTGCCGTCAGCCTGGCGCAGGGGCGACCGTTGGGCGTGACGGCCCATGAGGGGGCGATCACCGGGCAAGAGGCCGAGGGATTCAGGGAACAGGGAGCTGATTTCTGTCTGATTCACCCTGGCCAGGCGGCGCTGTCTGTGTTGAATGTAGACCTGGGGTGGATCATGCGCCTGGACAACTCCTTTCCGCCGGAGGAACTGGTCGCCGTGGGCAGCTTGGAGAAAGTGGGGGCAGTGGCGGCGGCGATTGCCATGGGGCGAGCACTCCCGGACAGCCCGTCTACGTACACGGTGCAGGATATGATGCGTCTCGCCGCCATGGTACGCCTCACGCGCCGGCCTGTGCTGCTGGCCCTGCAGAAGCCGCTGCCAGCGGAATGCGTGAGCATGGTGCGCGAGGCGGGAGCAACGGGGATCATCGCCACGCCCCATGTGCTGGAGTCAGGGCCGGCGGCCGTGGCGCAGATCACCCGATCGCTCCGCCAGGCGATAGATGGGTTGCCCAGGGTGCGTGGCGGGGCCAAGCGACGGGGTGAGGGCGTTGTGGCCATGGTGCCTCGTCTTCCGGCCTTGGAGGAAGCACAGGAGTAGGTACGAGGGGGAAATTGGTGCAGAAAAAGGTGAGAAAACTATTGACATGAGGCCGGCGAGATGGTATACTAAACGTTCGATTGGCGTCAGACCGCCCCCCACTTTCAGGCTAGTTGCACAAGGAGCCAAGCAGCATGACAATTGAACAGGCCCCCACGTACGCGGGTGCCATTCCCCGTATCTCCTATGCCCGCATCCCCGACGTCCTCCCCATGCCGCACATGATCGCCATGCAACTGGAGTCATTTCGCTGGTTTCAGGAGACGGGGCTGCGCGCCCTTTTCGACGAGATCTCACCGATACAATCCTTCAACAAGGACATGGAGCTGCACTTCCTTGACTACACCTTCGGTGAGCCGAAGTACTCGGTTCAGGAATGTCGCACGCGCGACGCCACCTACGCGGCGCCCCTCAAAGTGAACGTGCGCCTCGTCAGCAAGACCACAGGCGAGGTCAAGGAACAAGACATCTTCATGGGCGATTTCCCTCTCATGACGCCCAATGGGACCTTCGTCATCAATGGAGCAGAGCGGGTGGTCGTGAGCCAACTGGTGCGCTCGCCCGGCGCCTACTTCACCGGGCCCGAAGACCAGACGACGGGCCGCCGGCTCTGCTATGCCAAGCTGATTCCCAATAGGGGGGCATGGCTCGAGTTCGAGACGTCGAACAAAGACGTCATCTCTGTCAAGGTTGACCGCAAGCGCAAGATCCCAGTCACGACCTTGCTGCGCGCCATCGGCATTGCTACCGATGAGGAGCTGTTGTCTCTCTTTGCCGAGGCTGACAACGTGCCGGACCATCCCTATATTCTGCGCACCATGGAGCGCGAGCCACAGGAGATGCGTAGCGGCACAGCGGCAGAAAACCAGAAGAACGCCATCATCGAGTTCTATAAACGGCTTCGTCCCGGCGATCCTCCCACTGAGGAGAATGCGCGGGAGTTCCTGCGCAATCTTTTCTTCCAGCCCCGCCGCTATGACCTGGGAGAAGTCGGTCGGTACAAGCTCAACAAGCGTCTCGGTCTCGACATCCCGCTGGATGTTCTGATTCTGACAAAGGAAGACCTGATCCGCATTACCGAGATC
>DAOUCN010000211.1:0-14723 GCA_034431995.1 Chloroflexota bacterium | reverse complement strand
CTGATGAGGGCTGCGAAGAGGACTGCCAGCGCTGATATGGTAAAGTAATCCGCTACCGCAGGCTGCCAGCGCTCTCACTCGCGGCCGAGGGACAGTTCGTGGTCAGGGAATTCAACCGGCTGCGGGTCACTCTGCAGAATGAGGGATTTGGCGTCGCGAGAGAGATCAGGGTGGTGGTTCGCGGCGACTACGAGGGCGATCTGGAGAGAAAGCATCGTCGGCTTGCACCCCGTCAGCAGGCGATGCTGGAGTTCCGTCTGGCTCCCCACAAAGCCGGGGATGCGACACCCCTGGATATCGAGGTGAGCTACCAGGACGAGGCCGGCAACACCACGCAGCGAACCGTCGAAAGCTCGGTGCCGGTCCTGGCTGTCTGGCGCGCCCGGGAACAGCGGCCCCAGGTCGTCATCATCAACGCCAAGCAGTACGTGGCGCCAGGAGCGCAGACCACCAACATTGAAGGCTCTGTGCTCGTGCGCAGCAGCGTGGGCGGCGGGCCAGGTGTGCCGGCGACACCGGCGCCGGGCATTCCCGCTGGCGATGTCACGGACACACTGGTTGCAGGCGGTAGACGCCTCATTGCCCCAGCGGATACGAGCAAGGAGCAGGGCCGTGCCTGCCCGATGTGCGGTGTGGCGCTGAAGCCGGGGGAGGCGCAGTGCCCATCATGCCACGCCCGTCTCTGCCCCCATTGCCTCAACGCGCTGCCAGAGGGCACGACCGCGCGCCATTGTCCGACTTGCGGCCAGCCCATTCAGGGATGAGCCCAGAGGACAGGGATGAGCCCAGAGGAAAGGAGAAAACCGGAATGTCTACACTCGAAGACATGGAACGACGATTCGAGGAACGTCTGGATGCCCTGATGCGACGGCGCCTGGGCACACGAGGCGCGCCATCCTTCTCAGACGCCAGCCTGGAGCAGCGGCTGAGCGAGTACGAAGCGCGCATCCAGTCTCAGATTGAGGCTCATCAGAGGCGGAGCGCGTCGGCCCTTGCCGCTCGCCTCCCCCAGCAGGCGGCTGGCGCGGTTGCGCCTGCCTCAGCGCACATCGCCCTCGCACACGATCCCGCCCTTCGCCACCTGGATGACGTCATGGCTGAGCGGTTCGATTTGGCCCGCTATCTGCCCAGACTGGCGCTCTTCAGCCTGCCCACCGTCTACTGCACAACACTGGAGGAGTTCTTCTGGCCGCAGGTGGAGATGATGGACGTCTCGGAAGCAACAAAAATGGCCTATCTGGAGGAGATGATGGCGCAGGCGGAGGCGCAGGCGAGCAAGGGCGGTGGAAGGTACGGGATGTTTCTGCCCGGTCGCGGCTGCTATCTCAACGGCTGGCTCTTCGCTCATGGCCGCGCCCCGGACGCGGAGGCGGCTCTGCGCGACCCGGCCGTCCTCCCCGCCATCCTGGCCACGGCCGTCCATGAGAAGATGGGACACGGCTTTGTGACCGAGGGTACGGCCCTAGGGGAAGAGAAGAAGCGATTGGGCGCCTGGCGTTACGAGCTGGCGCGGCGTTTCGACTTTCGACCGGCCGACACACCTGAAGGCATACTGCTCGCCGAGAAGAATGCCGTGCTCTACGGATCATCGCTCTTGCTCGAGGAGGGCTGGGCCACCTGGGTCGAGCATCACTTGATGGGCTGTCTGGCCGCCGAACAGGGCCGGCCATGGCCTCTGGTGCGCCATACGCTGATCGCGGTCTGGCCGCCCCTGGTCGAGCTGCAGAAGCAGGCACGCTCCCACGAGGAAATGGACGCCGTGCTGCGCATCTGGACCGCCCTGGAGGTCCTGTTCATTGAGGAGCATCCCACCTCGGAACAGCTTCATACCGCCGTGCTGACCCTGCACCAGTGCCCAGAGGCAGTGAACCACGGCGTCGAGAAGGCCTTTGGCCAGCCCCTGCCCTACGTGGTGGGCTATCTCCTGCTGCGGGACCTGGAGGTGCGCCTCGGCCCTTTGTGCCTGCCCTATGCCGTGGCCATCGCTGCCAATGTGAGCTACCGCCTTGACCGCCTCTCTAGCAGCGACTTGCAGCGGGTGGTCGTCCACTCGCCCCGCCTGAACGTGGATTCGCGCCTGGCGCACCTGCGCCTGCTGGCGCTACAGCGCAAGGATGATATAGCAGAACTGGCCCGTCTGGCACATGACGTGCTCAGCCTGGCCTTGCCGGAGGGACTGCGAGCATGACAGACACCAAGCGTTTCGGCCCCTACGAGATCATCGAGAAGGTTGACAGCGGGTCCTTCGCCACGGTGTACAAGGCTCGTGACCTGACCCTAAATCGCATCGTGGCGCTCAAGATCATGCACGCGGGCTTGCTCAGCAATCCCGCAGCCCAGGAGCGCTTCGTCCGCGAGGCGCAGGCGGCTGCCAACCTGGAGCACCCAAATATCGTCCACATCAACAAGGTGGGCGAAGAGCAGGGGCAGCCCTACATTGACATGACGTTCCTGCCCGGCCGCAGCCTGGATAAGATGATCGCTGAGGGCCCCTTGCCTGTGGAACGGGCGGTGAGCATTGCCCGCCAAGTGGCCGAGGCCCTGGGCTATGCCCACCAACGGGACTTCCTGCACCGGGACGTGAAGCCCCAGAACATCATCGTGGACGATGAGGACCGGGCGGTGCTCACCGACTTCGGGTTGGTCAAGGCCCTGGCCTGGGCCAGCCTCACCGGCTCCGGCGGCATGGTGGGCACGCCCGGCTACATCGCCCCGGAGATCTGGGAAGAAGCCGAGGCCACCCCCGCCAGCGATGTCTACGCCGTGGGCGTGATCCTGTGGGAGATGCTGGCGGGGCACACCCTCTTTCCTGGCAAGACGCCAGCCGGCGTGATGCGCAAGCACCTGACGGAAGTGCCGCCACCGCTGGACAGTGTGCGGCCCGATGTGCCCGCTCCACTGGCGGCAGCGGTTGCGCGGGTGCTGGCCAAGGATCCAGCGCAGCGGCCACAAAGTGGGAAAGAGCTGGCCCAGGTCCTGGACGCTTTCATGACCCTGCCAGAGGAAGCGAATGCGGTCCAAGAGCAGGTGCGGGGCGGCGGTGGCAAGGAGATAGCCCGTTCAGGAGCAAGACAGCAGGAAGAGGCGGATAGGCTGCACATGCCAACCACACAAACACACGGGCAGGTGGGTGTCACACGGCGACCGAAAGCAAAAGGGCGAGGGCAACCACAAGGGCAGCAGCCGGTCAGTGCAGTGGCGCAGACCGATCGTACAATGAAGAGCGAGCCAACTCGCCTCACTCCAGAAATGGTATTGGAGACAGAGCGACGCCTGGCAAGGCTATTTGCCGATGCGGAGCTGGCAGTCAAGTCTGACCCGATACGGGCGCTGGAAGTCCTGGCGCAGATTCATAGAGAACAAGAGGACTACCCCGGGCTACAGGACCTGCGACAGCGGGCTGTGGCGGAGCGAGACCGCCACCTTGCTCAGCGGTTTGCCGAGGCGAAGAAAGCAGTGGAGAAGGCACCAGAGCGCGCGTTGGAGCTACTGGCGCAGATAGAGAGGGAGCAGCCGGACTACGTGGGGTTGCAGGACCTGCGCCATCAAGCCCAGGCGGCTCTACGGGAACGCGAGCGCCGCCTGGCGAGACTCTTTGCCGAGGCGCAGCAGGCGGTGCAAACCAGCCCAAAACGAGCCCTGGAGCTAGTGGCCAAGATTCAGGAGGAGCAGACGGACTATGCGGGGCTCTTGGATCTTGGCCAGCGGGCCCACACGGCACTACAAGCTCTAAGCCAGCGCTTAGCGGCCTTGTTCGCAGAGGCTGAGAAGGCAGTCAGCAAGGAGCCGGCACGAGCTCTGGCAGTGCTGGCGGAAATCGAGAAGGAGCAGGGAGACTATCCTGGCCTGTCAGAGCTTCGGCAGCAGGCCCAGGCGGCAGAACGAGAACGGAGGTTGGCTGGCATGTTTGCCGAAGCAAAGGCAGCGGTGGAGGGAAAACCGGCTCAAACGCTGCAGGCGCTCTCCGAGCTGGAGAAAGAGGAGCCGGCGTATCCGGGGCTGCAGGAGCTACGCCAGCAGGCCCTTTCAGCCCTACGGGAGCGTGACCGCCGCCTGGCCAGAGTCTTCGTCGAGGCAGAGCGATTGGTGCAGGATAACCCGAGTGGCGCACTCGAGCTGGTGATGCAGATAGAACAGGAGCAACCGGACTACCCGGCGCTTGCAGAACTGCGGCAAAAGGCCGAGGCCGCGCAGAAGAAGGCCCAAGCTGCCCGGGAGCAGCGCCTCAAGCAGCTGTTCGGTGAGGCCGCCCGCGCAGCAAAGACCGACCCACCCCGCGCGCTGGAGCTACTGGCGCAGATAGAGCGGGAGCAGGCGGATTACGTGGGGTTGCAGGACCTCCGCCAGCAAGCCGAGGCGGCTCTGCGGGAACGCGAGCGGCGCCTGGCGACACTCTTTGCCCAGGCGGAGCAGGCATTGCACACACAACCAACTGAGGCGCTGAAGGCTCTGGCGGACATCCAGAAGGAACAGGCCGACTATCCGGGACTCGCGGAGCTTCGGCAGCAGGCCCAGGCCGCAGAGCGAGAACAGCGCTTGGCCGCGCTGTTTGCCCGGGCGGAGAAAGCACTGGACAATCAACCAACAGAGGCGCTGAAGGCGCTGGCGGAAATCGAGAAGGAACAGGCCGACTATCCGGGACTCGCGGAGCTTCGGCAGCAGGCCCAGGCCGCAGAGCGCGAACAGCGCTTGGCCGGCCTCTTTGCCGAGGCAGAGAAAGTAGTAGAGAACAAGCCGGCGCGGGCACTAGAGATAGCAGCGCAAATTCGGAAAGAGCGGGAAGATTATCCAGGGCTACGCGACCTCCTCCACAAGGCTCAGGCCGAACAACAACGACGCCTCGCAGAGCGATTTGCCCAGGCCAAGGCAGTAGCGAGAACACTTCCCGGTCTCGCCCTGACACTGCTGGCAGAGATAGAGACGGTGCAGAGGGACTATCCAGGGCTACATGACCTACGCCAAGAGGCTCAGGCGGCAGAACGAGAGCTGCAGCAAGCCAGGGAGCACCAGTATGCGAAAGTGACGTCCTTGCTGGATGCCGATGTCGCAGCAGCCCTGGCCGAGTTGAGGAGACTGGAGCGCGCGGCTCCCGGAGATCCTCGCTTGACGCCATTGAAGCTAAGCATTCTGACCAAGGGCCGATCGCTGCTCCCGATTATCGTGCCAGACAACGGGGCTGACGTTGGGCCAATAGCACGGTTGGGCAAGGGCACGCCCAAGCAAGTGACGTGGTCGGCCGACGGCCGATGGCTGGCCGTTGCTTGCGAGTCTGGCTGCCTCTGCGTCTACGATGCCCAGACCATGACAGAAGTGACTCTTATCTGGGCACCGGCAGCACTGACGAGCGTGGCTTTCTCCCCTGATGGGCGGCTCCTGGCCTCAGGTGCAGATGATAAGACAGTCCGGTTGTGGGAAACGGCCAGCGGGAAGGAAGTGCATGTCTTCAAGAAGCACACTGGCGGTGTGTTCAGTGTCGCCTTCGCCCCCGATGGCAAAACCCTGGCCTCCGCGTCGCATGACAACACGGTGAGACTCTGGGACGCGGCCAGCGGCAAGGAGCTGCGCACCCTCAGCGGGCACACGAGCTATGTGATCAGCGTGGCCTTCTCCCCCGATGGCAGAACCCTGGCCTCAGCGTCGTCCGACGAGACCGTGCGACTCTGGGACGTGGCCAGCGGCAAGGAACTGCGCACCCTCAGCGGGCACACGAGCTATCTGCAGAGCGTGGCCTTCGCCCCCGATGGCCAAACCCTGGCCTCAGGGTCGTCCGACAGGACCGTGAGGCTCTGGGACGTGGCCACTGGCCGCGAGCTGCGCACCCTCAGCGGGCACACGAGCTATGTGCACAGCGTGGCCTTCGCCCCCGATGGCAAAACCCTGGCCTCAGGGTCCGACGACAAGACCCTGCGTCTCTGGGACGTGGCCACGGGCCGCGAACTGCGCACCCTCAGCGGACACACAAGCTATGTGTACAGCGTGGCCTTCGCCCCCGATGGCAAAACCCTGGCCTCAGGGTCCGACGACTACACCCTGCGTCTCTGGGACGTGGCCAGGGGCAAGGAGCTGCGCACCCTCAGCGGGCACACGAGCTATGTGCACAGCGTGGCCTTCGCCCCCGATGGCAAAACCCTCGCCTCGGGTTCGGAGGACAATACTGTGCGATTGTGGCGGGCAGCCGAGGATTGGCGCGCGCGTGTTGTTAGGCCTGGCATTCTCGAGCAGCTCTTCGCGGGCGGCGATATGAAGGCGGTGTGTAGCGTCTGCTTCTCGCCCGATGGGCAAACCCTGGCCTCGGGGTCGCATGACAACGCCGTGCGCCTGTGGCGGGTGAGCGACGGCAGCCTGGTGGGCACCCTCAGCGGGCACACGAGCTATGTGTACAGCGTGGCCTTCGCCCCCGATGGCAGAACCCTCGCCTCGGGGTCGTATGACAAGACCGTGCGACTCTGGGACGTGGCCAGCGGCAAGGAACTGCGCACCCTCAGCGGGCACACGAGCTATCTGCACAGCGTGGTCTTTGCCCCCGATGGCAAAACCCTGGCCTCAGGGTCGTATGACGCCACCGTGAGACTCTGGGACGTGGCCAGCGGCAAGGAGCTGCGCACCCTCAGCGGGCATACAGCCACTGTGCACTACGTGGCCTTCGCCCCCGATGGCAAAACCCTCGCCTCGGGGTCCACTGACGGTACGATCATGGTGTGGGGAATACTGCCAGGGGGTCGCGGGTCGTGAGGCGGCGGGCAGCGTTGGGTTTCGCGACACATAGCACCTCCCATGGGGAGCTGCATCCGGCAGCCGTAAGCCAGCCGCTCGGGCCTGCCTGGCCGGGCGCCACGGCAGGCCGAGCAAGCCTGCGAGCTGCAGTCATCAAGCTGGCCGAGGCTAACTCCAGCCTCCGGCGGAGACTCTGCCCCCGTCGGCTGCCAAGCGCTCTCACGAACGGGGATGCATCGTGATAGGGAGGGGTGTTATGGACCAGACGGCACAACCCCGGCGGTTCGGAAAATACGAGGTCATCGAGGAGAGCGGGCAGGGACGCTTCGGCGTGGTGCTGAAGTGCCGGGACACCATGCTGGAGCGCATCGTCGCCCTGAAGGTGCTGCACCCTGTTCTCCTTACGGACCCGACATTCAAGGCGGCCTTCTTGAGCGAGGCGCAGAAGATCGCCCGCCTCAACCACCCTAATGTGGTCACCGTCCATGAGATAGGCGAGGATCAGGGCAGCTATTTCATCGTCATGGAGTACCTGCCCCGCTCCCTCGCCGATGTCCTGCTCCAGAAGCATCGTTTGCCGCCTGAGGAGGCTATCGCCCTCATCAGCCATGTGGCCCACGGTCTCCACGCGGCGCACGAGGCGGGCCTGGTACACCGCGACGTCAAGCCGTCGAATATCCTGCTGGACGACAGCGGGCGGGCCAAGATCGGCGATTTCGGCCTGGCGCGAGCCGTCAAGGGCAGCTCCGCATCCAGCCTGGGCCTCACTCTGAGCGGCACGGCGCAGTACGTCGCCCCGGAACGGGCCCAGGGCAACCCGGCCGATGCCCGGTCGGATATCTACTCCCTGGGCATCGTGGCCTACGAGGCGATCACAGGGAGCACGCCCTTCAAGGGTGAGGACCCCATGGCCATCCTCTACCAGCACGTCCATCAAGCGCCGCCGCCCATGACCAGCTTCGGCGTCCAGGTGCCAGCCAGCGTGGAGACGGCGGTGCTGCGGGCGCTGGCCAAGGATCCAACCAAGCGCTACGCCTCAGCGCATGAGTTTGCCAACGTGCTGCGCGCCTCGTTGCAGCCGGGCGCGCCACTCCAGCCTGTGGAGCGCATCAGTCGCGAAGGGACAAAGGGGCCGGGTGAGCCGCAGCCGCCTTGGGTCCGGATAGCGGCGCTGCTCGTGGTCGTGTGCCTGGCCGTGTATGCCGTCGTCGCCTACAGGGGCACCGGCGGGAGAGCGACGGTCACACCGACACCTGTCGCGGCGGTGCAGAGGACGCCTACGCCAACGGTGGTTACCCCGACGCCCAGACCGGTGCCGCCGACGGCGACACCCGTACCGCCCACAGCCACCCCTGTGCCCACCTTCACCGCTTCGCCCGTGGTGGACACTGGTGCCATTCGGCCGGCCTATGAGATCACCACCATTGATTCGTCAGCCGCCCCTGCCGGAAAGGGAACGCTGCAAGTCGTCGTGCGTGGGGCTGAGGGCATGGTATGGAAAGACAAGTGGATCGAAGTCTATGGTCAGAAGCAGGATATTCAGGGCCGCTGGGTGCGGGCTGAGCGGGTGGCAGCAGGCAGCACCGACAACACGGGCATGGCTTCATTCGCCGTGAATCCCGGCGAGTATATCGTGGCGGTTGACGTCACCGGGTGCAACTGGGGCGATGCCGTGGACACCAAGGGCAAATCCAGCGTGCAAGTGCTCGTTGGCAAGACCACGCGGCTCGTGCTCACCATCGGCAGACTGCAGGTCGGCTTCACACGTGCCGATGGCTCGGTCATCCAGGATCAATGGGTCACGGTGCACCTCCAGCAGCAGGACATCGCCGGCAATTGGGTATCTGCCGGCCGAGTCGCCAGCGGCTACACCGACAACACGGGTGCGGTATCTTTCGACCTGGCGCCGTGCAGGTACATCGTCGGAGCGGACCTGCTGGGCTACCCGTGGGGCACAGCCTATGATGTCGAGGGCGAACACAACGTCCCGATTCAGCCCGGACAGGTCACCAAACGTGTCATCAATCTGGGCCGCATCATTGTTGCGCTCAAGCGGTCAGATGGTACGGCGGATGTTGACCGTTACGTCAGGATCTACGCTCAGAAGACGGACGTCGCAGGCAAACCTGCAAAGGACTGGGGGGTAGCCAGCGGATACACAGATAACACGGGGCGCAGGATAGTGGACCTAACGGCGGGAAGGTACGCGATCGAGGTGAGCGATCGCACCGTCTTCCACGTGGAGGTC
The DNA here is from genome assembly GCA_034431995.1 of Chloroflexota bacterium. Classification (GTDB taxonomy): domain Bacteria; phylum Chloroflexota; class DTOL01; order DTOL01; family DAOUCN01; genus DAOUCN01. Next base: position 5,761 of record DAOUCN010000211.1, on the reverse strand, counting down.
GCGCCGGGCAAGACCACGGTCTTCGACGGCACGACCTGGCGCATCCAGTAGTGCTGCCGTCAATCGGATAGGAGGAAACACATGATGAACGACACGCAGTCACCCGCCGACGGCCAGGGCACGGAGGTCCTGGTGCGGCGCGTCCACCCGGAGAACCTGCCCGGCGTCATCACTAAGACGCTGGACGTGGGACCGGGCCAGCAGGGCATCGTGGTACGCAGGGGGCAGGCCACCGTCCTAGGGCCTGGGCGCCATCGGGTCGGCTGGGCGTGGGGCGGCCTGCCCGACGACATCGGCCTAGTGGACACAAGACCCGCATACCTCGTTCCGGAGGTGAGCGGCGTCTTCAGCGGCGACAAGCAAGCGCTGGTCGCCAACTTGCTCGTGCGCGTGCAAGCGAGCGATCCCGTCCGGCTTTTCCAGGCTCTCGACGAGAGCCGCACCTACCTCACGGTCGGCGAGTTGGCGGGGCGCCTGGCGTCCAGTATCGCGGCTCCTCTGGCTGCCGCCGCTCGTCAGTTCGTGGCTGGCGATCTGTGCGGCAGCGAGACGGTTGCCCAGCAGATAGGAGCTGCGATCCATGGGCCAGCACGCGCCTATCTGGAATCGGCGGGGCTTGCCCTGCTCGAGGCCGGACGCCCTTCCTTCGTCACCCAGGAGGAAGCCGTGCGCCGGGTCGAGGCCATCCACCGCCTGCGCAACGATCTGCAGAAGGCCGAGGTGAGAGCACGCCTGGAGGCGGCGCGCACCGAGCGGGAGTTCCAGGACACCCTGCGGCAGATCGAGCACGAGTACGGACTACGCGATGCTCTCCGCCAGGACGAACTAGCGGAGGTCAGGCGGGAGATGGCGGGCCCGCCCCCTGCCGAGGAGCCCAAGCCGGTGGCAGGGGAGAAGAAACCGCTGGCCGAAGAGCGAAAGCCTACGCCACCTGAAGTGGGGAAGGCCGTAGACCAACTGGTGAAGGCCCTGGACAAGAAGCTGGCCAGCCAGCAAGAGCAACTGCTTGGCCGCTTTGAGGAGATGCTCAAGAAGGCCGGGTACAAGGAGCCAAAAGACGAGAAGCGCGACGCCGTCATCGAGGAGTTGCGCCGCTGGGTCAACATCCTGCGGGCTGTGGGGAGCATTATTGTGCTGGGCACGACCTTGGCCTATACCGTGATGCCACAGCTCTTCGCCGACCCCCGCCTGCCGCAGATCATCACCTGTGTGGTTGGCATCGTCCTGGCGGTGATCGCCTTCGTCTGGAGCTTCTGGTACGAGGGGAAGGCACGGGCACGCCGGCGCGAGAACCTGGCCCGTGCTGAGGAGGACCGCCTCAGCCCGGCCCGGCGCCTGGCGGCCATGCAGATGGTCAACGCTGAGGTGGCTGGTCACCTGGGGCGAGTGAGATCCAACCTGGAGGAAGCCTGGACGCGGGCCTTCCGCAGCCCGCTACAGAACCTGGCGACGGCATTGCGCTCACTGGCCAAGGCCGTCCCCGATCTGCAGGACGAGCTGCGCGCCAGCACCTACGCCCAATCAACCCTTTTGGCCCGCAAGCAGGTCAATCTCGATGACCTGCGCCGCATTCTCGACCTGAACGACGCCCTCCTGCAGCAGGCCCAGGACGCTGCAGACACCAGCCAGACCATGTACCGCAGAGTGGTCGAGGATATGCCCGGCGACGTGGAGGTTCAAGCGCGCAAGCTGGAGATCGCCCTCCAGGACCTGCGCAACATGATCATCAAGCGGAATGCACTTCTAAAAGGGGCGTGAGACCATGAATATCTTTGGCATCGGCAAGGCGAAATGCCCCCATTGTGGCACCCAACTGGAGAAAGACTACAGCTTCTGCCCTCAGTGCGGCAAGCCAACCGGTACCGGTCAGCGTACCTGCCCGCACTGTGGCGCGCCCGTGTCGGGAGATGCGACCTTCTGCCCGGCATGCGGCAAACAACTCTCAGGCGCCGTCGCGCCGGCCATGTCGGGTCATCGCTGGGCCAAAAGCCCCGATGACTTTGCTGCCCGCATCGAGGTGGACGACGTCCCCGGCTTCTTCCGCAAGGAACTGATCGTGGAAGCAGGCACGCGCGCCATCTTGCTGGTGGACGGTCGCAACGAAGCCGGCGAGCTGCCTCCCGGGCCCTACACCATGGACACTGCGTTCTCCCACGTCCCCCTGCTGGGGCATGCCAAGACTGTAACCGCCATCCTCGTGGACGTGGGGGATGTCGTGTTGGAGTTTCCCATCTCCGGCCTCTATACGAGTGACCCGCTGGCCATGACCTTGGACTGCCGTCTGGTCACCCGTATCAACAACGCCGTCCTCTTCCTGGTCAACATGATGAAGGGGCAGCGAACGGTGAGCCGCAGCATGTTGGCGGAGTACCTCAAGCCCGAGATTGAGAATGCTGCCGCCGAGGCCGTTGCCCGTCACTCCGTGGCCGAGCTGAGCAGCAATCTGGCTATCAAGGATGAGCTCGCCACCTTCATCGAAGCCCATCTGCGGGAGACCTTCAAGAGCCTGGGGCTCACCTTCGAGCGCGTCAGCACCCTCAACTTCCGCCACGAGCGCTGGGACGCGGTGCGCAAGGTGAAGGAAGACTACTTCGTGCAGATCACCCGCGAGGAAGCGGATCTGTCTGGCCGGAAGCGGCTGGCGGATGTTCTCAACGAGCGGGAGATCCAGGCCATCGCTGAAGAGACGGCGAAGGTCGAGCAGTACGAGCGGCGAGCGGCGGTTTGGGCCAGGATGCGGGCGGCTGTGCTTTCGGACAGGATGGATGAGATCCGCTCGGAAGACCAGCTGGAGGCATTCCTACGGCAACAGGACAGGGCAAGACTGATCTCCGATAAGGAGTTTGAGGATCTCAAGCGCAGCTTTGCTGAAGAGCGCGAAGACCACGAGCTGCAGCGACGCTACCTGGTGCGCAAGCTGGAGATCGAACGCCAGAAAGAGCTCGACCGCATGGAGCTGGAAGGCGAAAACGAGTTGCTGGAGCTGCGCCTCAAACGACGGGAGATGGAGCTGCGGGCCCAGATCAATGAGGAGCGCATCCAGACTCTCGAGCGCAAGAAGACCGAGATCGAGGCAAGACAGATCGAGTTGCAGCACCGACTGACAGAGGCGAAAACGCAGGCAGAGATTGATGCCATCGAGCGCGAGCAGGACTGGTTGGACGTCCAGCTCGGCGTGCGGGCATTGGAGCTGATGGATGCCCGCAAGCTCAAGGTGCAGCGTGAGGAAATGCTGATCGAGGCAGAACGCGACGAGCTCGCCCTGGAGCGACGACTGAGGGAAGAAGCCGAGCAACACCGGCAGAACATGGAACGCATTCGGGCGTTGGCAGGGGCCCCAGCCGAGGTAGTGATCGCGGAAAGCGACCCGCAGCGCGCCCAACTGATCGTCAACCTGCGGCAGATGGAGATACGGAAGGGTATGTCGGCGGAGCAGATCCTGGCCGAGGCCGCCGAGAGGTCCCCAGAAGCCGCGCGGGCCCTGGCGACTCTGCGGAGCCTGCCTGCCGAACAGCAGACGGCTCTGCTGGAGCGCGTGCTGGAGGTGACCAAAGCATCGAAGGACGAGCAAACGAAGATCCTGCTCGACGCCATTCAGACGATAGAGCGCATGCATCGGGAGGCTATGGCCTCGCAGCGGGACACGGCCACCGCCTTTGCCCGCGACCGCAGCGCTCCCACCGTCATCGTCACGCCCGGCGGCGCGCAGACGGTGTCGGGCGGCGAAGGCGGAGGCGGCCAAGGGCCGACGCGCGTGGTTGTCTGCCGCAAGTGTGGCGTGGAGTCGCCTGTGGGCACCAAGTACTGCAAGAACTGTGGCGAGAAGTTCTTCAATGAGGCGTAGCCATGTCTCTAGACGTCGCTAGCCTTGTGCGCGAGATCATCGCCGAAATCGTGGCCGAAGCAACGGTGCAGATGTTTATGAAGGGACTAGGTGCCCTTGCTGCGGTCCTGTTTGGCGTGCGCATCATCAGATCCCGGGCGCACCAAGTGCCATGGGCAGCTATCGCCGCTTCACTGATTGCCTTCTTGTTCATGGTGGGCAGCGTCGTCATCAGCGTCGGAACGGTGGAGTGGGCATCTGGCGGGCTGCTGCTGAAGCGGATGAACCCAGCGCCCCTCATTCAATCCTGGATCATGTATGTGCTGCTGTCGGGTGTGCTTGGCCTCTTCATGGCAAATGTCCTATCAGATATACTGGACAACGACATGATCCGGAGTTCAGGCCAGCACGCCCGGCGCATGCAGGCCCTTGGTCTTGCCCTACTGGCCAAGTTGGCCCTGCTCGTGATATGCGTGGGGAGCGTCAGTCTGATAGCGCCCCCCGCCAGTGGAAAGCCCGACCTGCTGGCGCTGAGCTACGGCGCGTTCTTGCTGGTTGACGGGCTGTGGATTTTGGGCGTGGTCGCGGAGTGACCACGCAGCAGGCTTGCCGTGTGGAACGCAAGGCGGAAGGGAAATCCCTTTCGCTCCTTCGCGCGCGAGTGAGACAGCGATCATAGAAATGGCTAGGGCGAGGTGACTCATGCTTTGCCCGAATTGTGGTCGAGACGTCCCTACCGACGCCAAGTTCTGCCCCGAGTGCGGCACCAAGATGCCGAAGCCGCAGGCCGGCCCGCTCGTCGGCGACATCGGCGTCATCAAGGGCGAGCAGATCATCATCGGGGGGCCAGGGGCCGCCCCACCCGCCGCACCTGCCGGCGGCTACTGCGAGATCTGCGGCGAATGGGTGAAGCTAGAGGACAGCTTCAAGTGCCGGCAATGCGGCAGGGCGTTCCTGCACAAGACCCACCGCGTCGCGGCGTGGAACATGTGCGAGGAGTGCGCCGCGCCGCTGGCGCGGGAGGCAGAAGACCGGGAGCGGGCCGCGGCCGAAGAGGAGGCGCGCCGGAGGGCGGAGGAAGAGCGGCAGCGGGACGCGGCCGAAGAGGAGGCGCGGCGACGGGCCGAGGAAGAGCGCAGGCGGCGCGAGCTAGGCGTACCTGAGATGATTACGATTCCAGCTGGGGAGTTCCTGATGGGGTCCGCTGACAGCCACAGCCAGGCACACTCATGTGAGAGGCCGCAGAGGTGGCACCATCTAGACCTGGATGCCTGCGAAGACGAGAAGCCGCAGCACGGGGTCTATCTGGACGAGTATGCTATCGGCAAATACCCGGTGACCAACGCCGAATATGCCGTTTTCGTGCAAGACAGTGGCCATCGGGCGCCCAATCACTGGGAGGGCGGGAGACCGCCGCGGGGCAAGGAGCGGCACCCAGTGGTCAACGTGTCGTGGCATGATGCCGTGGCCTACTGCCGCTGGCTGCGCCAGAAGACGGGGCAGGACTGGCGGCTGCCCACGGAGGCCGAGTGGGAGAAGGCGGCGCGGGGCACAGACGGGCGCATCTATCCCTGGGGCGATGACTTCGACATGATGCGGTGCAATACGGAAGAGGGCGGCGCCGGCGACACGACACCGGTGGGGGCCTATTCGCCGCACGGCGACAGTCCCTATGGCTGCGCCGATATGGCGGGGAACGTGTGGGAGTGGGTGGCGGACTGGTACGACGAGAAGTACTACACGAGCGCGCCAGCGCGCAACCCGACGGGGCCTTCTTCCGGGACGTTTCGCGTGGTGCGCGGCGGCTCGTGGGGCCACCCCCAGGACAGCGCGCGCTCTGCCGGTCGCGGCGGCGACACCCCGGCGGGCGTCGACAACAGCCTCGGCTTTCGTTGCGCCAGGGGTTCTCCCCCCTAACCCCTGTCCTCTGTCCTTGTG
>DAOUCN010000210.1:0-26095 GCA_034431995.1 Chloroflexota bacterium | reverse complement strand
GGTCGCAACTCCGGGTGTGCTGGGGCTCAACCTGCGGGAGGTTGAGCTGACTTTGCACAGGCCCTGTCGCGCTCGCTGACGCCAAGTGCCCGCTGGAGCGGGGCACTCCTGGAAACCTGCCCCGCGATCTGGGTTCTGGCAGTCAGGCGTGAGGTGCGGTGAGAGCGTGCACAAGGGCGAGGGCGTCGGCCTGGCTCAGGTTCTCGTCGAGGATGCGCAGAGCAAAACCGCGTCCGCCCAGCTCGCGCACGATCTTGATCGCGCCAGCGGCCGTGACGTTGAGCTGACAGAGCTTGCCAGCGGCTCGGATGCGCGCCAGCAGGGGCAGCCATTCCTCCGGCGGCGGCGAGCCGTCACCCGGAATCCACTGGATGCCGCGGAGCCGCTTAAGGGAGAGAAGCATGTCCAGGTGAGGGATCTGGCCCTTGCCGTCCAGGTGATAGAAGGCGTGATCGAGGGCATCGCAGCAGGCGGCCAGATCGGGCAGGACAAAGCGCTCAAACATGCGGGGCGAGATCATGTACGCGAAGTCGCACTGGAGCATGTAGCAGCGGCCGGGCGACCAGATGCCGGCCCAGGGCGTGGTGCCCCGACCGGCCCGCCTGATGATGGCATGCAGCTCGTCGTAGTAGCGCAGCCAGAGGCGAGTGATCTCGCCCACGAGACGGGCCACGTCGTCGGGGGCGTCAGATAGATCCAGCAACAACTGCTCGGTCGTGCGCAGGGAAGCCAGGATGTCCAGGTTGCCCCCCAGGTCGGTATGCCCAACACAGACGTGGTTGCCCCAGCGCTCCACGGCTCGGCGGGTCAGATCGCGGACGCGTATCCACCAGACGTTGTCGGGTTGAAACGCTGGCTTGAGGTCTGAGATGGGCCCAGCGTCGGGCGGCTCGAACCACACGGTCTCGGCGGCAGGGTGCACCCGCGCTCCCACGAAGCCGGCCACGATGCCTGGCCCGAAGTTGGGCCACCACTTGGGCCAGGCGTCTCCGTAGAAGCGTTTCGCCTCGAGCTGAGCCTGATAGTCGTCGAGTACATCGTCAACCGGTACATCAAGGGGATAGCGGGTCGTGAACTCCAGGGCCGAGGTCGGTCTCGGTGTCTCGATGACGACCAGAGCCCGATCAAGCTCTCCTGCCCACCAGGCTGACCAGTCCCGTTCAATCCGCTCCCAGTCTTCAGCGGAGAAACGGACGTTGATGCTCATCACTCAACTCCCAAACTCCCGCAGGCTCGGCAGCCTGCGGCAGGTTCCTGGCGCCCGACCCCCCGCAGGTTTGAGAATCTGTGGCAGGCTTCTGCAACTACGGGGTGGCAGACGCAACGTGCGGCAACACGTACGTGTCTACGTCGGCGTCGTTGTCTAGCACCGGCACACCATCGAACAGGAACCAGTCCTCGACGTGGGTAACGACCGCGCCAGGCTGCAGGACTGCCAGCGGCCCCAGGGTCTCCATCTCCAGCATGTCGGCGTTGGTGAAGGTCTCCACGCAGCAGCCGAAGTCGGGGTAGTGCGCTCCCGGTACGAAGGCGAACGTCTTGACAAACAGGTGGCCGGCGCGAGCATAGGCAACCCAGCCGTCGGGGACCATGGCACCCACTTTCTGCGGTCTGGGGACAGCAGGGTCCTGGCGCAGCATGATGTACTTGTTGCCCCATGTCCAGCGCGGGTCGGACATGTCGGTGTACTTCCAAAGGGTGATGGTGTTCGCCGGCGGCAGGTCCTCGGGATGGGAGCCGCGCGGTGGCAGCGGAATGATCGCCTTCCCGCCCTGAGCCATGACCGTCAATGCCCACGGCGCCAGCTCGACAGGCCAGAGATTGCAGTTGCGCAGGCGATGGGTCAGTTGCACGTGGGCAGCGTCTGGCGCAAGGTGCACATCAATCTCCTTCTGAATCCCGGTTGTGTCCTCCACCGGCTGCACGAGACGCACGAAGCTGCGGTACTGGCGGATGCCCACCGGATCGTTGTCCGGGTAGTAGGTGCGCGGCGTGGCTTCGGGCGCATGCCATAGGCGGTGCCCGCCATAGATGCGCCACTCGTCGCCGCCCGTCTTCCCCATTTGGTCGGCGTACTCCTTGAATTCATTGTCTTTGCCCACGAAGCCGAAACGGATGATGCGCGGGCCCACGTCGGTGGTCACGATCAGGTCAACGATGCCATTCGACAGTCGGTAGCAGTTGGGCCAGCCTTTGTAGGTGGTCACGTTCATTCTTGCGCCTCCTCATAGAGTACTAGTCTCACGCTGTCAAAGCCAAAGGGGACAAGGATATAGTCCTCCGTCCAGCGCTGCTTGTCCCTGAACTGATCGGGCCCGGTCCACTCCAGGTCTCCCCTTGCCAGGTGGTGGGGGCCGAGCAGGTTGCGCAGCGTCCCGACCAGCTCGATCTCGAGGTCGTTCTTGTAGGACTGAAAACCAGGGGAGATGTCTACCTCATACGGCGGCCAGGCCGCCGTGCCCATGCGTTCTCCGTTGACCGAGACATGAACGACAGCCGCGCGCGGATCGGCGATGTAGAGCACCGTTCGCCTGCCTGCAGGCAGGCTACCGATGGTCTGGGCTAGCGAGACCCGGCCGGCAAAGAAAGGCAGGGAGTTGGCCGTCAGGTCTAGGGTGAGGCCAGACGGGCTATGGGCAGCCTCGATGGCCGTCGGCGGGGCAACGACGCGGAAATCGGGGGCATAGCGGTCGAAGACCTGGCCGGCGTAGCGGTTCTCTTCCCGCAGACGGCGAGCAGCAACACCGAAGTCCCCAATCAGGAACACGCTTTCCAACTCGGTGTCCGGCGCGTAGACTCCGGCCAGCAGTATCTCGTTGCGACCAGGGGAGAGGGCACCAGTGGCGTCAAGCTTGCGGAAGGACGCGTCTATCCACCAGCCGCACTCTCCCGTGCCGATGGCCTTGCCATTCAGGGTGATGTCAAAACGATGGGGCGACTCGACGACGAGGGAGACCGGACCGTCTGGCAGCACAGAGACATCGAACGCGAACTTGAGGGTGAAAGGCGCGCCCATGCCAGCGCTGGCCACTGCACCCTGGGCATCCAACACATGCATGGGCGCGCTCCAAGCCCCACCGCCGATGCGAAGTTGTGGCGTGTCGAGGACGAGCGCGTTAGGCCCATGGACACGCACCTGCCATCGGCCAGGTAGAGGGATCTCGGTGATGAGGCGCGGGCCGGGGCTGCGCACGGCGGCTGCTGGCTGATCCCGGCGCATGACCAGAAGATGCGAGCCAGCGGGTGGGAAGTCGAGAACGACTGCGGTGGCGTTGTCCTCTTGTTGGCAGGGCAGGGTCTGGGCTGCGCCGGTCGCGGGATCCCAGGACTCCAAAGCACCTGTGCCGTGCAGAAGCACGCGGGCGGTGCTGCCACGGGCGAGATCCGTGTTCGCGAGGAAGAAGATGTCGGTATCGCCATCCCGGCGATGGTGGACCCAGACCGACGGATGGGCCGGCACGCGCACGTCGAAGGGAAGAAGCTGGTCGAGGACATCGGGCAGGGAATCAACGGTGACGGTGCGCGTTGAGGGTGGAAGAGGGCTGCCTGGCGTGTCACGGGCGTTGACCAGCGTGGGCCTCGGCTCCAGGGCCAGGACAGGCCCGCCGAGCAGTGCGAACTCACGGAGCAGGCGCACCGTGTTCTCGGCCAGGGTGAGGCTGGGTGGAACGATGACCAGGCGGTAGCACATCTTGCCAACGTCCAGACGGGGGCCCCGATCGTCAGCCGAAACGCTCCCTTCGCACGGGCCGCCGACATCAATCAGCGTCTCGTCGGCGAGATGGAAGTCGCGCTGGGCAGAGACGAGGGCGGTGAGAAGGCGGTCGAGGGCGGCATCGAATTGCTGCACGGCGTAGCTGCCGCCCGGCCGAAAGGTCGCCCAGGCGCTGGCAATTGGGTGGATGACGACGATCTCTGTGACTCGCTGTCCCAGCGTCAGCGCATAGCTCAGGCGGGCAACGTAGTCCGCGATGAGGCGGTTCTCTGGCCACCAAGGCTGCTGGTAGAAGAGGTCGGCGGGATAGTCGCGTTTGCGCTGGCCCCGCATGCTATACAGAGCCAGGTGGGGGTTGTTGAGATTGATGCCCAACACGTAGGCCCAATCGGTGATCCACTTGCGGCCAAGGTGGGCAAAGTCCTGGCCCGAGCAGCCGAAGTTCTCGCACAGGGCGCGGGGCTTCCCGAGTTGGCATACCACGCTGTCGAGCTGTTTGACAGTGAGAACCGTGCCAGCGCCCATGTTGATGCTGCGCCCCAGCTTGTCAATGCCGGGGACGTGCATGTACGCGTAGTGAGGCATAGCAGCGCCGATTCGCTGCATCTGCGACAGGAGCGTGTCCTCTGCCAGCATGTGGCCGGTGAAGGCGAGATGGTGGGTGTCGCACCAGTTGTATATCTGCCGGGTGAAGCTGTCCACGAATAACTGTGTCATGGCCCGCCAGAAGTCATGCCGTACCCGATGGAAGTCTCCTACATCGAAGAAGAGAGATGGCAAGACAGGGATCAGATCGTATCCGTAGCGGGCGCTGAAGTAGGCAGGGAAACCGCGTGACCAGGGGACCGCACGTTCAGGCATGAAGGCCTTGGGGCCGCGGTAGAAATAGCAGGGCTCATCTGTGAAAATGCCGGGTATCGCGCCTCCGAAGGCGCCGCCTACGACGCGGGTATAGGCATCATGTGTTGATTCCAGAAAACCGCGCACGGTATCTGCATCCAAGAGGCTAGCATAGGCATAGTCGTTGAACCACGGTACGCCCAGCGGCAGGGTCAGGGGGTAGAACTGAATCACGCGATCGGCCGCGTCCCGGAACTGGGGCTCCTGATCGGGCCGCACATCGGTGATCTCGCTGTCGACCTCGCGAGCGGCGAAGGTGGCAATACGCTCGGCTGCAAAGGCCGGGCGGTTGTCCACCTTACACACCAGGCAGGTCAGGCGATGCAGCGGATGCCCTGCCACGTTGAGGCCTCCCGCGAAGCCGCTCGGCCACTTGTCCTCGTCGTAGAGCCAGGCGCCCATGCCCCGCTCTCGCGCTTCGTCCACACAGGCGCGCACGGCAGCCATCCACTGCGGGCCGAGGTAAGGGGTCGCGAGGCCAACGCGCGCGTGCATGAAGAACCCACCCCAGCCAGCCTCGTCCATCAGCGCGATCTGGCGGCGCAGTTCGTCAGCGTCGAGTGTGTCATTCCAGGACCAGAATGGCACCTCGCGGTACTCCTTTGGCGGGTTGCGAAAGATGTCAGGATTCATCGGTTCTCCTCCCAGAGTGGCCACTCGTTCCATCCGAAGCGCCGCATGTCCACACGGCCGTCGGCGCCGAAGACAACACCTTCTTCCTCGAGCAGGCGTCGCTGTAGGTCGGGCGGATGCGTCAAGCACGAGGTGGAGACGCGTCCCTGGCTGTTGATGACGCGATGCCAGGGCACGTCGCTGTCAGCAGGAAGGGCGTGCATCGCCCAGCCCACGGTGCGTGCAGCCTGGGGGTGTTCCAGGATCATGGCGACCTGGCCGTAGGAAGCGACTCTGCCGTAGGGTATGCGCCGCACGACATCATACACGCGCTGGAAGAAACTGACAGTGCGGCCGCTTTCCTCTGTCATCTGTCACCTACCACGTACTGCTGAGGTGATGACACCCAGGAGGGCTATGGCGCCGGCCACGAGGAGGCCGACGTGCGTGCCCTGGAACAGCAGCGTCGTGCTTGCTGCCGACGATGCCTGCCCCTGCACAGTGGTCAGGATCGCGCCTGCCAGCCCGATGCCCAATACCATGCCCAGGTGGCGCGCCGTGGCCAGAATGCCGGCTGCAATGCCCTGGCGCGCCTGCGGCGCCGACCCCATGAGGGCACTGCTGTTGGGCGAGATGAAGATACCTATCCCCAGGCCGATCACCGTCAAGCCCAGCACAACGTGCCACAGAGAGGATTGCGGGCCAAGCTGAGCCGTCACAAAGAGACCGACAGACAGGATGGCCATGCCCAGCGTGGACGGCAGGCGCGAGCCAACCCGATCGGACAGAGCGCCGCTGATGGGCGCAGCGACAGCCATGACCAGCGGTTGCGCCGTGAAGAGCAGCCCCGCCCGTCCTGCGCTGATCTGTCGGCCCTGGATCAGGTAGAACGGGAGCAGGAACTGCATCATGTTCAGGCACATGTAGTTGAGCACAGCGCTGCCGGTAGCAGCCGAGAACATGCGCTGGCCAAAGAGAGCCAGGTCGAGCATCGGATGCGCCGTGCGCCGCTCGATGGCGACGAATAGAGTCAGGATGACGCCGGCCAGGCCCAAGAGGAGCAGGATCGAGAGTGAGGTCCAGCCCCAGGCATTGCCGCGATTGAGGCCCAGGAGCAGGAACACCAGACCGGCCATGAACGCCGCCGCGCCGGGAACATCGAACGGTTCGTGATACCCACGGGAGGTGTCATCGGGAATGAAGCGCACACTGAGCCAGATGGCCAGCAACGCCAGAGGGATGTTGACGAAGAAAACGGAGCGCCAGCCGAAGAGGTCAGTCAGCCAGCCGCCCAGGGACGGACCGACCGTCAGGCCGAGGTAGGTCATGGTCGCTTGCAGGCCGAGCACCTGCCCCCGTTGCGCGGCAGGGAAGTTCTTGGTGAGAATAGCGGGGGCATTGGCGAAGATCATGGCTCCGCCCAGGGCCTGCACCGCTCGGAAGGCAATCAGAGCGAGGGCCGAGGGAGCGACCGCGCACAGGCCCGAGCCAGCGACAAAGACCACGAAGCCTGTGACGTAGACCGTCTTCTGCCCCTGCAGATCGCCCAACCTGCCGACGCTCAACAGCAGACCACTGGTGATGAGGAGGAAGATGGTCACCACCCACTGAATGGTCCCAACATCGGTGCCGAGACTGTGCTGCATCACGGGCAGCACAGTGCCAACGGAGCTTCCATTGAAGGCTGACATGAAGGCGCCGACGCCGACGGACAGCAGAATCCAGCGCTTGGTGGATATAGACGTTGGCAATGCTGTGCCAGAGATCATGCGCGTATCACCGCAACTGAAGGATTGCTTCCATGATGCGCTTGGCTGCGGGCGCGGCCTGGGCTGAGCCATAGCCTGCACGTTCCAAGATCACTGCCACCGCGAAGCGTGGCTGATTGCCGGGAATGAAGCCGATGAACCAGGAATGGGGCGTCTCGTCGGCTGCCGTCTCTGCCGTGCCGGTCTTGCCGCCCACAGTCACCCCCTGGATGGCCGCCGTGCGCGCCCAGCCCTGATCTACCGATAGGACCATCATGTCGCGGACAATGGAGGCCGTCTGTGGAGACATCGCCGTGCTCAACAGGCGAGGATGGGCTACCTCCAGCGTGCGGCCGTCCGTCGTCTGCACCCGCGCCACCAGATAGGGCTGGGGCATTCTGCCGTCGTTGGCGACGGCTGCCGCCACCAGTGCCATCTGCAGGGGCGTTACCGCAAGCTGGCCCTGGCCGAAAGCCGTGGCAGCCAGGGCATAAAACCTCTCATCGCCGCTGAAGTAGTCGGCGCGGACAAAGAGCTGGCTGGGCGTTGTCGGCAGCTCGAAAGGTATGACCTTGCCGATGCCGAAGCGCAGGGCAGCCGCCCGCATGGCCTGAGGGCCGAGGCTAAGGCCAATGTCGCCAAAGGCCGCGTTGCACGACCAGGCATATGCCCCGGCCAAGTTGAAGGGCGAGTTGTTAGTTGGATGGTTCTCGCACGGTATGCCCACCGGACTGACATGCCACCAGCCATGATGCTGGGCGTCGGGTGCGTTCAGCGTGTACGTGAAGACCGAGGATGGCGAGACGACTCCCGCCTCGAGAGCGGCGGCCAAGGTCACGGTCTTGAACGTGGAGCCTGGAGGATAGAGGCCCTGCGTTGCCCTGTTGAACAAAGGGCGATCGGGATCCGCCTTGAGTTGCTGGATGTCGCTCTCTAGGCTGTTGGCATCAAAGTACGGGTGGCTGGCCAGGGCGAGGACTGCGCCGGAGCGTACGTCGAGGACGATGGCTGCGCCCCGCTCCTTGCCCAGGGCGTCGTCAGTGACGCGTTGCAGCCGCGCGTCTATGGTGAGCACGACATCGTGACCCACAGCCGGGCGATGCAGAAGGCTGTTCTCCAGTTGCTGACGCAGGGGCAGGCCGCTGGTGCCGCGCAGGAGATCATTGCGCGCGGCCTCGACGCCAGACGCGCCGTAGCGCAGGCTCCAATAGCCGACGACGTGAGACAGGGAGGGCACGCTGTAGACGCGCTTGGTGTAGCCGTCCGACCCAATGTCGCTGCGCGCCAGCTCGACGCCGCTTGCGTCCAGGATGCGGCCGCGCACGGTGCGCGCTTCCTCCTCCAGAGGGCGGACGTTTTCGGGGCGCGCTAGCAGGTCTGGCCCGCGCATGACTGCCCAGTAGGGAAGGGCCAGGCTGACCAGCAAGAACGAAAGGACAAGCCAGCGCCCCACGCGTGCGATCGCCCCGCGCAGGGCGGCGCGGCCAAGCATCATAGGACAGCTTCCTCGATCTCCAATGGATGCCCCGAAGCCAACCGTTGCGGGGCGAACGGATTGTCTTTTTCGCGCTCCTTGCCGGTGATCAGGTCAACCAGGAGACGGCTGCCGGCGGGAGCTCCCATGATGCCGTGACCGTCATAGGCGCAATTGAGAAACAAGCCGCGCACGGTGGTTGGCCCGATGACGGGGCAGCGGTCCGCCACGTAGGAGTACTGGCCGGCGTTGACGAAGACCTCTTCTGCCTTGAGGCTGCGGGCCACGTCGCCCCAGAACGGCGTCAGCCGCGCGGCTTTCTCCATGACGAGAGCCGGGTAGTCCCAATCCGTAGGCACACGGTCGAGGGGCTGGCCCGGCTCTGTGTCTGTCTCCCCGCCTCCGATCAGGGCCGCCGGCCCGTCGGGCCGCCAGTAGACATGGGTGTCGTCATCCACTGTCATGGGCGCGTTGGGCGGACAGATGTCGTGTTTGGCGAAGCGCACGTCTTGGCGGCGTATGTTCATCAGCGGCAGATCAACGCCGGCCAAGGCGGCCACACGTCCAGAGAAAGGGCCCGCGGCGATCACAACCCGCCTGGCGCTGATGGGGCCGCGATTCGTCTTCACGCCCTGTATGCCTCCGTTGACTGACAAGAAACCCATGGCCTCGGTTTGTAGGAAGAAGCGTGTCTGGCTTCCCTTGATGAAGCCCCACAGTAGCTCGTGAACGGCCAGCCAGCCGTCGCGTTGATTGAACCTGCCAGCAACGACATCTGCTGAGAGCCAGGGAAAGCGGCGACGCGCCTCGGCCCTGTCCAGAATCTCGACGCCCATCAAGCCATGTTGGCGTTGTCTGCGCACCAGTTTGTCAAAGAAGCGGGCCCGTGCGGGGTCGGCGGTGAGGAACAGATAGCCTTGCTGGTGCAGGCCGATGTCATAGCCCGGCAGGCCCACGAGAGCGGCGAAATCCTCGAACATGCTCAGGCTCTCGCGCATCATGGCGATGTTATAGGGCTGGTTCCACTGCTCGCGGATACATTCGGACGAGGCGGCCGTGGCCAGCGAACCCGGTTGGTCGTGCTTCTCAAGGACGATCGTGTCCATACCAGCGCGAGCGGCAAAGAACGCCGTTGCCACCCCTGCGATACCGGCGCCGATGACGACCAGGTCGGCCCGGGCAGGAAAGGCACTGGCATCGGGCACCGTCACGTGAGCCATGTTTGACACTCCTTGCAGCGACAGACCCCACTAAGGCTCACTAGGGGCCTGTCTCCCCATTGAGATACGCAGCAGGAGACCGACGATCAGGTAGTTGGTGACGAGCGAGCTGCCTCCATAGCTGACGAAGGGCAGCGTGATGCCGGTCAAGGGTATGACGCGCAGCGTGCCCCCCATAATAATGAGTGCTTGCAGGCCGATAGCCGCGCTCAGGCCGGCGGCGAGGAGTGCCTGAAAGCCGTCAGCGACGCGGAGGGCAATGTGCACCCCACGCGCCACGAGGACCATGTAGCAGCCGACGATGGCCAGCATGCCAGCCAGGCCCATTTCCTCGGCAAGCGCAGCAAGAACGACGTCTGTATGGACAGCGGGGATGTATCCGGGATGCCCGTAGCCGAGGCCCACCCCGAAGATGCCGCCAGCCGCCACCGCCAGGAGCGCCTGCACAGCCTGATAGCCTCGCCCGCTGGCTTCGGGCCACGGATTGAGCCAGTTGGCGATCCGAACCTGGATGTGTGGGAATGCTCCGTATGCTGCCCAGGCTCCCAACGCAAAGAGGGCAAGGCCCAACCAGATATAGCTGGCACGGCCAGTGGCCATGAAGAGCAGAGCGAGAAAGATGGTGAAGAAGAGGAGGGCAGCGCCAAGGTCCTCTTGCAGCACCAGCAGGGCCATAGACACCCCCCACACGAGCAGCATCGGCAGAAGGTACGGCACCGGAGGCAGGCGCAGCGGCCCGAGGCGCAGCGACGCAGCCGCCAACAGCTCATGCCGCTCGTCCAGGTAGCTGGCGAGATAGGCGACTATCAGCACTTTGAGCACCTCGGACGGCTGGAAGCGCCACGACCCAACGCCGATCCACAGGCGTGCGCCTGTCCCGCTCACGTCCTCGCCGACGAGCAATGTCGCTCCCACCAGAGCAAGACCCCCCAGCAGCCAGAGGTAGCGATAGGTCTTCAGGGCGCGCAGCAGGCCAGGGGTCAGAACTGTCCCCAGGGCGATGAGCAGTCCGATCAGCGCCCAGGCCGTCTGCCGGCCAGGAAGAGACCGGCCCACCGCGCCCAGGGCAGGTTCCCACGAGAAGCGCTGTGCGGCGACTAGGCCCAGAGCCGTCAGTAGTGCAGCCACTGGTAGAATGGTCTGGTCGCTACCCGGCGCGGTTACTGTCAGGAGGACGTGCAGGAAGACGGCTGCTGCCGCAAAGAGCAGCAGCGGCCGCAGAGCCGCAGCAGTCACCGCTCCGTCTTTGACTAGCCCAAGTGTGGCGAGACCGATGGCGCCTGCCAGGAGGGCGGTCAGGAGTAGCGTGATCTCGCGCAAACGCAGCTCTGCGTGCATCTCGTCAGATACTTGACTATCTGCTGAGCGAGATCGCGCTTCACGTCTTCGGGAATGCAATCGCGCGCCGTGGCGATGGCTGTGGCCAGGGCGCTGCCGCAGGAACAGGTGCGCGTGGAGGGCAGGTTCTTCACGGCATGGCGCACGATGCGCTTGCCGTTCTCGGCATTCTTGAGCAGGTTGCGCAGGATCATCTCGGTTGTGACGGCATCGTGATCCGGATGCCAGACGTCGTAGTCGGTGACCATGGCGACGGTGGCGTAGCAGACCTCTGCCTCTCGTGCCAGCTTGGCTTCGGGCAAGGCCGTCATGCCGATGATGTCCACGCCCCACTGGCGATAGATGCGCGACTCGGCCTTTGTGGAGAAGGCTGGCCCTTCGATCACCACCAGCGTCCCGCCCTTATGCGCACGCACGCCAGAGGCAATGGCTGCCTGGTAGACGATCTCGCTGAGCTGTGGGCAGAAGGGGTCGGCAAAGCTGATATGGGCGACGATGCCGCGTCCAAAGAATGTGCTGGGGCGGACCTTGGTCCGGTCGAAGAGCTGGTTGGGCACGACGATGTCCAGGGGCGCTAACTCCTCCCTCATGCTGCCGCAGGCGCTCATGCTGATGATGCGCTCGACGCCCAGGGTCTTGAGGGCGTAGATGTTGGCCCGTGCTGGTAGCTCCGAGGGCATGATGCGATGGCCGCGGCCATGGCGGGGCAGAAAGGCAACGCGATGGCCTTCCAGCGTGCCCACCACAATAGCATCGCTGGGGTCCCCAAAGGGAGTCTTGACGCGCAGCTCTTCGATGTCCGTCAGTCCCTCCATCTGATAGACGCCGCTGCCGCCAATGACCGCGATCTTGATCTCCACGATGTGTTCCTCCTTGCGTTCTAGGATTGGAATCGAAGGTGCACAGCTCCTATGCCGATCACGTCTCCCGTCTGTAGGACGGTTGGCTGATCGAGCCGCAGCCCATTGACAAGTGTGCCGTTCTTGCTGCCGAGGTCCTCAATCCACCACTGCCCCAAGCGATGGGAGATAAGGGCGTGTTCCGCTGACACAGACGGGTCTTTGAGAACAATGGTATTCTGTGCAGCGCGCCCCAGACTGGTGACGGCTTCCAGGGCAATCACGTCGCCGGGTGCTCTGCCTGACATGCCCGGGTCGAGGAGGTGCAGTTGCGGGCCGGCGGCTGGCTGTTGCAGAGCTGTCGCGGGTTGACGCAGGTCTCGCCACAGGACAACGAGCAGTTGTAGCAAGAAGAGATAGAGGACAGCCGTCAGCGCCAGACGCAACAGGAAAACGACGACATCACGTTCCACGGCTGCTCTCCTGTGGCGCTGCTCGGAAGACCACTTCAACGCCGCCTAGGGAGATGCGGTCGCCGTCCCTGAGCACGGTTTGGCTGGCCGGCTGGCCGTTGACGAGGGTTCCGTTGGCGCTGGCGAGATCATAGATGCAGAAGGTCTTATGAAGAAAGCGGATCTGGGCATGGTGGCGTGAGACGCGCCGGTCCTCAAGGACGACATCGTTTTCCAGAGCGCGTCCCAGGCTGACGACGGCCTTGTCCAGGGGAACGGCCCGCCCGTCCGGCAGAATCACCTGGGCGCGAGGACGCAGGGCCGCCTGCACACGGCCGACAGGCAATGGCGCTGTGGCCTCCGCGCCGAAGTCAGCCGACCCGCCGTCCTGGGATGGGGGAAGTGCTGTGATCTCCACTATGCGGGCAGAGGCGCGGAAGCGCGGAGGCTTCATGTCCACGTCTTGCACGATATTCACCTGCGGGGCAGCCACAAAACTGAGGCCACGTTCCCGGGCCAGCGAGCTGAGATAGGCGGCAAGCTCGCGTTGCAGTGAGAGGCGGAACTCGGCGAGCGCAGCGAAGTCGGCAGGAGCAAGGCCGATGGTGTAGTCGTTGGGCACCAGCACCTTGCCAGCGGCAATGGTCTGCTCTGTGTCCAAGAAGCGTGCAAGTTTCTTGGCGAACTGGACAGGGTGCAGGCGGCCGGCGGTGGCTGCCAGGCCGTCCTCGATGGCGGCCTCGATCCATTCCTCAAAGCGTCTGAGCGCGTCCATGAAGGCTGCCTTCTGTGTGGTGGGCGATGGTCATTCTACCACAGATGGGCCGAGGCGACAATAGCGGCCCCCCAGGGCCGCAGGGCCTTTTTATTGCGTTGTCATTCTGAGCGAGTGCTCCCCAACGAGCGAAGAATCTCAGTCGTGCCGAGCGAGATCCTTCGTCGCTGAAGGGCGCTCCTCAGGATGACAGCGAGAACGAAAAGACCCTGCCCAGGGCCGGTGCGGAGTCAGGAACGGAGTCCCGCAGGTTGAATCTACTGTAGAGCAGGGTGGCTCGCGAGGGCCTTGGGGGCAGCAAGGCCCAACCTGGGGGAGCTTTCGGAGGTGCATCCACGAGTTGTGAAAGTGCTTGGCACCGCACTGGGGTCAACCCGGGCTACAGGCACAAAGCCCCCTGCAGGGGGCTGGAGCTAGCCTCGGCCAGTTTGGCAAATGTAGCTCGGAGGCTTCGCTGGACTGCCCTCGGCGCAGTCCAGGGCAGGCAGCTCCGAGCGGCTCATGAAGTCACTCACGTCTTGGATGCACCCGCTTTCGGTGTCCGCTTGACGGCCTTCGCGCGATGCCTGTATAATGGCGCGGATGCTGGGCAGCCAGCGGCGGTTCAAGAGGGAAGATGCAGACGGTAGCCAGGATGTGCCGCTCCCATGGGCCTCTTGCGGTCCTTGTCCTGCTCTATCTGGCGCTTGGTGGGCTGTATTCGGTCGTGACGCCTATCTTCGAAGCGCCAGACGAGATCTGGCACTTCTCATACATCCGGTATATCGCTCAGCACAATCGCCTGCCCGTGCAGGGCGCCGGCCAGGGCGAAGAGGCCGCACGTCAGGAAGCGAGCCAGCCGCCGTTCTACTATCTCCTGGCGCAACCCCTCATGCGCCTGCTAGACACGCAGGATTTCGCCGAATACTCCACGCTCAACCCTCATGCCGCTCCGGGGCTGCCACACAGCGATGGCAACAAGAACATGGTCGTTCATCGAGCCAGCGAACGCTTTCCCTACCGTGGTACCGTCCTGGCTGTTCATGTCGTGCGCGGCCTGTCGCTGGCTCTTGGCGTAGTGACCCTGCTGGCCACGTACAGCCTGGCCGTGCGGCTGTTCCCGGCCAAGCTCGCCTGGGTCGCGGCGGGCCTGGTCGCCTGTAACCCGCAGTTCATCTTCATCTCTGCTTCGATTAGCAACGACAATCTGATGACCGCCCTGGGTTCCCTTGGTCTTGCGTTGTTGGTGTCCATGCAGGCGGATAGGCCGCTGCGCGGTCAGACCCGAGACATGGCCGCCCTCGGCGTCATCACTGGCCTGGCCATGCTGACGAAACTGACGGGGCTGCTTCTGCTAGCGTTTGTGCTGGCCGCGCTCATGCTCGATGGCAGAGGGGGCCGTCTGTTGACCCGCGCCAGGGACTGCGCCCTCGTTGCGGTCATTGCGGCCACCCTGTCCGGCTGGTGGTATGTGCGAAATTGGCTGCTATACGAGGATGCCACCGGTCTCGGGCCCATGTTAGAGTGGGTTGGCGAGCGGCACCTAAGCGTGGGAGAGCTTGTCTCCGAGATAGAAGGCGTCGTCCTCTCGTTCTGGGCGGTCTTCGGATGGTTCAATATCCTTGCCGACGAGTGGGTCTACGTCGTGCTGAGGCTGCTGATGGGACTGGCGGCCGTGGGACTGGTGATGCTGCTTATCCGCCAGGCTACACGGCGTCCAGCCGTCGTCACAGACATGAGGGGTCTCGCTTTGGCGGCAGGATGGGGAGTCGTTGTCGCCTTTGGCCTTCTACGCTGGACGCTCACCACGCAGGGATCGCAAGGACGGCTGCTCTTTCCTGCCATCGGCGGTATCGCCGTCCTGATGCTGGCCGGTCTGTGTGCCCTGATTCCCCCGCGTTTGCGCAAGGTGCTGCTCAGTGCTCTGGCAGTGGGTCTCTGTGCCCTGGCCGTGGTCTGTCCGTTCCGCTACATTGGGCCTGCCTATGCCCAACCGACAACCACCAGCAGAGAACAGCTCGCGTTCCGCTATCCGGTGTTCATGCGCTACGGCGCGGACGAGATGGAACTCATTGGTTATAATCTTGAGCCTGCCGAGGTGACGCCCGGAGCGGCTACTACTGTTATCCTCTATCTTGAGGCCCTGCGTCCCATGGAGCATGACTACAGCCTCTTTATCCATCTATGGGGACGGGACATGGAGTGGGTAGGGCAGCGAGACAGCTATCCAGGACGCGGCACTCTGCCCACCAGTCAATGGCCAGCGGGGATGGTCATCGAAGACCGCTATGTGGTGTCCATTGCGCCTACGGCGACGGTGCCGGCACGGGTGCAGATCGAGATCGGCATGTACGACCTGGCGACGGGCAGGCGGCTGCTGAACACGGACCCCAGCGGCAAGACGCCGGAGATCCCGATCGTAGGCCGGATGAAGGTGGTGCCGCGCACTCCCCTGGGGCAGGCGCCGCTGCCTGCTCTTGCGTCATTTGCGGGGCGCGCCAATCTGGTTGACGTGCGCTTGGAAGCCCCTCGGCAGGTCGCAGCAGGGAGTGTGCTGACGGTGACGACAACGTGGCAGGCGGTGCAAGCTATGACCGAAGACTACACGATGCTCTTGCACCTGCTGGACGAGCGGGACGGCGTCGCGGCACAGAACGATGCCCAACCGCAAGGAGGCGACTATCCTACCGGACTGTGGCATGAGGGCGAAGTCGTGGTAGATCAGCGCACGCTGACGGTACCGCTGGCGCTGCCGCCTGGGAACTACCGGCTGGCTACTGGGCTCTATGTGCTGAACACCGAGGAGCGGTTGCCAGCATCGAGTGAGCGCATTCCCGTCAGCGACGATCGGGCCATCATCGGCCAGGTGGTCATCCGCTGAGCTGGCTGAGCTGTTCCACGACCCGCCCGGCCTCTGCGAGCAGGTGGGGGGCGTGGCGGTAGACAGGAACGCCCAGGCGGTCGGCCTCCAGCACGGCCGCGTCTTCAGGCAGGCTGCCGAGCAGAGGCAGGTTTGGGCCATTGCGGACGATGAAATCGCGATCGGCTTCGCTGCGCACGCGGTTTGCCATGAGAAACAGGCGCGGGATGGAGATGTCCTTGGCCAGGGACTCGATCTGGCGCGCCGTTTGCAGGCTGCGGGCGCTCGGCTCTACCACGATCAGGAAGGCGTCCACGGCCTGAGCAGTACCCCTCCCCAGGTGTTCGACTCCGGCGTACATGTCGAGAATGACGACCTCCGAGCGGGCCAGCAGCAGATGCGTGACAAGGGCCTTCAGTAGGGCGCTCTCCGGACAGATACACCCCGATCCTCCCCGCTGGACACTGCCCAGGAGAAGCAGGCGAATGCCATCGTTGACGGCGCTGAAGCGGTCTGGGATGTCATCCACCTTCGGGTTGAGGCGGAAGAAGCCGCCGACAGTGCCCGGTTGCGCGCCTGTTCGCTCATAGATGAGATCCCCCATCTGCGCGATCGGTACGATGCTGGCCACGCGTTCGGGCGGGAAGCCCAGGGCATTGGCCAGATTGGGCGAGGGATCGGCATCAATGGCGATTACCGTGTCGCCGCGCCGGGCGTAGGCGCCGGCAAGGAGGGCGGCCCAGGTGGTCTTGCCCACGCCGCCCTTGCCGCTGATTGCGAGTTTGGGCATGTCTTGACTCTCCTTCTGCTGCGTGTGCCCACAACCCCCGCGCCCGATGGAGCACACGGGGCGATGGGAGAAGGCAACCACGCACAGCACTCATGCGATGATGCGAGCGAAGAGCTCGCTCAAGGCCTGCCAGATGACAGAGGTCTCAGGCAGTTGCATCAAGGGTATACCTCGCAGGTCGTACTCCACCAGAAGACGGTCTTCTGGCAGCACGCCCAAGAGGGGCAGGCCGCTGACTGCGATGGCCGAAGCGAGCTCGGAGGGCAGGGTGTCAGGGCCCCAGGCGTTGGCGCGGTTAAGGATAAGCCCCATGCGAGCGACCTTGGTCTTCAGCTCCTTTGTCAGGGCTGCCACGCGTGCTGCCGCCACGATGCCGCGCTGGCTTGGGTCGGAGACGACCAGCAAGAGGTCAACATCGCGGGTTGTGCGGCGGCTCAGGTGTTCCAGCCCTGCCTCGTTGTCCATGACGACGTAGTCGTAGCCCTGAGCCAGGCGGTCCATGGATGTGCGCAACATGCTATTCGCCGCGCAATAGCAGCCGGGGCCTTCCGGCCTGCCCATGGCGAGGAGGTCGAAACCTCTCTCTTCTACCAGGGCATCGCGCAGTCCATACTCCAAGAAGTCCTGCTTGGTGATGCCGCTACCTAAGTTGCCAGCCTGCACCGCGGTCAGGGCTTCCTCGCGCAGGCTGCCGATGGTGTGCTCCAGGGGCACGCCGAGAGCCAGATTCAGGTTCGAGCTCGGATCGGCATCAATGGCCAGTATGGAACCGGCGCGATGGGTCATCAGGTAGCGAACAAGGAGAGCGGCGACGGTCGTCTTCCCCGTTCCGCCCTTTCCAGCAACGGCGATCGTTGTTGTCATTCCAGTTGTGTTCCTCTCTGCAGACGATAGCAGGTCAGGTCGAAGTACGCACAGAGAGAGCGCAAGCACCCCTGGGCGATGGCGTCCAGAGCGTGCGGGCGTCTCAGGTAGGCCGCATCCTGACTGTTGGTCAAGAACAACGGCTCGATGAGAACGCCGGGCCAGCGCCCCTTGCGCACCATTTGAGGATTCTGGCCCAGGCTGTATAGCGTGCCATAGCTCTTCAATCCCCGATCGCTGAGGGCGCCCAGGTCGGTTGTGTTGTATCCATCCGCTCGGATGGCGGCCACGAGAGACCGCTGCATGATTGTCGCCAGCTTCATGCTCTCGGTGATGTAGGGGCCAGTGTTGGCGTAGTACACCGACGTGCCCGAAGCCAGGGGATCCGGCGAGCCGTTGAAGTGCAACGATACCACGACGTCGGCGCTCACAAGGTTGGCGAGATCAATGCGCGGCTGCAACTCCTCATGATCTTCGATGGTGCCGCTCTTGTTCAGGTCTTCGATAGGCAGAACGAGGCTGCCGTCCGGGCGTCGCGTGATGTGCACCTCGAAACCCGACCGCTGAAGCATGGGCGCCAGCCTGTAGGCCAGGGAGAGCGTCAGTTGATGCTCCACCAGGCTACCGTCGGCGCTTTGCGCACCCACGGTCTGGGCCGTGTGGCCCGGATCGAGGACAACAATCGGCTGCCGCGGCGTCGGGGATGGAGAGACCTGCACAGGCGTGGGCACGGTCGTGGGCGATGGCGGAGCAGTCGGGGTGCGAGCGGCAGGGTGGGTGGGCCACGCAGTGGGCGTCGGTGCCCATTCTGGCGTAGCTGTGCCTGTGCACGTCGCCGTGGGCGGCATGGGCACCACCGCAACCGGAGTCATCTCACTCGGGCCACAGGCGGCCAGGGCGATGGCTATGATGACCATACCGACGATCACTGCGGCTCGCTCTGGGCGCAGGCCGCAGCCGCCTTGACCTGCCAGGTCTTGGTCTATGGTCATGAACTTGTGCGCCGGCAGAGCCTGCTGACGTGTCCCCCAAGCTGCCATCTACACGATAGATTTCCCCCTCATGTCAGCCGGAACGGGCAGATCAAAAGCACGCAAAATCGTCGGCGCGATGTCCATGAGTTGACGGCCCTTGACTTCGCCGCGCATCCGGTTGCGCGGATCATTAATGATCACGATTCCATGCTCGGCGTGGTTGGCGTCGTCGGGCCCCGTGTCGTTGCTGAACGTGTAGATGGAGCCGTGGCCCATGCTGCCGACCGCCCGCCAGTACAGATTGCCGAAGTAGACGATCAGGTCTGGCGGGATGTTACGACATTCCTTGTACACCCGCTGGGGAACCAGACATTTCGTGCCCATGCGTTTGCCGGTGTGGTCAGGCGTGGCTTCCAGCCTGCGAGCGATCTCGTTGCGCACACGCTCGAAGTCCTGCTGTGGGACGACGCCCTGGGGCTCTCGACCCTGCACGTTCAGGAACAGGCGCCCGTAGTACCCTCCCGCTCCCCAGGCGACCGTCCTGCTCCAGTCTACGGAGCATTTCTCAAAGGGAGTCATACTCTGAGGCGCTGTGGTGAGGGAAAGATAGCCCTCGCGTCGTAGCCACTCGTTAACGCAGAAGCCTCCATCCATGCGCTTGGCGCCGTGGTCCGAGACAACGATCACCACGGTGTTGTCGTCCACCAAGGCTAGGAGCTCAGCGATCTGGCTATCCAGGTGCTTGTAGTAGTCCTTGATGGCATCACGATAGGGCGAGCCGGCCTCGTGCTTGGGATGAGCAGGGTCCATAAAGCGCCAGAAACCGTGGTGCATGCGGTCGGTGCCCATCTCCACGAACATGAAGAAGTCCCAATCCTGGTGGGCAAGCAGGTGCTTGATGACGGTGTGTCGCCTACTGCTCATCTCGTAGACCTGGCGCAGCAGGTAGTCCTTGTCGTCTGTGCGGAAGTCCTTGACATCGAACATGTAGTCGCCGACGAGGGCCTGGATCTCCGCCTTGAGACTCAGGGGGTATGTGAACTCGTTCTGGGTGCTCGGTGTGAGGAAACAGGTGACAAGGCTGCCATTGACGGGCTTGGGCGGGTAGGACGGTGGCACGCCAACCACCACGACGCGCTTGCCCGCCCTGCCCAGGATGTCCCAGACGGTGGGCTCCTTCACCATGAGGGAGGTGGCAAAGCTCAGGTCCTTGTACGAGAAATCGCCCCTATTGCGGAAGCCATAGAAGCCAAGCTGGCCTGGGTCCTTGCTCGTCATCATGGACATCCAGGCCGGGACGGTGATGCAGGGGATGGTGGACTCCAGCCTGCCCCACGCCCCTCCGCGGGCCAGCTTCCTCAGCGTGGGCAGCTCGTCGAGCCACTGACCGAACATGAGATGAGGGTCGGCGCAATCGAGGCCAATGACGAGTACTCTGCGTTTGTGGTCAGACACGGTCTGTATCTCCTATTCATCCCTCTTCATGCCAGCGATCAGGATCTCGGCCACTTCGGGCCGTGTGAACTCCGGCGGCGGCACTTCGCCGCGGCCTAGCATCTCGCGCACCTTGGTGCCGCTGAAGGTGACGTGATCTGACGGCGGATGGGGGCAAGTCTTGGCGCTGGCCATGCCGCCGCAGCGTCGGCAATAGAAGGTGTTGTCAAAGAATAGCGGCGTGATCTCGAGTTCTCCGGGATTGAACTCATCGAAGATGTATTGGGCATCGTAGGGGCCATAGTAGCTGCCGACGCCCGCATGATCGCGCCCGACGATGAAATGGGTGCAGCCGTAGTTCTTGCGCACAATGGAATGGAAGATGGCCTCCCGCGGCCCGGCATAGCGCATGGCAGCGGGCAGGACGCCCAGCAGGACGCGGTCGGCTGGGTAGTACTCAGCGATCAGCCGTTCGTAGCTGCGCATGCGCACGTGAGCGGGGACGTCGTCGCTCTTTGTCTCACCGACCAACGGGTTGAAGTACAGCCCGTCAGCGATCTCAAGGGCACACTTCTGAATGTACTCGTGGGCACGATGGGTGGGATTCCTGGTCTGAAAGCCGACGATGCGCCGCCAGCCGCGCTCCTGGAAGATGGCTCGCGTTTGCGCCGGGTCGTAGCGATGCTCAGGGAAGGAAACATTCGATGGGCGGTTGATCAGCATGATGCTCCCGCCCACGAGCACGTCGCCCTGGGCGTACAGGCGAGCAACGCCGGGATGATTGGCGTCGGTAGTGCGATAAACCTTCTGTGCCTCTTCCTGCTTGTTGTAGCCGAAGGTCTCGGCCACGCTCATAAGGGCCAGCGGACGGCCGTCAGGCTCGCATAGGCTTACATCGCGGCCTTCGGGCAAGCGGCGCGCCTCTTCGGCGGAGACTGCCAGGGTCACCGGGATGGGCCAAACAACGCCGGAGGTAAGGTGCATGTCGTGCAAGCTGCTCCGGTAGTCGGCAGAGGTAAGGAAACCAGTCAGGGGGCTGTATGCGCCCACCGCCAGGAGTTCAAGGTCAGAGATGGACGTGGGGCCAAGGACGATGGCGGGCAGGTTTCTGGCGCGGTCAAGGGCGGCATCTCGCTCTGCTCCCTGCAGGATACGATTGACGAGCGTACCACCATGGGGGGCGATGCTCCCGACATAGGGCGGCACTGTTGGCGACCTCCTCGCTGCGATCTCCCCAGACGCACGAGAGGGGCGAGCATGGCTCGCCCCTGCTGCGGCTCAGGGTTTGGGCACAGTGCATTATAGGGGGAACACGGTCGCCTGTCAAGGCAGGCGGCTCGGCGGTTGCGTCAGCCGGCGCACGACGACTGTCGCTGCCGCCAACACAGCCAGCAGCGCGACAAGCCCGCCTTCGATCCAGCGCAATGTGGTCTCGTCCAGGCCCAGAAGCGACGGCGCGGTCACAGGTGTGGGGCCCGGCTCGATTGCCTGAACTGCCGCTGCGGGCGGCGCGCTGGGCACCGCGGTAGGCGACGGACTGGCCGTGGGCGCTGTCCTGGTGGCCGTGGCGGGAGGCGTCGGCGTATGAGGCAGCTTGGTCCTGGTCTGCGTCACTGTCAGGGGGGCTGGTGGTGCACCGGCGCCCGCTGGGGGCGTTGGCGTCGCGGGCACCGGCAGGGTCAGCGTGGCGGTGGGCGCCAGCTTGATGCCATAGATTGGCTCTCCTGGCTTGGTCAGCGTCGGAGCAGCCTCGATGGCAGGCCGAGCAGGCGCGGTCTGGGTCGGAGCCGCTGGTTGGCCCGTACTGGCTGACGCTGGGGCGGTAGCTGCTTCGCTGGCCTTCTCCTCCGCCGTTGGAGGGGGCGGAGAGGCCAGTAGAGACGGTGCGGGAGCGGGAGAGGCAGGAGCGGCCAGCTCTCTTCTGTCAGTCGCAGCCACGGCGGGCATGGTAGCCAGGGCCTCGGGAGCAGGTGCCATGGCTGGCTGGTAAACACGAAGGAAGAGATCGCCGGCCATGGTGAGCACCAGCATGGCGGCAACGGTTGCCGTAGCCAGACGCAGGAGCACATAAGCCGGTCGGGGCTGCGGCGCAGGCTGGACGTAGAAGGAGCGAGGCACGGCCACGGTGGGCAGCGCCCTGACGGCATGGACGGTGGCCCGCAGGGATTCGAGGTCCGCACTGCACGCGGGACAGGCGGCCAGATGCTCCTCGACCTGCGCCCGCTCGCGGGCAGTCAGGCGCCCGTCCAGGTATGATGAGAGGAGGTCAGTTATGTGCTTTTCTTTGCCCACTCTGAACATGCCTTCTTCCTTCCATCCTATAGACGCACCACGGACGGTAGAAGTTCCCGCTGACGCAGATGGTCTCGCAGCCGGCCGCGTCCGCGACTCAGGCGGGACTTTACCGTGCCCACATTGGTCCTAGTGACGGCAGCGATCTCCTCATAGCTCAAGCCGTGGACATCCGACAACACGACGGCGATTCTCTGGTCCGGCGGGAGGAGCAGAAGACCGCGTTGCACCTCGGTCTGCACCTCACGCCGCAGGGCGCGATCTTCAGGTGATTCGTCAGGAGAGGGGAGGGAGCCAGGAGATGAGGAGCCATTATCGTCGGCTGCCAGCATGGCGTCGAGAGAAGCCGTCGGGTGGCGCTGGCGGGAGCGCATCTGATCATAGCAGGCATTGGTGACGATGCGCATGAGCCAGACCTTGAAAGAGCCGCCACGGAAGGAGCGGATGCCCTGAAAGGCGGAGAGAAAGGCGTCCTGGGTAGCGTCGGCGGCGGCCTCCTGGTCGCCCAGGATGCGCAGGGCGACATTGAAGATCGCCTCCTGGTAGGCAAGCACCAGTTGGTTGAAGGCTCCGGTATCGCCGCGCTGGCTGCGGGTGATGAGCTCCGCTTCACCCATCTGTGCCCCTCTTGACATGAACGGTCTTCTACGGTATACTATGAATGGATTGTAAGAATCGCACATCTGGCCGAAGTGGCGGAACTGGCAGACGCGCTCGCCTCAAAAGCGAGTGAGGTGAACCCTCATGTCGGTTCGAATCCGACCTTCGGCACCAGGCGCATAACTGCTCCTGCGCGGTATTATATCAACATCTGGTCTTCGCGTAAAGGGAAGGTGATGCCGGTTACGCCGGTCATGCATTGCCAGTCCCACCGCTCGGCCGGCGCTCCGACAAGCCGACAGTCCGCACGGTGGACAGGGCGGCGGATGGTAGCTGCGGCGGTGGTCGTCTTGTTGTGTGGGCTGCTGGTAGGATGTGGGCCGTTTGTTGAGCCCACGGCGACGGCATCGCCCACCAGGCCGCCCAGAGCAACAAGCACACCCACACCGATAGACACCGCGACGCCGACGCCGCTCCCACCAACGCCAACGCGAACAGCCACGCCAACGGCGCCTCCGCACACGGCGACGCCGCAGCCAACCCTGACGGCGACGCCGCTGCCGCCGACAAAGACGTCAACGCCGCGACCGCCGACGGCCACCCCGCGGCCGACGAACACGCCTACGCCTAGCGTGGACTTCGTGGTCGTCAGGAAGCGTATGCTGACACGGGATGAGAACGGCAAGCAATGCATGGGCAACAACAATTTCTACGTGACCGTTGTGGACTCCGTGGGGCAGCCGCTCAATGGCATTGTGGTCCATCAGCTGTGGGACGGCGCCACGCCCAAGGACATCAGGGACAACATCACCGGACCTCCGTTCAATCCGCCCGGGAAGGTTACCATCGCCCATGGCGCGGGCGTCTACTGGCTGACCGTCGTGGGGGATGCGTCCGGTCGGGCGTACACAAGCCAGCCGGCAGACCAGCTGATCACCGACTATCCGCCTGACGACTGGAAACGCGCTTCAGGGTACTGCAGCGTCGATCCTGGCAGGTGCGAGAACTGCTTCGGCCACTACTCGTATGAGGTTGTGTTCCAGCGTACATGGTAGGGGCAGGAATGCTAGGGGACCGACGCTGTGAGTCGACACACACTACCAGGGGAAGGGGCGGCCGCCCGTGTATCCCGCACGTACCCAGCACAAGGAGGTATCTGACCTGGTGAATGACCTGTCGAGGGTTCCATTCCTGTCCACTCTCTCTGAGTCTGCCCTCACGGCTCTCGTCGGGCGCATGAAGCTGCGCACCTACGAGTCCGGTGACGTGATCTACAGCGAAGGCGCGCCCGGGGACGCGCTCTACTTCGTCAAGTCGGGCATCGTCAGGGTGCAGACGAGTGCCGCAAGCCAAGCGGAGGTGTTGGCGCATCTCCATAAGGGGAGCAGCTTTGGCGAGGCTGCCCTCCTGAGCGATCGGCCGCGTCCTACGGCGGTGGTGGCGGCCACAGACTGCGCCCTCCTCGTCTTGACCCGCACTGCTTTTCAGACCTTCCTCAACGAGAATCCCGAGGCCGGCCAGGCTGTCGCCGACGCCCTGGCCAATCGCCCCCCACGCAGCGCCCAGCAGCAAGTGACCCTGCTTCTCAAGCCGATGCCCGTGTTTGCGGACGTGGCCGAGGAAGCCCTGGTGGCCGTGGCCCAGAAGCTGCGTCCGGCCCATTTCCGCTGCGATGCGCCGATCTTCACGGAAGGCGAGCCTAGCGATGCCCTGTACCTGGTGGAGTTGGGCCGGGTGCGCCTTCTGGGTGGCGCGGCAACGGGGAGAGCAGTGGTCCGTGAGATTGGGCCAGGCGACTTCTTTGGCGAAGATGCCCTCATCGCGGACGAGCCTCGCCAGGTGACCGCAGAGGCCGCCAGCGATGTGGAGTTGTGGATGCTCAAGCGGGCCGACTACGAGGCCATCCTACCGCTACATCCCGCCGCTGTACTCACCATGACGCGAGGCTTCGCCGCTCGCATGGAACGGCTGAACCGTCAGTTGCTTGGTCTTGCCACGTCCGCTCAGGCAGTCAGACCGGCGGCGAGACCGGTAGTCAGCCAGGCTCGGCCTGCCATAGCAGTACCAGTGCCCGCGATGGCCGTGTCCAGGCGACAGCGCCCTGTGCAGCGTCAGCCTCTAGGACCTGCTCTGAGGTCGTGGCTCGCTGAGCTGGGTCTGGCTGCCAAGATACGTTTGGCCGTCATTGGAGCGCTGGTCGTGTGGCTGGCTGTGGTCAGTATCCCGTCGGCCATCGCCGGCAGCGTGACCAAGCCGGTACATGCAGGCTTGGCGGCCCAGCGGAGCGTCGTCGGGGTCACTGCACGCGGTGCTGTAGGGCCGAGCGCCGCAGTGCCTGCGCTGGCGGGAGCTGTACAGGGCAACGTGCTCGACGCGGCAGAAGCTCCCATGATCAAGCTGGCCGAGTTGGTCACGCTGAAGCCCTCGCCGGTGTCCCAGACGGCTGCTCCAGCGCCGGCACAGATGCCGAGGACCGCACCGACTCCGACGCCGCAGGCGGAAGTCGTCTACAAGGTGGTGGCGGGCGATACGCTGTCGGCCATTGCCGAGCAGTTCGGCGTAGACATAGAAGTCTTGATCGAGGCCAACGATATCGCGGATCCTGCTCTCATCAACATTGACCAGGAGCTAATAATCCCAGGCGGCGAAGAGCAGGCAAAGATCGCGGCCCGCATTGCGGCCGCCCCCAGGCCGACGGCAACGCCCACGCCCATCCCCAAGCCGACGCCGGCCGCACCGGCGGCACCGGCGGCAGCCGCCGCCAAGCCAGCACTCCCCTTTGTCTGGGATGGTCGCCTTGACAAGATCAGCATCCGGCTGGAGCCGGCCCAGGTCGCCGAAGGGCAGCAGTACTGGCGTCTGGTGAAGGCCCTCTATCGTGATGCCGGTGAGCCTGTCCCCCAGGGATTGCCCGGCGGCGACCACAATATCTACGTGGAGGTCCTGGACGAGAACGGAAACCGGCTTCTGGGACAAAAGGTGAGCGTACTGAACGGCGGCAAGTTTGACATGGTCATGGAGAAGAAGCCCTTCCCGGAGTACGGGGCCAATTTCCCCATGTATGGCATGCTGGGATCGTACAGCGTGTGGGTGGATGGCCTGCCTAGCGACAAAGTGGCGGGCATGGGCTTGCCCATGAAGCACCACGTGAGCTTCTTCCTGACCTTCCAGCGCACGACCAAGTAGTGGCGCTGCTGTTGGCTTTCTGATGTGAAGAACCTCTCTGTGG
>DAOUCN010000209.1:0-4419 GCA_034431995.1 Chloroflexota bacterium | reverse complement strand
GTTTCATTGTGCTGATGGGTGTGGACGGTCTCAACGCGACATTGTACGATCTGGGCCTGCCCCATGCGTACCATCCTGACCTGCGTCTGCGTCTGGCCACGGGTTTGCTGGCGGGTATGGCAATGGCCTGTCTGCTTCTGCCCGCGGCAAATGGCACCCTGTGGCGCCAGATGGCGGACGTGTCATCCGTGGCTGCGTGGAACGACCTGATAGGAGGGCTGGCTGTTCTCGGTGCGTGTTTCCTCCTGGTTGAGTCACAGGCAGCGATGCTCTACTACCCCGTCGCCGTGCTAGGGATAGGTGGGCTCCTGCTTGAGTTGTGCCTGATCAACCTGGTGCTTGTGGTGGCGCTCAGCAGGTCGGTCGGGCGGGCGGATGGCTGGCGGGACGCAGTGGCACCGGGGCTGTCCGCTTTTCTCCTCACCGTTTGTGAGCTTGCTCTGATGTCAGGAGTGCGCTACGTGACCATCGGAGACCTGCCTTGACACGGCAGGCTGTGTGGTGACTTCGTGAGATCTGGTAGTGCACAACTGCCGCGCTGGGAGGGCAGCATGTCGGCTTCAGGCCGAGGCATCCGAAACTGGCTTTTTCGTGTTCTCATCCTGGTTATG
This sequence comes from Chloroflexota bacterium, assembly GCA_034431995.1. GTDB lineage: Bacteria > Chloroflexota > DTOL01 > DTOL01 > DAOUCN01 > DAOUCN01. The sequence continues at coordinate 3,808 of DAOUCN010000209.1, read as the reverse complement.
GTGGCAGCCCTGGTAGGTGTGCTTGCCCTTGCTGCAAGCAAGGGGATGCGCGTCTACCGCGATGTGACGGCCATCAAACACCGCCTGGACAAGGTGGAGTCTATCGCAGAGGGGGACGGACAGGCGAAGCGGGCGGGCTCGGCCAAGGAGATGCTCCAGGTGCTGCGCCAGGAACTGGAAGGCGGGCAGCAGGACTTCCGGGCTCTGAAGGAAGACGTCGCGCCCTTCCTTCCCCTGGCTGCCAAGCTGGGCTGGGTGCCGCGATTCGGCTCCAGCATCGAGGCGGTGCCCCATCTTGTCGCCATGGGTGACTACCTGCTCGCTGCCGCGGGCACTGCGCTGGAGGCAGTGGACCCGCTGCTGGACGTGGCCTTTGGCGACAAACCGGCCAGCGGGGAGGACAGAGGCAGCATTACGGAGCGCCTCTTGGCGCCGCTCATTGAGGCGCAGCCACGTCTGGTGGACGCGCAGGCGCTGATCGAGCAGGCAGTTGCGGAGCGAGCCGCCATTGACACGACACGCCTGCATCCTCTGCTGACGAAGCAACTAGATCGTCTGGACAAGTATCTACCAGCTCTGCGGGCGGCAACCCAGGCGGCGACGGTCGCCCCCGATCTCCTGGGGGCGGTCCGCCCACGCACCTACTTGCTCCTGGCAGAGAACAACGACGAGATACGCCCAACAGGTGGTTTCATCACGGCCATCGGCCTGCTGACCGTGGACAGGGGGAAGATCACCCGGCTCGACTTCCGAGACGGCTATCAGGTGGACAACTGGGAGAGGGATCATCCGCCAGCACCGGAGCCGCTGCTACGCTACATGGATGCGCAATTGTGGGTGTTTCGGGATAGCAACTTCTGGCCCGATTTCGCGACATCGGCGAAGGCCGCCGAGTACTTCGCGGAGCTGGATCTCAGTCTCCAGGTAGATGGAGTCATTGCGGCAGACCAGTTTGCATTGCAGATCCTCGTCGGCGGGTTGGGCGGCGTCGTTGTGCCGGAGTACGATAACGACCTGGTGACCGCCGAGAATGCAATCCAGAAGATGCGTGAATACTGGGCACCCCCAGATGCCCACATACGAACGAAGGGCTGGTGGCGTGAGCGCAAGGAGTTCATGAACGTTCTCATGGACGCCATGCGGAAGAAATTGGAGGAGGATGCCGGCTCGATCAATCTCACGCGTTTCGGCAAGGCGGTGCTTCAGACACTCAATGAAAAGCACGTTCTGGTCTACCTGCGCGATCCCTACGGCGGAGGATTCGCCCGAGAAAGCAATTGGGACGGGGCGGTGACCGCCACGACCAGCGACTATCTGTTTGTGGTAGATACAAACATGGGATTCAACAAGGCCAACGCCATCGTGGAGCGGAGGATAGACTATCAGGTGCGGATTGACGCGGCGGGGCTGGCACAGGGACGCGTGACAGTGGAATACCGGAACCCAACCACGCGCACCGTCGAGTGCATCCATGAGCCTATCTACGAGGGCAGCTACGACCTCATGATTCAGCGATGCTACTGGAACTACCTGCGCATCTACACGCCAGAGGGGACGACGGCCATTGCCAATGTCGAGGGTGGTGACATGGAGCTACTGGGCGTCGAGACGGGCAAGCAGGTCTTCGCCACCTGGCAGGTCTTGGCGCCGCAAGAGACGCAGCAGATCGTTCTGGGCTACTACTTGCCCAACAGCGTCGTGACGAAGGCGAAGAACGGCCTGGAGTACAGGCTCGTGGTGCAGAAGCAGGCCGGCACCTGGGCCCATCCGCTACGGGTAACCGTCTCGCCCCCGCCAGGAACGAGCGTGGTCGCGGCGAGCCCGGCTCCCAAAGCAATTGATGGCAACGTGGTGGTCTTTGAGGCGAAGCTGAACACCGATCAGGAGTTCAGGGTCGTCTTCCGCTGAGACAAGCAGGCTGAGCCTTTGATTGCGAACCTCCCGCGGGTGTCACGTCCTGCGGGAGGTCTGCTATTTCTTCACAAAGCCCATAGGCTGATGGGCAGGCCCAAAGGTCTGGTCGGGCGTTTTGATCTCCCCGAATTGCTTCTCGTAGTTCTCGATGTTTTCGCCCAATGCCCGCAGTAGGAGCTTGGCGTTCATTGGCGTCACCACGATGCGAGCATAGATCTTGGCCTTGGGCACGTTGGGGAGGATGCGGGCGAAGTCTATGATGACCTCCGAGGGCGTGTGGGTGATGAGAGCGAAGTTCGAGTAAACAGCTTCCAGATCACCGGGCAACTCCATGCTGATCTGCATGGGAGCGCCAGGCTGCGGTGGGTGGGGATTTGCCATCCGTACCTCCTCCGGACAATGATGTGCCTACGAGAAGCCGGCGCGAATGCGGTATGCCAGCAACGAGACGGGGATAATCACTACTGCGCCGAGAGCGACCACGGCGCAGGAGAAGAGCAACAGGGCATTGAGCTGCTGTAGCCCCCGCGCGAGGGCAGTGGCTACACCGTTCAACAGGGAGCTCTGCCCCAGGCCCAGGCTGAATTGATCGTCGAGTGCAACGACAACCACGGCGATACAGAGCACGATGCCCGCGTCGGCCAGGAGATGGCCCAGGTCTGGAGGGCTGGGGGCTACGGCGAAACCCAGGGAAAAGAGAAGGTAGAGCGACACCCATGTTCCGAGCTGGCGCGTGTCTGCTGCCCTCAGAGAGTCGGCAATAGCGCCCACAATGGCAACGAAGCCCTGAGCCGGATCATTGGGCGCAAGGGCGAGGGGGTCGAGCTGGCCAAAGGGAAGACCGATGCGCACCAGTCCATAGATGGCCAGGCTGCCGCCGACGAAAGGAGCAAAGGCAATGATGTTTCTCCGCACCATGTCGGCCTGGTCGTGGATGACCCAGCCGATGGCGCCGTTCTTCTGGGGCGAGAAGAGCCTGACTTCGCGCACCCGCACACCTGTCAGGATACAGGCCAGGTAGTGGCTAACCTCGTGCACGATAGTTCCCGGCAGGATCAGCAGATAGAAAAGTATCAGGTTGAAACCTGAGGTTGAGAAAGCAGCGCTCAACGGAAGGAGAGCAAAGCGCAGCAGGGCGCGGCTGAGGAGAAAGAGCGCTACCATCAAGGTCGTGGCGACGAGGACAGCGTAGGCCAGGGCAGCCAAGCCGCTCATTCGAGTGTCTCTGCCTCGCCCCCGCCAGGGAGAGCGCCGCCCAGGGATTGCTCGATGCTCTCCGGCGATTCCCCCGCCTCCAGGCGATCTACCATTTCGTCGAATTCGGGCCCCACATCCTCGCCGATCTCGTTTTTCATGCGTCGGGCCCAGCGGGCAATCGAACGAGGATCATTCTCATCGAGATCGCCCATGTCTGTTGCCACATCGGCAAGCTCGTCGGCCCGGCTCTCCTCTGAGCGCAGGACGGCGAAGCGAGACACCAGGCGGCGGACATTGGTTGAGCCACAGCGCGGGCACGAGGCAGCAACCTCGTGCTGGAAGCTGCGCACCAGCAGGCCGAACACCCGGTGACAACGGTTGCAACGGAATTCATACAAAGGCACAGCATGCACTCCAGATCTAGGGAGCCTGGACGAGCTTGATAGCAAACTGCTCCAGCGAGTCGGCGCCCCGGACGCGCACCCGCCGCAGGACATACACGTCGGCCAGCGTGTGGGTGGCGCCGTAGGCAGTACCGACTGCGCCCACGAAGCCTGCGTTGTGCACTAACGTTAGTGTATCAGGCGTGTAGCGACCCGATGGATAGGCAAAGAAACGGACGGGCTGCCCAAGCTTCTCTTCCAGCAGGGCCTTGGAGCTGACGATCTGCCAGCGCGCCTCGTCGCTAGAGCAGAGG
>DAOUCN010000208.1:0-13095 GCA_034431995.1 Chloroflexota bacterium | reverse complement strand
CAAATATGGGACGGGCAGGGGTAGGGACTCCCCATCTGGAGCCGAAAACCAACCTCAGCGGAGGGATCTGGCCCCCAGAGCGCCTTGTCAACTGAGGTTCCTCCCCCGAGCAGCGCCATATTTGGAATTGCTGCACCAGTCGCGTCTGTGTTGACAGATTCCGTCCCTCTGCGTTACAATGCCTGCGCTGCCGACGCGGGGAGCCGGCAAGGCTTGCGCCTGTCGCGCAGTATCCAGATTGCCCGTGTCTCGTTACTTCCAGCGGAAGGCACTGGCACATCGCCCAATAGGAGATCGGAATGAGGTCGCGCCTTGCGTCCTTACGCCGGGGACTTCCCGGCGTCGTCGCATCCTCTGCGCTTGTTGTTGCAGCAGTTCTTCTCCTCAGCGCCTCTGGCGCTCTCGCCGACCCCCCGGACGCACCTCCCCCTCCCGCCCTACGACCTCTGGCCGACCGCGTGTCCGGCGTTGTAGCCGTGGTGCCCACGGTAGGTCTGACGGCAGCACCCGACCTTGGCCCGGGTCTTGCTGCCACCTTTGGGCCTAACACAAGGGTCACCGAGAACGACCTGCACCAGAACGAGCCTGCGGTAGCTATCAACCCCACCAATCCGATGAACCTGATCGTGGGTTCCAATGACTACCGCACGAGCATCGGCAAGCCGGGATACGCCTACAGCAACAACGAGGGCGCGACGTGGACCAGCAACATCCTGCCCGGCATCCCCGCTGCCCACTCCGGCGGAGACCCGTCGGTTTCATTTGATGCCACGGGCAACGCCTACTTCTCCGCCATCACCTTTCAGCGCGATCCACAGGACCCCAGCAGCGTGCTGTGCAACGTGGGTGGTCTCAGGGTCTGGAAGTCGGCAGACGGAGGGGCGAGCTGGGGCGCACCCATGGTGGTCACCGACAACATTGGCGCCGTCTTCCACGACAAGCCCTACAGCGCAGTTGATCGCAGCGGCAGTCCCTACAGCGGGACGGTGTATGTGAGCTGGTCTCGCTTTGAGGGAGGCACCGACTGCAACCACTACGCGGCCTCTCCCATCTGGCTGGCGCGGTCAACTAACGGTGGTTCCACGTGGCAGATGCAGAGGATCAGCACGGCGTTGGCCAACCAGGGTTCAGTGCCTGCTGTCGGGCCTGATGGTACCTTGTACGTGGCCTACATCAGCCAGGTGGAATGGGTGGGCAGCGTCATCAACGTGGCGGTCTCCACCGATGGCGGAGCTACTTTCGGCCCCGAGCGACAGGCGACGGTAGTGCTGGAGCTTCCCAGCCCGCTCCCTGGCAGCCTCTTTCGCGTCAATAGCTTCCCCTCCATTGCCGTGAGCCCAGTCAACGGCTACGTGTACGTCGTGTGGGCCGACTACCGCTATGGGGACGCGGACATCTTTTTCATCCGATCCACGGATAGAGGGGTGATGTGGAGTACTCCGAAGCGGCTCAACGACGATGCAGTGCTCAACCAGAAGGACCAGTTCTTCCCATGGGTCGCCGTAGGCCCCAATGGCCACATCCATGTTACGTGGTTTGACCGGCGAGACGACCCGTCGAATCTCACGTATCATGCCTACTACACGACATCGCAGGACAACGGCAACACATTCCAGGCAAACCAGCGCGTGAGTACCGCGGCGGCGAATCCGACGATCGGGTTCAGTGGACAATTCATCGGCGACTACAGCGGCATCGCGGCAACCGACATGGCTGTCTATCCGGTGTGGGTAGACACCCGCTCTGGGAATCAAGACATCTACATTGCGAAGGGCGCGGTCTCCGCTGTTGGCACGCCCACGCCCACTGGCACGCCGCCTGCCACGCCATCGCCCACGCCGACGGGGTGCGTCAACGTGGTGGTGAACGGTGACTTCGAGCAGGGCAGGTCGCAGACGGCCTGGCGCGAGTATTCGCTGAATCAATGGCCGCTGCTCTACTCCCCATCTACCAGCCTCGAGATCCTTCCGCATTCGGGGTATTGGGTGGCCTGGCTCGGCGGCGCAGAGAACGAGCTGAGCATCATCAGCCAGACGGTGACGATCGCACCCGCCGGGACTGCACAGCTCTCATACTGGTACCTGGTCACAACCAACGAGGACCCTACGGACGACGCCCAGAGGGACCGCATGTGGGTGGAACTGCGCAATCCTTCTGGCAGCATTGTGCACACCCGCGTGTTGACAGTCACCGACAACGACGCGACGCAGACGTGGGTGCAGAAGACCGCAGACGTTAGCGCCTTCGCCGGGCAGACGGTGCAGGTCGTCGTCATCTCGACCAACAACTCCCAGTGGCTAACCAACTTCTATGTTGACGATGTCGCGCTGATTGCATGCCCAGGTCCCGGCGGGACGCCGACCAAGACTCCAACGCCATCGCAGACCGGCACCCGCACTCAGACGCCTACCATCACCAGCACGCCCACTATTTCTCAGACCCCCACTCGCACTGGCACGCCCACGCGTACCGTGACCGGGTCTCCCCCCGCAACCCGTACCTTCACGCCGACGCCAACGTCCACCGTAGGGTGCACGCCCTACTGGGACCAGCACGATAATGATAATGCGACCTGGTACTACGCCGGCGGCGCACAGACAGACTACGTCTTCGGTATCGCCTACCGCCCGCCAGACCAGGATTTCCCCCTCAGGCTGACCAATGTGGCTTTCTACCTGTATCGGTGGCCCTCGCCCACGCCCACGCCGAGCGACATCGTCCGCCTCCAGGTGGAGGTATATGACATCCAGGGCGGGAAGCCTGGGTCGCTGCTGGCTGTCTCTGGTCCCTTTACCCTCACGACCTTCTGGCCGGATGTGGCAACCCTGGACATCTCCGCTGCCGACATCCTGCTCTCATCGCCTATGACCTATGTGGTGGCGTTGCACTACTTGGGGCCTGAACCTCCACCGCTGGCATCTCCGCTCTTTGATGACCAGTTGGGCATCCCGTTCGGTACCAACTTCTTCAGTTTCGATGGCGGCCAGACATGGTATGAACACTATGCCGTATGGGGGGATCCCGTCAACGTCGGCTACGCCATGATCCGCGTCGGCGGCTGCCGCAATTACGTGGACTACCGGCCGACGCGTACACCCACGCAGACGCGTACACCGACGCCTACCTTCCCCACGGCGACTCCGACTTCTACGCCCACGTGCGCAGTCGTTGTCCAGAACGACAGTGGCACAGAATTGGGCTTCTATCAGGATTGGGCGGCCGGAGACGTTGTGGCTAGTGTGCTGCAGGCCCAGCCTGATCAGTATCCACTGAAGGTGAACCGTGTGAGCTTCTATCTGTTCAGCTTCCCGGGCTCGGCTTCGTCGGCCCATGTGCAGGCAGAGGTGTACGCTATGAGCAATGGCCAGCCTGCTCAGCTCTTGGGCGCCTCTACCCCCACTGTGGTGACGACGCTGTATCCAGATCTGGCCGCCATTGATTTATCGGCACAGAACATCGTGGTCGCGAATGGCGATCCATTCCTGGTGGGCATCCACTATCTGGGAGGCATGACTGGCACGATACCATCCATCATGGTTGACGACAGTCTGACCATTCCGGTTGGCATCAACTTCTACAGCGAGGATGGTGGCCAAACGTGGATCGAACACTATGACTTCTGGCTAGACGGCGAATTCGTCGGCTACAACATGATTCGCGCCAACATCTGCCCGAATACGATCACGCCAACGCCCACGGCAACGGCAACACCCGGTGGGCCGACCTTCACAGCAACGCTCACGCGCACGGCGTCGCCATCGCGCACCTCCACACCGACCACAACGGCGACCTACACGGTCACACCAACGGCGACAACGACCCGCACCGCAACGCCAACGGTCATGGCGTCGGCTACGCCGACCCTGACGCCGGTGCCCTCGTTCACCCCGTCGCCTAGCAAGACCGCCACCGCCCTGCCGACTGCCACGCCTTCGCGCACGGCGTCGCCAAGTGCAACGCGTACGCCCACGCGTTCGGCCACAACGACAGTCCGCCCTTCTGATACGCCAACCACAACACCGTCGCGCACGCCTTCTGCAACAAGCACTCCGACGCTCGTGCCACCTACAAGAACCCCGACAGAGACGCCGACAGGGATGCCGACAGAGACACCGACAGAAACGCCCGAGCCGACGCCCACAGAGACGCCAGCGCAGGGTCTTGCGAACCGGATTGTCCTGCCCGTCATCCTGGCCAACTGGCAGCCGGTAGTGCGAGGCGTGTCTGCCCCGCCCTCTCGATTCAAGGAGCCGCAGCCTGCTCCCGTGGTCAGGGGACGGGAAGGCCTCCGCCGCCTCGAGGTTCAGCCCCGTCTCCAGCGCACGGTCAGGTAGCGCGGCCAGCGCCGGCAACAAAGGAGGGGGTGTGCAATCGGGCTGCACACCCCCTCGCGCGAGCAGAAGCGAGAGCCTACTACGAGGTCGGTTTGGGCTTCCACGCCTGCCAGACCTTGCCGACCAGGGCAGGGCCGGGCTTGAGTCCCGGTTCGCCGGGTTGCCAGCCTGCAGGTGTGACCTCACCGGTGGCCTTGACGTGCTGATACGCCTTCACCTGGCGCACAAGCTCGCCGAAGTTGCGCCCCACCTCGGGCGTCAGCACCTCCATTGCCAGGATAATGCCATCGGGATCAATGATGAACCGTCCACGGATGTTGACGCCTGCTTCCTCGTCGTACACCCCATAGACGGCCCCAATCTTGCCGCCGCCGTCACTTAGCATGGGGAAGGGCACGCCCCCGGGCACCATCTTCGAGAGCTCTTCCTCTTGCCACACCTTGTGAACGAAGCGGCTATCCGTGCTCATGGCGAGGACTTGCACGCCAAGTTTCTGCAGTTCCCCGTATCGGGCGGCAACTGCCGCCAGCTCGGTGGGTCAAACGAAGGTGAAGTCCCCTGGATAGAAGCAGAGGACAACCCACTGTCCTTTGTAGTCTGACAGCTTGATGGGCTTGAAGCCACCGCCGACGAAGGCGTTGGCCTCGAAGTCTGGAGCTGGTTTTCCGACGCGTGCCTGCATACGTTTCACCTCCTGTTGTGGGGCAGACCCAGTGGCGGCCGCATCACTGGCGGGCACGATTGGCCCGCGTGCTGGTCGGACACATCCGTCCGTTGGCTCTGGCATACCGCACCTCCTCCAGTCAATAGAGACTTCGCAATCATATCATACCACAATTGCCACGAAATGGCAAGGCCCCAGCCGCTGTCTCACAGACCTTGCTGGAGCACCAACGCTGTGGCCCCCAGTAGGCCGACGTCGTCGCGCAATTCGGCCCGCTCAATGCGCACGCCCTTGCGCATGATGGGTATGGCCCGCTCGTCCACGGTCTGCCGAATGGGAGCGAAGAGTAGCTCGCCGGCATTAGTCACGCCGCCGCCCAGCACAAAGAGGTCGGGGTTGAACAGGTGGATGAGGTTCACAATACCCACACCGATGTAGAAGCCTGCGCGAGCGTACAGGCTGCGCGCGAGGGCGTCGCCAGCCAAGGCCGCCTGCGTGATGTGCTCCCCCGTGATCGCTTCCACCTTGCCGCCAGCCAGCTCAAGCATAGACGTTGCCTCGCCAGCAGCAATGGCGCTGCGGGCCTCGCGAGCGATGGCTGGCCCGGAAGCCATGATTTCCAAGCAGCCGATGTTGCCGCAATTGCAGCGTGGCCCACGTGCTTCGACTGTCTGGTGTCCGACTTCACCGGCGAAGCCATGGGCACCGACGAAGAGCTTGCCACCGAGAATGACGCCGCCACCGATGCCAGTGCTGATGGTGAGGTAGATCATGTCGTTGACGCCGCGCCCGGCTCCGAAGCGATGCTCACCCAGAGCAGCAAGATTCGCGTCATTGCCGACCAGCGTTGGCCGACCAAATCTCTCCTCTATGTATTGCTTCAGTGGCACGTGTTCCCATCCAGGCATGTTCGGCGGTGAGAAAAGCTCCCCCGTCCATGGGTCAAGGGGGCCGGGTGCTGTCACCCCGATGCCACGGACGTCGGCAAGGGGTGTCGTTCCCAGCACCTGGCGGACAGCGCTGTCAATGCGGGCGAGTGTGTCGTCCACGCCTCGCTCGGGCCGCGTGGCGAAGCTTGTCCGTGCCAGCACGCGGCCCTGGTCGTTCACGACCGCCGCTCGCGTACGCGTGCCCCCGACATCCACGGCCAGGACGAGATCGGACATACGTACCTCCTCGACTCCATGGTAATGCAGGCTTGCCTTGATCCGTTGTCACCCATGCTCGCAGACACACGGGAGCAGCCCGTGTTCGCGCAGGATGCGCTGCAATGCAGGCTCCAGGCGAGCACGAAGTCGCGCGTTGGCATAGCCAAACCAGCACACGTCTTCGTGCACGCACAGCCGGGCGGACAACGGCCTGCCGGCGAGGTCGGTGACGATGACACCAGCCTCTCGGGCGATCAGCTCTGTGCAGACGTCGTAGGGGTGGACAGCCAGGGCCGGCGGGTCTCCCGGCAGATGTGAAGCATGGCGGAGGGCAGCTCGTATGTCGCCGTTGAAACGATCGTGGCCCACAATCAGCTCGTAGAGTTGCCCGCCTGTGGAGATGTACTGGTCATCGAACACGCGCACCTTGCCTGGCTCGTCTGTGCCCTCTATCTCGCGCACGAGGGCTTCCTCGATCTGGGCGATCACCGGCTTGCGGCCCGGGAAGAACTTGGAGAGACTAGCAAAGCCATGGGCCAGGCTGGTGGCCTGACTTGGCGCCACGAGTAGCGGAGTGATCTCGCCCGTGAGCAGGTTATGACGCTCCCCCTGCGCCCCATGGCCCCGCATTGCCCAGAGGATGTCAGCAAGGTACTGCTTGGTGGTGGGCACCTCGGTCATGACTGCCAGCACGATGTCGGCCAGGCTGGTGGCTGGCCCATGGTCGGGAGCCAAGCCCGCGAGGATCCACGCGCTGCGCTTATCGTACATCAAGCCACGGGTACCGTCCACAGGATCGAAGATAAGCCGAAAGCGGATGTCCATGCTGGTCGCAGTGGTGGGTAGGACGCGCTCGCCATTCCCGGCAAGTCCTTCCGCAATAAGCAGGAACGGCTGCTCCGCTGCCCATGCCAAACACTCCCGCAGCAGGACATCTTCCACGCCGCGGTCCAGGGCGTAAATGGTATCGCCGGAGCCGCTGTGGGAGACCGCTGACCGGTCGGAGGCGGGGGTGGTCAGCATACCGGTGCGAATGGCGTCGCGCATGGTGATCTGAATGGCCTTCAGGCGCGAGAGCAGGTGCTCTTGGTTGATGCCGGGACGAAGAGCCATGCTAGCCTCTGCTGGCCGGCTGTGGAGCCGCAAAGTCTACAGTCCTCAGACCCTGCTGCGGCTGGGATCGCGCGGCCCAAGATGGTGTGTGTGCGTCTGCATTATAGCATAGACTGACGCCGCCTGCGAGTGCGGCGCAAGAGGTCCAGCAGGGTGCTCCCAACCGTGCGCCCCCCACCCGCGAGCATCTTTGCCCCATCGCTGGCTGAATCGGCGGGGCTGGACCCTGATGGTGCCCGCTTCCGTGTTGCATGTCGCGTACCTGTGATGTATACTTGCCCCCGGATTCGGCACGAAAGGAGCCACAGATGATCTATATGGACCATGCAGCAACCACTGCAGTTGATCCGCGGGTGGTGGGGGCCATGCTGCCATACTTCACGGAACGCTATGGCAATCCGAGTTCCATCTATCGCTTGGGGCAGATCAGCCAGCAGGCAGTGGCCCAGGCACGGGAAGACGTGGCGGGAATCCTGGGCGCACGCCCGGACGAGATTGTTTTCACCGCCTGCGGCTCCGAGAGCAACAACCTGGCCCTACGCGGTGTGTACTTCGCCTTGCGTGCCAAAGGCAATCACATCATCACCAGTTCAGTGGAGCACCACGCTGTTTCGCATACCTGCGAGCAACTGGTCGAGCACTTCGGGGCCGAGGTCACCAACTTGCCCGTAGACCAATACGGGCGGGTGGATCCCGATGCCGTGCGGGCAGCCATTACACCACGCACCGTGCTCATTTCAATCATGTATGCCAACAACGAGGTGGGCACCACCTACCCGCTGGCCGCCGTCGGTCGCCTGGCGCGAGAGGCAGGCATCGCCTTCCACACCGATGCAGTACAGGCGGGTGGCCAGCTCCCCATCAAGGTGGACGACCTGGGCGTGGATCTCCTCTCGCTGTCGGCCCACAAGTTCTATGGCCCCAAGGGGGTGGGGGTATTGTACGTGCGTAGGGGCACGACCCTGCTCCCCGCGCTAACCGGCGGTGGGCAAGAGCGAGGTCTCCGTTCCGGCACGGAGAACGTGGCGTACATTGTGGGGCTGGCCCAGGCCCTGACCCTCGCCTACGAGGACAGAGAGCGCAAGAACCAACGTTTGCGGGCCATGCGCGACCGCTTGATCGGGGGCATTCTATCTAGCGTGCCACGGGCATACCTGACCGGGCATCCCCAGGAGCGCCTGCCGAACAACGCCAGCTTCTGCTTCGATGGCGTGCGCGCCGACGCCCTGCTGATCGCACTGGACGCGGCAGGGATTGCTGCCTCCAGTGGTTCCGCTTGCGCGGCCGGTTCCCTGGAGCCTTCCCACGTACTCAAGGCCATGGGCATCCCACGCCAGCGTGCCCTGGGCGCGCTTCGCCTTTCGCTTGGCAACGAGAACACCGATGACGACATAGACGAGGTGCTGCGGGTGTTGCCTCCTCTTGTGGCCAGGCTACGAGGTGCGCCTGTGTGAGGGACTGCATGCCCCCGGAGCGGCGTCCGTGATAGCCCATCTGTTGTCCCTTTTCCCCATCACGGCTGCTGTGAGTGACCGTGGCCACCTCACCCTCGGAGGCTGCGATACGGTTGATCTGGCGCGCGAGTTCGGCACGCCGCTCTACGTCTTCGACGTGGCGACGCTTCGCGCCCAGTGTCGTGCCCACCTCTCGGCCTTCTCAGCGCGTTATCCTGACGTGCGCGTGGCCTACGCAGGCAAGGCCCTTCTGTGCATCCGTCTGCTGCGCCTGCTGCACGAGGAGGGCTTCTACCTCGACGTGGTGTCGGGTGGCGAGTTGCATGTCGCCAAGGCGGCTGGCTTCCCGCCCGAACGCGTGTACTTCCACGGCAACAACAAGGGCGAGCACGAACTGACGATGGCGCTGCGTCAAAGGGTAGGGCGCATCGTCGTTGACAATGTGCAGGAGCTTGGCATGCTGGCAAGCATGACGCAGGGCAAGGCCACGCCAGCGCCAATCCTGTTGCGTCTCGCACCGGCCGTTGACCCCCATACACACAGATACGTCGCCACAGGCGTTGCCGACTCCAAGTTCGGCTTGCCCATCGCCGGCGGGCAGGCAGCCGAGGCCGTCAGACAGGCGCTGTCGGCTGCGTCCCTTCGGCTCATGGGTTACCACGCGCACATTGGATCCCAGATTCACGATGTTGAACCGTACCGCCAGACCGCCGAGGTGCTGCTAGGCTTTGCTGGCGAGGTGCGCGACAGATTGGGCTACATCCCTGGAGAGTTGAGTCTCGGCGGAGGATGGGCCGTGCGCTACGTTCCAGACGAAGATGCTCCCCAGCCTGCCCAGGTCGCCGAAGCAATGACAGAGGCGGTCAAGAGGCGGTGCCGTGAGCTTGGGTTGCCGTTGCCGACGCTGATTGTGGAGCCAGGGCGGGCGGTAGTGGCTCAGGCGGGGGTGGCCCTGTACACGGTGGGGGCGAGCAAGGACGTTCCGGGGGTGCGCCGCTTTGTCTTCGTGGACGGCGGCATGGCAGACAACATTCGCCCTGCCCTGTACGGCGCTCGCTACACAGCCGTGGCAGCCAATCGTGTCACGGACCAACCAGCAGAGGTGGTGACCCTTGCGGGCCGCTACTGCGAGGCCGGCGACATCCTTGTGCACGAGACAAGCCTTCCGCGTCTGGTGCCGGGCGACCTGGTCGCTGTGGCGAGCTGTGGGGCGTACTCGTTGGCCATGGCGTCCAACTACAATCTGGCGCTGCGACCGGCCATTGTAGGTGTAGCGGAAGGGAGCGCCACCCTTTGGCGCCGCAGAGAAACATATCGGGACCTACTGCGATACGACGTTTGAGCGACCATTCATGCGCATGGATCGCCAACGCCCTGCCGCTGAGACATGGAGCGGCAGGGCGTCGTCTATGAGCGGAGGCCATCAAGCACAGACCCCAGAAAGGAGCGGGGCATTCCCTTGCGCGCCCCCTCTGGCGTGAGCTGCCCTGCGACGCGTCGGAAGGCATCGGCCTGGGGCGAAGAGGGCGCGGCGATGAGGATGGGCTTGCCTTCGTCGCCACCTTGCCGGATCGTGGGGTCGAGGGGAATCTCCCCAAGGAAGGGGACACCCAGCCGCTCACATTCCTTGGCGGCCCCACCATAGGAGAAGATGTCCGTGCGCTCGTGGCAGTGGGGACAGACAAAGTAGCTCATGTTCTCGATCACGCCTACAATGGGCACATTGACTTTCTGGAACATGAGCAGTCCCTTGATGGCATCCTCCAAGGCCACAGGCTGCGGTGTAGTGACAATGATGGCGCCATCCAGGGGCAGCGCCTGGCTCAGGCTGAGCTGGGCATCGCCTGTGCCGGGAGGCAGGTCAACCAGCAGAACATCGAGCTGTCCCCATGCAACGTCAGTGATGAACTGGTCAATGAGCTTGCCGACCATCGGCCCGCGCCAGATCACGGGCGTGTCGGCGCCAACGAAGAAGCCGAGGGACATCACCTTCACGCCATAGCTTACCAGGGGAAGGATCTTGCCGTCGCTGGCCTGCGGCTGTCCAGAGACGCCCATCATGCGAGGGACGTTGGGACCATAGACATCTGCGTCCAATAGGCCAACGTCAAGTCCACGCTCAGCCAGTGCGACAGCGAGATTGACGGCCACAGTGGTCTTTCCCACGCCGCCCTTGCCGCTGCCAACGGCGATCGCTTTCTTGACGCCGGTGAGACCACCCCCTGTGGGCTGAGGCCCGCGCCCTGTGGTCGGCGGGGACACGACCTCGACCTCGACTGCTGTCACGCCAGGCAGGCCGCCGACGGCTCGAGCGGTATCCAGGCGCAGACGTTCGAGCTTGGCCGGGTCTTCTGACGCGACTGCTAGGCGCACAGTGACCCTGGCGCCGGCCACGAACACTGCGGACACCATCCCGAAGGAGACGATGTCTCTGCTGTAGCCTGGGAATGTCACGCCACGCAATGCCTCGCGCACGTCTGCTTCAGTTGTCATGTTTTATTCTTCCCAGGGCATGGAGAGGCGCGGCCGCTGCCTGTCGGATATGACATTGCTGCAGAGCCGCGCCCCGCTCCCTCAGTATCAGAGTTGCTGTCGGTAGTGCGCGGTTAGCTCCAGCCAAGGGCCTTGCGCCCCGCTTCGGTCATCATGGTGGGGTTCCAGGGTGGGTCCCACACTACATTGACCTCTGCCGATTTGACGCCTGGCAGCTGGAGCAGCTTCTGGCGAGCGTCAGCAGTCATGTACCGGTGCATGGGGCAGCCGCGCGCCGTCATTGTCATGTCAACGCGGACGGCGTCTCCCGACACCACGACGCTGTACACGAGTCCGAGATCTACCACATTCACCGGGATCTCGGGGTCATACACGTTTCGCAGGGCTTCCCAGACTTGCTTCTCTTCAACCACGTTGTGAGCCTCCAATGCGCAACACCGCCGCCGTGGCGGGGGTGCGCCGATATGGGATAGGATTGCAGGAACAGAGCTGCGGTTACGCCGGCTCTAGGACCGCCGCTGGTTCACCATTTGGGACGGGGTGCACGTCGGCTTGGCTGTACTCCAGCAATGGCTCCTGGCAGAGCAGGCAAGCCTCCAGGGCGGGGAAAGCCTCGTGGATCAAATGATGTGCACGCGCCCGACCGGCCCCCGTGACAAGATCTGCCAGGGTGAAATCCTCCAATGCCTGCAGGAAACGCGCCTGCGCCCATGCCCACACGTGCTGCAGTTCGCACTTGCCCTGATTACGGCAGGCGCCTCCGGTCTCCAGACAGACATAGAGAGCCATGGGGCCCTCGATGGCGTCCACAATGCGGCGCACGGTAACCTTGGCTGGGTCCACGGCCAGGCGCACGCCACCGCCGCTGCCACGTGTTCCCTGGACGAGTCCTGCGCGACTCAGGTCAACCATGATCTGGGGCAAGAACTTGGGCGGAATGTCCTGCCGTTTGGCGATTTCCTTCGCTGTAGCCTGCCGGCCTCCCAGCTTGGCCAGGTCAAGCATTGCCCTGACTGCGTACTCAGTTCGGCTGGTAAGCTGCATCGTTGTTTCTCAGGTGAGCTAAGTAATATGATACGTTCCCTTAGTATGATACCAGGTTCTGCGTTCACTGTCAAGCGGGGTAGGAAAGATGCCAAGGCATGTGCAGCGAGGTAGGTGGGGTCTCCATAGCCGACGAGGGCGACCTCCTGCACGGGAGGAGCGCGCCGTGGCAGTGGCGCGACCGGTCACAGGCCGCGGAGAGCAGCCGGACAACCCGAAGGATGCTCGACATAACATCACAGATGGCCGCGTAAGGATATGTCAACACTCTGACGATTAGACATAACGAAACATCTGCTCAGGCGGCGCCGCCCAGAGGGCAGAGAGCAGCCGGGCTCAAGGGTGAACTGGGGGATGGGTAGCCGAGCGCGGATGACAGATCGCAGCAACTACACAGTCCTGGTCGGGGAGGGCGGACTCGAACCGCCGACCTCGTGGTCCCAAACCACGCGCGCTAACCAACTGCGCCACTCCCCGACAGGCGATAGTATAGTCCGTCTGCCCACGACTGTCAAGTGTTTGAGAACCCGTCGCCCCTGTGGTATAATGCCATGCGACCATGACTACGCTGGATCGCCACGAAAGGGGGTCACACATGGCTGTTGACGAACAGGCGCTCTGGGACGCCCTGCGTGAGGTGTATGACCCGGAGATTCCCGTCAATATCGTGGACCTCGGCCTCGTCTACCGGCTTGAGGTCAAGGGGGACGACGCGGTGGAGATGGACATGACGCTGACCGCACCCTTGTGTCCGGCTGCGCCGAGCATTGTCGCCGATGCTCGCGACAGACTGCTGTCGGTGCCTGGAGTCACACGCGCCCAGGTCAACCTGGTCTGGCAACCTC
>DAOUCN010000207.1:0-13454 GCA_034431995.1 Chloroflexota bacterium | reverse complement strand
AAGTCACACGTAACTCGCTTTTCGCTGTTGATCTGCAGTCCGTCGTAGGACACGCCAATGCCTGCTGACTACTTCGGCCGCATTGT
Organism: Chloroflexota bacterium; assembly: GCA_034431995.1. Taxonomy (GTDB): domain Bacteria; phylum Chloroflexota; class DTOL01; order DTOL01; family DAOUCN01; genus DAOUCN01. The sequence goes on along the minus strand of DAOUCN010000207.1, from coordinate 13,368 downwards.
TCTTGAGAACTTCGGGTTTCTACTACAAGGCTACCGCACGACCATTTGGCTGACCCTCGCTGCCGTTCCCCCAAGTCTTGTCTTCGGCACCCTGGTGGGGGTCCTGCGTGTTGTGCCGGTGCGCCCTGTACGTGGGCTGGGTACGATCTACGTAGAGTTCTTTCGCAACATTCCTCTCCTCATCGTGCTCTTCTACTTCTACCATGCCCTGCCCCGGGCAGGGATTACCTTCTCGGCCTTTGATTCGGCCCTGTGGGCGATTGCCATTTACACGGCGGCCTTTGTGGCGGAGGCGGTGCGGGCCGGCATTCAGTCCATCCACAGGGGTCAGCTTGAGGCGGCGCGTTCCCTGGGTTTGAGCTATGTCCAAGCCATGCGCTTCGTCATTCTGCCGCAGGCGTTCTCCATCATCGTGCCTCCCCTGGGCAACCTCTATATCGCCATGCTCAAGAACACGTCTCTGGCCAGTACCATTGCCGTGGCCGAGCTCGTCTATCAGGCGGAGGTGCTCGATTCACGCACCTTCCGCACCTTCGAGGTATTCATTACGGTGGGCATTCTCTACCTGACGTTGACGCTGCCATTGAGCGCCCTGGTAAACGCTCTGGAGCGGCGCATGGCGCCCAAGGGACGGTAGGCATGAACTGGGCTCCTTTTGGCGACTATCATACGTGGCTGTTCTTGCTGCGGGGGCTGCAAGTGACGGTGTCTGCCAGCGTGGTGGCCATTGCCCTGAGCATTGTCTTCGGCATGCTGCTCGCACTGGGCCGGCTGGCTCGCTTCCCGCTGGTTCACATTCCGTCTGTCTTCTACATCGAGACCGTGCGGGCACTGCCTGTCTTCCTCATGATCATCTTCACCTTTTTTGCTCTGCCCAAGCTGGGTTTCCAGGTGTCGGTCGAGTGGGCGGTCATCATCGCCCTGACCATCTATACCAGCTCTGTCAACGCCGAGATCATTCGGGCGGGGATTCTGTCTATTGAGAAGGGGCAGACCGAGGCGGCGCGCTCCCTGGGCCTGAGCTACGGCCAAACCATGCGCTACGTCATTCTGCCGCAGGCTCTGCAGCGCATGGTTCCTCCTTTGGTCAGCCAGTTCATCACGCTGCTCAAGGACACATCGCTCGGCGTCGTGATCGGGATGACCGAACTGCTGCGCGCTGGCGAGATCATCTACCGCGGGGTCTACAACAACCGTCTCAACAACAACCCGCTTGAGACCCTGTGCGTTGTGGCTCTCATCTATTTCGTGGTATGCTATGTCCTGTCCCTGGTGAGTCAAAGGCTGGAGCGCCAGTGGGCGGCAACGACGCGATAGCTTCCCTGCGCTGCGTTTGTCCTTCCCTGTCGCCGGAGCCCAGAGACGGCTATCGCCCAGGTATCCCGGGAGGTTAATGATGGGTGATGTCTTCGTTTCGAACCATCCCCTCATCCGGCACAAGCTCACGCTGCTGCGGCGCGCCAGCACGGAGCCCAAGAAGTTCCGCGAGCTGGTGCGCGAACTCACCTGGCTATTGGCCTACGAAGCGCTGAACGATCTGCAGTTGATTGATTGCCCGATTGAGACGCCCATGGGGGCGACGGTGGGCAAGGAACTGGCGGAACGGGTGGGCCTGGTGCCCATTCTGCGGGCGGGTCTGGGCATGGTGGATGCCATGCTTGAGGTTCTGCCCATGGCCGAGGTCTGGCATATCGGTCTGTACCGGGATCACAAGACGCTGGCGCCCGTGGAATACTACAACAAGCTGCCGGTGGAGCCCAAGGTCCAGGTCTGCCTCATTCTCGACCCCATGCTGGCGACAGGGGGATCAGCAGTGGCCACGGTGGACATCCTCAAGCGTTGGGGGGCGAAGCGCATCAAGTTCATGGGGCTGATCGCAGCACCCGAGGGCGTGGCTCGTCTCCACAGCGCCCATCCCGACGTTGACATACATGTAGCAGCAGTTGACGATCATTTGACTGACGGGTCGGATGGAGGGCCAGCGGGCTACATCGTGCCCGGCCTGGGCGACGCAGGCGATCGGCAGTATGGGACGGGGTGAGAGCTAGACGAACGGCCAAAGACACAAAGCAGAAGCACGCGGGCAAGGAGCGGAGAGAACACGCGATACGGAACACGTGTTGCGTGGTGCGTGTTTCGTGTGGCGCTGACCGATGAGACTCAGGAGGCTGACGATGCAAAGACTGCCTTGGGTGGTGGTTCCGCTTCTGACGGCTCTGCTCGTCATTCTAGCCCAGGCGGCTGCGCTCTATCCATGGCCTATTGAGGAGGCAGCAGGGGCGGTCGCGTTCGCTCAGCCGGCCTCCCCGCTGACGCCTACGCATCCAACGTCGCCTGCGACGCCGACGCAACCGACGTCCCCGCCGACGCCGACGCAGCCCACGTCGCCGCCGACACCGACGCAGCCAACCTCGCCTGCCACGCCCACGCAACCCACATCGCCGCCCACTGCGACTCGCACGCGGACGCCTACCGCTACCTTCACGGCGACCAAGACGCGCACGCCGACGTACACGCCGACGAACACGCGCACGTACACGCCCACGCGCACCCACACGCCGACGGCGACCTACACCCCGACGCGCACCTACACACCAACGGCCACGAACACGCGCACTGCCACGCCTTCGCGCACGCCGACCGTTACATACACGCCCATCACATGGCGCTATTGGCTGTGTCTGCCGGTGGTGCTGCACAGATTGCCCTGACGACCCTTGTTCGTTCTCATGTGGGGTGTGCCGGAGCGAGATCGCTCCTTGCATTCAACACCTCCATTGTTAGCCGACATACACGGCTGAGACTCGTCGGTGATACTTCAAGGAGGAAAAACCATGAGAGGGCATCCCTATTTCGTGACGTGCCTAGTCGCTGCACTGGTTGTGCTTGCCGCCCAGGCAAGCGCCGCACATCCCGGCCCAGATCGCCTTTCCTCGGTGTCGCGGTCCGCGCCCCGGGCTCTCTCCTGGACGATCCAGCGGGTGGACACGCCCAAGCACTTTCGCGACATGGGCAGCCGCAGCATGCGCCTGGGAAGCGACGGTCGTGTCCACGTGGCCTACGGCGGGGACCACCTGTATTACGCCTGGTACGATGGTACGTGGCATCAGGAGACCGTGGACGGGGAGTTCGGGGGTGGCAGCCACGCCTCCCTCGCACTGGATAGCGGCGGCCGCCCCTGGATCAGCTACTACGATGCCATCAACGGGGCGCTGAAGCTGGCCCACCGCATTAGTGCTCCCAGTGGCGACGAGGGGCGGGACAGCCGGGAGGGTGGCTTGCCGGCGGCTGGGCTGTGGGATGTGCAGACAGTGGACGCGGCGAACAAGTGCGGCCAGGGGAACTCCCTCGCCATAGACTCGTCGGGCAATCCCCACATCAGCTACTGGGCCAAGGTGGGTCAAAACCTGAGGTACGCTAAGTGGACGGGGTCGGCATGGGTTCTGCAAACGGTAGGCACAGGCGCCTATCGCATGTGCACATCCCTGGCGCTGGACAGCCTCAACCGACCTCACATCAGCTTTTCCGACCGCTTGGGCAGCCGTCTGGCTTATGCCAGCTGGACTGGTTCGAGCTGGGTCATTGAGCCAGTGGATACCACGTGCGGTAGCGATGCGGGGGAGTGGAACGCGATGGCCCTTGCCTCCGACGGCCAGCCGCGCATCGCCTACTCCTGCAACAACCGGTCTCGGGTACTCTATGCGGCCCGCTCGGCGGCTGGCACCTGGTCGGTTGTCACAGCAGACATTGCCATTGCAAAAGACGTGTCCCTGGCGTTGGATCACGCAGGCTATCCCCACATTAGTTTCCACCTCTATGACGTCAACGGTGGTGACCTTCGCTACGTGCATCTCACCTCTGGCGGCTGGACATTCGAAACGGTAGACAGCGCAGGATACACAGGTAAGTTCACCTCCATCCAAGTGGACTCCAGCGACCGTCCTCATATCACGTACTTGGACTACGACAACGGCTGGCTGAAGTACACCAAGCGGGAGGGGGGCCGGTGGACATGGTGGGTCGTTGACACTGGCGGTGACGTGGGCGCTCATACGTCGTTGGCTTTGGATACCAGCGGCAGGCCTCACATCAGTTACTACGACGTGATGAGCGCGAACCTGAAGCACGCCTATTGGACGGGAGCGGACTGGATACGGGAAACGGTGGCATCTTTCGGAGACGTGGGCAGCGCCAACGCGCTGAAGATCGGCAGCGACAACGTTGTCCATCTTGCCTTCTATGATGCCACCAACCGCGATCTGAAGTATGCGAAGAAAGTGGGGAATACGTGGACCCCCCAGACCCTGCACAGCACTGGTCATGTAGGCAATTACCTGAGTATGGCTCTCGACACGGCAGGCACGCCTCACATCGCCTACGTGGATGAAACGGCGGGCCATGATCTCCTATGGGGGCACTTCGTGGGCACGACCTGGGCCTGGAACGTGGTGGAGATCATGAACTGGCCGGGTGACTACTCATCCATCGCTGTTGATGCACTGGGCAATCCCCGCATCAGCTACTACGTGTCGTCCGGCCATGACCTGATGTATGGCCAGTGGACGGGGTACACGTGGGCCAAGTGGCAGGTGGACAGCACAGGCGATGTGGGCACGTTCAACTCGCTGGCCTTGGACGGTGCCTCTGCGCCCCACATCAGCTACCACGATTGGACAAATGGCACTCTGAAGTATGCCACGTGGACAGGCCTGTCGTGGACGACGGAGACCGTGGACGCACCAGCGACGGCAACCGTAGGACGGTACACCTCGCTGGCCCTTGACGCTGCCGGCCACCCCCACATAAGCTACTATGACGTGACGTACGGCGACCTCAAATATGCCTACTTCACGGGCGCAGAGTGGGTCAAGGAAGTCGTGGACAGTGGGGGCACCTTTGGTGACGTGGGGATGTTCACGTCCCTGGTCCTGGAGCCATCGGGTACAGTGCACATCAGCTACTACGACAAGACCTGCGGCCACCTCAAGTACGCCCGCGGTGTGCCCGCTGGGACGCCCACGGCGACGACAACAGCGACACCAACGAACACTGCCACCCAAACCGCCACGGGCACGGCCACGCCGACAGGGTGGGCCACGGCGACGCCAACCCGCACACGCACCGCCACTGCGACGCCGACCAGGACTGCCAGCCCAACGGTCAGTGCCACGCCGTCGCCGCCCGTGAGCCCCACGCTGTCGGTAACTCCTACGGCCACCAAGACGCCGTCGCCCCGCCCGAGCCGCACGGCGACAGCGACACCAACGCCCACACCCTCTGTCACGCCTACGCCCACGCGTGTTCGTCTGTATCTGCCCGTGGTCGTGTCGGAGAGGGAGGAGTGAACACGCCCGGGCAGGGCGAACAAAGGCGGGCGAACACCGGGTTCGCCTGGCTTACCCCTACCTGCTTGCACGGGCCAGCCCGATCATGTATGATTAGGCCGACGACGGCGGTGTAGGAGACTGGTGATGGGTCAAACTAGGCGTAGTGCTGTGGCAGCCAGCCTGGGCTTGTTGGCCGGGGCTGCCCTCGTCGTGGCCTGTGCCGCTGTGCAACCGGACGCGAGACCTGGTGGCGAGCCGAACGGCAGAGCGGCAACGCCCGCTGCAAACCTGACACCTGCCGGCACATCCGCGTCGGCCACAGCCATCGGCGGCTGTTCGCTCTTCCCCGGCGACAACGTGTGGAACACGCCTGTTGACCGTCTCCCTGTACATGCCAACTCCCAGGCCTACGTCAACAGCATTGGTCCAACGGCTGGACTGCACCCTGATTTCGGTTCTGGTCTGTGGGATGGCGGGCCCATTGGTATCCCCTACGCTGTCGTCCCGGCCAGCCAGCCGCGCGTTCCCGTGACCTTCGATTATGCCGGCGAGAGCGACCCTGGGCCATACCCCATCCCGCCCGACGTGCCCATCGAGGGCGGCAGCGAGAGTAGCGGCGACCGCCACGTCCTGGTTGTGGAAACCGGCAACTGCATTCTCTACGAAATGTGGAATTCCTGGCCGCAAGAGGACGGGAGCTGGTCTGCGGGCTCGGGAGCGGTGTTTGACCTTAAGACCAACGCCCTGCGGCCTGCTGGCTGGACGTCGGCTGATGCTGCCGGCCTGCCCATCTTGCCGGGGCTGGTCCGTTATGACGAAGCGGCGTCAGGAGTCATCAATCACGCCCTGCGGTTCACCGCGCCGTACACTCGCCGCGCCTATGTCTGGCCGGCACGCCACTTTGCCTCATCGTCCACCGACCCTAACCGGCCGGCGATGGGCCAGCGCTTCCGCCTCAAAGCCAGCTTCGACATATCCGGCTTCTCGCCCACCAATCAGGTGATTCTCACCGCACTTAAGACCTACGGCATGATGCTGGCCGACAACGGCTCGCCCTGGTTCATCAGCGGCGTACCCGACGAGCGCTGGGACAACGAAGACCTGCACGAGCTCAAGACCCGCGTTCATGGGTCCGATTTCGAGGCGGTAGATGTTTCCGCGCTCATGATCGACCCTGACACTGGGCAGGCTAGAGGTCCCGAAGGTGCATTGACGCCGACGCAGACAGCGACGGCCACCAGGGCCCCGTCCGCGCACGCATTTCTGCCGCTAATCCTCTTGGCCGAGGGAGGGTAGAATCTGGTGAAGCGCTCAGTATGGCTCGCCCTCGCCGGCATCATCGTCCTCGCCGTGTTCGCTCTTGCTCTGGGGTATACCTTGGGGCGCGGCTACCTGGAGCATAGGCAGGCGACGCGGGGCGTCGCGCTAGGTCTCCTGCCATTCTCGCTTCCCCTACGCCTGAGCGAGTCTCCCTACGGCCTCAATGTCTACCTGGACCATGATCTGGCGAATCTGGAGCGCAGTCTGGATGCGGTCCAGGCTGGCGGCTTCATGTGGCTGCGTCAGCGCTTTCCCTGGGCCGAGATCGAGCCGGAGCGGGGCATCTGTCGCTGGGAGACCTACGACCGCATCGTTGAGGCGGCCACTGGACGGGGGCTGAAGATCATTGCCGTTCTGGATACGTCCCCTGCCTGGGCGCGCACGAGCCAGATGGTGACCGCGCCGCCGAGCAGATACGAAGACTACGGTGACTTCGTGGCAGCCGTTGTCAGGCGGTACCGCGACCGCGTACACCACTTTCAGATATGGGATGAGCCGAACATCTATCCGCACTGGGGCGACGGCTGGGCGTCGGCGGAGGAGTACGTGGGCCTGCTGAAGGTAGCTCACGCCAGGGCCAAGAGGGCCAATCCGAACGCCATCATCCTGGCAGGTGGTCTCGCACCCACGACCGCTAACGACAGGTGGAATCTGAACGACATAGCCTTCCTCCGCCGCATGTATGCAGAGGGAGCCAAGGGGGCCTTCGATGTGCTGGCCGCCAAGCCCTACGGATTTTGGACGGGGCCTGATGACCGTCGTGCAGATGATGACGTTCTCAACTTCTCTCGTCTGATTCTCCTGCGAGAAGTCATGGAGAAGAACAACGATGGACGGCGTCCTATCTGGGCGGTGGAGATGGGGTGGAATGCGCTGCCGCCGGGTTGGACCGGCAAGCCATCTCCCTGGGGCAGCGATACGGAGGAGGTGCAGACGCGCCGCACGGTGGAGGCGCTGGGCCGCGCCCAGGCTGAGTGGCCCTGGCTGGGCGTGATGGCGATCAACGGGCTGCGCTTCCCTCATGCCGGGCCGGATGATCCCATCCACGGCTTTGCGCTGCTAGACGCGTCGTTCGCCTCACGGCAGCTGTACCAAGCAGTGCAGAAGGTCGCCCAGATGCCGCCCCTGGCCGAGGCAGGGCGGTACGCGGCGGCCAGCCGGGCCGCCAACTACAGCTCTGGCTGGGCATCGGTGGCCATAACGGGAACCGCTGCCGGGCCCGCCTACCGCGCCGACAGGGCTGGAGAAGAAGTCTTCTTCCACTTCAGAGGGACGCGCGTGGCCATCCTTGCGCTGCGCAGCTCAGACGCGGGAAGGCTGAAGGTGTGGATAGATGGCCGTCCCGCGCCTCGCTTGTCCCGAGACGGGGAGGGGGACAGCACGATCGAACTGGGCAAGCGCGGGGAGGCGAGCGTGGCAAACCTGGTTCTGGCATCTGGCTTGCCCGATGGCGAACACACCCTGCGCCTGCAGGCCGCTGCCGGACGGGGAGGGACGGCGGTCACCGTCACCGGCTTCGAAGTCGTTCGCTTGGTCTCGCCCCTACCGCGGCTGGCAAGCTGGCTGCTCCTGACACTGGCCATCGTCCTGTGCGTGGCCGCCATCGCTGTCCTCATGCCCAGGCTGCCTTGGGACGCTTGGGGGCAGGGGGTACGGCGGCTATCCGATACAACGTCTCTTGGTATGCTGCTCACGCTGGCGGCCCTCTGTTACCTTTCCCCGTGGTTGCCAGTCGTTGCCATCGCGGGCGTCGGCTTTGCCACCCTGGCACTCTTTCGCCTCGATCTCGCCCTCGTCGTGACGGCTCTGACCTTCCCGTTCTACCTGTACCCCAAGGCCGTAGGTGGACAAGCCTTCTCCATGCCAGAAGTCCTCGTTCTCCTGTGCTGCGCCGCCTGGGTAGCGAGGGGCCTGGGGGCGGGGGTCTGGGGCTGGGAGGGAACATTCCGTGTGCCTGTCTTGCTCCTTGTGGCTGTGGCGATTGCATCACTGGGGGCATCGGAGAACCTGCGTCTGAGTGTGCGCGAACTGCGTACCGTGGTTCTTGAGCCAGTCCTATTCTACGTGCTAGCTGTGGCTGCCTTTAGTCGGGGGGGCAACAGCCTGCCGCGCTCAGCCTTGGTTTGGGGATTGGTGCTGGGGGCCAGTTTCGCGGCCGGGCAGGCTGTCGTTCAGTACCTGTTCACGAGTCACGTCATTACGGCGGAAGGTGTGCGCCGGGCGCTCGGTCCCTATGGCTCGCCAAACAACCTGGGGCTGCTTCTGGAGCGCGTCCTGCCGCTGGCTCTTGCCCTGGCGGTCACAGGTGTGGGGACGCGGAGACGTGTGAACGCGGGGACGCGGGGACGCGGGGACGCGGGGACTGAGGGAGTTGCACGCGTGGAAGCTGACAGCCGTTCACGCGACAAGCAACACCCATTGGGGCCCCGCAGGCTGGCCGCTTGGATCGCTGTTGTGTGTGCGGTCGCAATAGCGGCTGCGCTGTTCCTCACATATTCGGTGGGGGCATGGCTGGGGGCGGTGGCTGGTTTGTTGGTGCTGGCGGCCCTGCGGGGCCGGCGGCAAGTGGCGTGGCTGCTCGTGGGCTTGGTGGTTCTGTCCCTGGCGCTCCTGCCGTTGGTGCGCGTCCAGCGTGTTGTCAGCCATCTGGGGCTAACGGGTGAGAGCACGACTGCTCTGCGTGTGTCCCTCTGGCGGTCGTCGCTGGCTATGCTGGCGGACTATCCTGTGCGCGGGGTGGGGCTGGATGGCTTCTTGGAGAAGTATCGCAACGACTATATCCGGCCCGAGGCGTGGAAGGAGCCAGACCTGTCCCACCCGCACAACCTGGTGCTGGAGTGGTGGCTGTTCCTCGGTATCGCTGGCGTCGGGGCTCTGGCATGGTTGCTAGTGGCGTTCTTCCTGCGGGCAGCAGAACTGCTGCGAGGCTCGCTGCAAGAAGGCGAGAGAGTGCTGGTGCAGGGCATTGTGGCAGCCATGACCGCGGCTGTGGTCCATGGGTTGGTGGATCGCTTCTACTTCGGCGCTCCCGACCTGGCGTTCGTGTTCTTCGGCCTGCTGGCAGCCGTTGAGATAGGGAATAGGCCGGCCGCCGGGCAAGGGACGGCACGGGGGGAGTAGGACGTGGCAACGAGAATCACGTGCTATGGTGGAGTTGGGGAGATTGGCGGCAACAAGTTCCTGCTCGAAGACGGAGACACCCGTCTGTTCCTGGACTTCGGCATCGCCTTTGGCAGGCAGCAGGAGTTCTTCAATGAATTCCTGCGGCCGCGAACGTCACGGGGCCTGCTCGACCTCTTGGCGCTAGGCTTGATTCCACCCCTGGAGGGCATCTACCAGGAGCGACTGGCGCCACCTGGGATGTGGGATCGCATGAGAGAGGCGCCGTTCCACCGCGACCTGCGGCGCGACGGATTGCACGGTCTGGATGGCGTCCTGGTCTCGCATGCCCACCTTGATCACAACGGCGACCTGCCGTATCTCATGCCGCAGATTCCCGTGTATGCAACGCGGGTCTCCGCCTTCATCGCGCGGGCCATGCAGATGACGGGGCAGACCACCTTTGAGCGTGAGCTCACCTATGTAACCCCACGGCGGTGGAGTGACGAGAAACAGGCCCTGGAGGCAGAGCCGCGAGTTCCGTATCAAGGGCGGGCCCACGCCTTCATTGACGGTCCCTTGAGCGAGGCCGCGCGCAGGTGGTGGGAGACGCCGCCGGGCTCGTCGCGCAAGCTGGAGCCGGCCACGGGGCATAGGGACGATGTGGCATCCGGCGAGATCGGCGGCCTGGCTGTCCGCTGGTGGCCGGTGGACCATTCGGTGCCGGGCGCCAGCGCCTGGGCTGTGCAGACGGGCGCGGGATGGATCGCGTACACAGGGGACATCCGCTTTCACGGTCGCACGGACGGACTGATGGAGAGCTTCGTCGAGGCCCTGGCCGCTCTTGAGCCTGTCGCCCTGTTGTGTGAGGGTACGCACCTGCAAGGGAGAGCATCCATCACCGAGGAGGAAGTGCAGGAGAACGTGCTGACGCTGGTGCGCAACGCGGCAGGTCGTCTCGTTGTGGCCGACTTTGGGCCGCGCAATGTGCCGCGGCTGTTCACATTCCTCGCCGTGGCGAAGGAGACGGGCCGGAAGCTGACCATTCAGCCGAAGGATGCGCTGCTGCTGGAAGCCATCTTTCTGGCCGACGAGGCGGGCCTTCCCGACCCCAAGACGCTGCCAGAGTTGGCTGTGTACGCCGATCCCAAGTCTGCGCCTCGCGGCTGGGAGCTCACGGTGCGGAGCCGATGGGAAGGGCGTATTGTGGGGGCGGCAGACGTGTCGGCAAACCCGGGAGACTACGTTCTGTGCTTCAGCCTGTTCGACTTGAACGACCTCTTGGACCTGGAAAACGTCGCCGGCGGGGTCTATCTTTACTCAAACAGCGCGGCCTACGATGAGGAGCAGAAGGTGGACTTACAGCGATTGCGCAATTGGGTGCGCCATGCTGGGCTGAGGCTGGAGGGTGACCCGGAGGACGCGCAGGCGGCGCGGCTGCACAGCTCTGGTCACGCCAGTGGGGAGGACCTGCTAGATATGGTGCGGCGTGTGCGTCCGCGCCTATTGCTGCCCGTGCATACAGAGACGCCAGAGTTGTGGGGCCCGGAATTGGACGGCACAGGGATCACCACTGGGGCGCTGCAAGCGGGCCTGCCGATCACGATTGGGTCGGCTTATTGACAAGAGTCAGCCTGCCCCCTATAATGGGCACACTCCCACGCGGCAAGTAGCCGGGGAAGGACAGCTTGATGCGCGAGATACAGACCAACGAGATCACCGCGACGGTCGCTCGCCTGGCCAGAGAGGCCAACCTGTTTCTTGGCCAGGATGTGCTCGCTCGCCTGCGCGCGGCTCGAGCCGAAGAGCCGTCACCAGCAGGGCAGGCAGTGCTCGATCAGATTCTGCAGAATGCTGAGATTGCAGCGCAGGAGGGCTTGCCGCTGTGCCAGGACACCGGGTTCACCGTCGTCTATCTGGAAGTAGGGCAGGATGTGCATATCGTGGGTGGCTCCGTGGCCGATGCCGTGAATGAGGGCGTGCGCCAGGGCTACACCAGGGGTTACCTGCGCAAGTCCATTGTGCGCCGCCCCTTCTCTGGGCGCGAGAACACGAAAGACAACACTCCAGCCGTGATACACACGGAGATGGTTCCCGGCGACCGGCTGACCATTACTGTGCTGCCCAAGGGGGGCGGCTGCGAGAATATGAGCTACCTAAAGATGCTCACTCCTGGGGCCGGGCGCAAGGGCGTTGTGGACTTCGTCGTGGACTGCGTGGACAAGTCCGGTCCCAATCCATGCCCGCCCATCATCGTCGGCGTTGGCATCGGCGGGACGGCAGACCAGGCGATGGCGATCGCCAAGCGCTCGCTCCTGCGCGAGGCCGGCGCGCCGAACCCCGACCCGGAGGTCGCCGACCTGGAACGGGAGATCTACGAACGAATCAGGCAGTTAGGAATCGGCCCCATGGGCCTGGGCGGACTCACGACTGCCCTTGCCGTCCACGTGGAGACTTTTCCCGCGCATATCGCCAGCCTGCCGGTGGCTGTGAACATCCAGTGCCACTCGGCCCGGTGGAAGACGGCCACCCTGTGAGGAGCGACGATGAAGATCACAACACCTCTTACTGATGAGACCATCGCCAGGCTGCGTGCCGGGGACGCTGTGGAGATCACCGGCACCATCCATGTGGGGCGTGACGCCGCCCACAAACGAATGGTAGAGGCGCTCGATCGCGGGGAAAGCCTGCCCTTTGACCCTCATGGCCAGATCATATATTACATGGGGCCGTCGCCGGCACCGCCCGGACGGCCCATTGGTTCGGCGGGACCGACGACCAGCGGACGCATGGACATGTACACACCGCGTATGCTGGAGGCTGGCCTCAAGGGGATGATTGGCAAGGGGAACCGATCAAAGGAGGTGCGCGAAGCCATCGTCAAGCACAGGGCGGTGTACTTCGCAGCCACGGGCGGCGCGGCAGCGTTGATCGCCCAGCGCATTAAGAGAGCCGAGATCGTCGCCTACGCTGACCTGGGCGCCGAGGCGGTACTGAAGCTAGACGTCGAGGATTTCCCGGTGATCGTTGTCAACGACATGTATGGCGGCGATGCCTATGAGGAGGGCAAGGCCCGCTACCGATCAGCCGAGGCGTAGCGTGCGGCCAGCCCAGACGTGTGTGCAGTGTGACAACTCTGTCGTGGGAGTGCGGCAATAGCTGATCGTGTGCGGCTCCGAGTCACCGTACTCCATCGGTGACGACAGACTCGTCCCAGTCGAGCCTCACGTACCGAATATCCTGCACGAGAAAGGCACGACCAATGAGAGAGCGCATCCTGGCGCTGGGCGCACTGGTGGCGCTCGTTCTTCTTATCACGCCGGTTGGTCTGGGCGCCGAGGAAGCATCCGGGCTGTTGGCAACGGGGAAGACGGTCTTCTTGGATCCGGGGCATGGCGGCCGAGAGACGGGGGCTGTGCACATCGGCCCGGACGGCAAGCCCGACATCATTGAGAGGGACGTGAATTTGAAGATCGCGCTCAAGCTGCGGGCGCTACTCGAGCGAGATGGATTCCGGGTCGCGATGAGTCGCGACTCGGAGCAGTCGGCGAACACACCGCCTCAAGACCACAACGGCGACGGCCGCGTGAACAACCGGGACGAATACCAGGCGGTGGTAGAC
>DAOUCN010000206.1:0-2736 GCA_034431995.1 Chloroflexota bacterium | reverse complement strand
GGTCAGGGCGTTTAGGACGAATGGCTGGCCAATAGCAATGCCAATCTGGGCAATCAACACGCAGGTGTAGCTGGGCGCAAGCAGCCCACGCAACAAGCCACAGACGCCCGTGAGGGCAGCGCCAATGCCGACGGCCACACGGATGCCGTAGGTGTCAATGGCCCATGACGCAGGGATTGACACGACAATGTACACGATCATGAAGATCATGGATAAGAGACCGATGCTGAGGTCGGAGACGCCGTAGTAGCGGGCGGCGTCGCCGGTAATCGGAGCAAAGGTAATCCACATGAGCTGATTGACAACGACGACCAGCATGAAGACCAGGAGCGTAACCCAGCGATAGCCGTAGACCCTGAAGCTGCTCTCTTCCATCGGCCAAGGCCTCCTTCCGTGTCGCTATCTACATAAATCGCACCCGTGGTGCGCACTAGATGCGCAGTTCCACCACGTCTCTGTCGTGCAGCACGTAATCTCGCTGTACCATCTGCCCGTCGAATTCGGCGCTGCCCCACACTCGCGCCGCCACCAGTTTCTCGTAGAAATCGCGGTGCACCTTGGCGGCCAGTTCCTCAACGGTGCTGCCTTTCTTCAGGACAAAGGGCGCACTGAAATCAGGCTCTTTTCCAGGGGGTTTGGCATACACGCGGACGACACCCAGGCCATCGAACACTGCCTGCTTGAGCTGAGAGAAGTTGCGCCCGGTTGTCGCCGACACGGCCACGCAGGGCCAGTCCACCTCCGCGAGCTGGCAGAATATGTCGAACAACTCCTGCGATGCCTCATCGTCCGCCTTGTTGGCTACTACCAGCAACGGCTTGCGCACTCCCTGCGCGGTCGCCGCTGGCTCGGCCCCCGGGGGATAAGGGAAGATACTGTTCTCCCGCAGGATCTCCAGGCTGTCGGCAAGCTCCTGATCTGGATGCGCGTGTAGATTCACCACCAGCAACAGCAGGTCTGCTCGGCGAATCAGATCCAGGAGTTCTGGATCCACGTGCTCTTTGTCCAACGGTGGCGTATCCACTAGCTGAATCTGGATATCCTCAAAGACCATCATCCCCGGCGTCGGCTCCCAGGTCGTGTACGGGTAATCAGCGACCTCGGGGGTAGCGTTGGTGAGCGCCGTCACCAGCGCGGATTTGCCCACGTTTGGTGGACCGAGCACCGCCACCTGACCTGCCCCCTCCCTTGGGATACGGAAGACAGACTCGCGCCGGGTAGCGCCCTTGCGGGTCTGCGCCTCCGCCTTCAACTGCGATAGCTTCTTGCGCAAGTCCGCCCGCAGGTGATCCGTGCCCTTGTGTTTCGGGATCGTGCCAATGAACTCCTCCAGGAGGGCGATCCTCTCCGTTAGTGACGTAGCAGCACGGTAACGCTTTTCGGCTTCAATTGCTTCCGGTGGAAGATTGGTCGGCATGTCCCTAACCTGACAATCGTAGCCCATTATACCGTGAACGGTTGACCTGGTCAATGCCGCTGTTCCGCTTTGCGGCTTTGCCATGCCGCGCTATACTCACGACGCACAGAGAGGAGATTTCGCATGCCTGAGACATCCATGACGCCGGACCACGACCTGCGCCAGCTGTTTCTGCTGCGTCGTGACATCGTCTTCCTCAACCACGGCTCCTTCGGTGCCTGCCCACGGCCTGTCTTCGACACCTACCAGGCCTGGCAGCTCGAGCTGGAGCGCCAGCCCGTCGAGTTCCTCGGCCGCCGCTTCGCCGACCTGATGGGCGCCGCTCGCGAGTCGCTGGCGGCCTATGTCGGCGCCGACGCCGACGAGCTGGCCTATATGCCCAATGCCACCACCGCGCTCAACGTCGTGGCCCGTTCGCTGCCACTGCAACCGGGCGACGAGGTACTGAGCACCGACCACGAGTATGGCGCGCTGGATCGCACCTGGCGCTTCATCTGCAACAAGCGCCGCGCACACTACATCAACCGCGCCCTCCCCCTGCCCCTGGAATCCCCGCAGCAGATCGTCGAGGCCCTGTGGGCCGGCGTCACCGAGCGCACCCGCGTGCTCTTCCTCAGCCACGTCACTTCGCCCACGGCACTGATCCTCCCCGTGGCCGAACTCGTCGGCCGCGCGCGAGCCGCCGGCATTTTGACCGTTGTGGACGGTGCTCACGGCCCTGGCCACGTTCCTGTGCACCTGCACGCCCTCGGCGCCGATTTCTACGCCGGCAACTGCCACAAGTGGCTCTGCGCTCCCAAGGGCTCCGCTTTCCTCTTCGCTCGCCGCGACGTGCAGTCATTGCTCGAACCCCTCGTTGTCAGTTGGGGCTGGCAGAGCGACGCCCCAGGGCCATCCCGTTTCATAGATGAACAGGAATGGCAAGGCACCCGCGACATCTCCGCCTACCTTACCGTCCCCGCGGCCATCGCTTTTCAAGCCGAACATGACTGGGCCAGCGTGCGCCAGCGGTGCCACGCCCTGGCGCAGCTAGCGCGTCAAGCCATCCTCGATCGGACGGGACTGTACCCCCTCTCCCCAGATTCCCCGCAATGGTATGGGCAGATGGTCACCCTGCCATTACCGCCATGCGATGCCCGCACGCTGCAGGCGCGGCTGTATGACCAGTTCGCCATCGAGGTGCCCGTCATCACCTGGAAAGGCCAGGCGTACATACGGGTATCCCTTCAGGCGTACAACTCACCCGCCGATGTCGAAGCCCTCGTCTCCGCCCTCTCCCGCTTGCTCCCCGGCACTAATCGGCATCATCGTCCATAGGG
>DAOUCN010000205.1:0-2885 GCA_034431995.1 Chloroflexota bacterium | reverse complement strand
AGATCAATGAGCGCATCGCTGCCCTGATCATCTATACGGTAGTCAGCCTGGGCCTGTGGGTGGGCTATGTCGTCGTGCGTGGCATCATCATCAGCATGAAGGCGCCGCAGGTAGACCCGATAGCCCTGGTCCTGGGGTACGAAGTGGTGGCGCTGGTATACGGCCTGTTGTTTGCTGTTGCCCTCTACGTGCAGCACCGGGCTGGCGCTGTGCGCTTTTGGGGCGGACCGGTGCGCGGCCTGGTCTATGCTGGGCTGGCCCTGGCGGTCCTGCTCATGGCCATCTTCACCAACGTGAACATCGTTCTGGCCGATGTCCACTACAAGACAGGCCAGGCCTTCGACAATGCTAGACGCTTCGACGGGAGTGTAGACGCCTACCAGAAGGCCCTCAGCCTTACACCTAGCCAGGATTTCTATTATCTCTTCCTGGGCCGGTCCTTTATGGAGCTGGCGCGCCAATTCCCAGACCGCACCGCCAACCCGCCCTATGATCCGAACCGGGAGAATCCAACCAGGCTCACACGTGAGCGCCTGGCAACCCTGGGGCGAGAAGACCTGATTCGGGCCAGCCAGACGGTGCTACAGGTCGCCCAGCGCCTGAATCCGTTGAACACTGACCATTCGGCCAACTTGGGGAGGCTGAATCGCTTCTGGGGCGAGGTGAAGGATCGAAGCAAGCTCGAGATCGCCGATGGGCATTTCCGCCAGGCCACGACCCTTAGCCCCAACAACGCCCAACTCTGGAACGAGTGGGCTGTGGTGTCCATGCTGCGGGGTGATTTCGAAGACGCGGAGGCGAAGCTGAGCCATTCCCGAGAGCTTGACGACCGTTACGATCTGACGTACTACTATTTGGGCAATCTCTACCTGAGTCGGGGCGAATCCGCTCAGGTCGCCGAGACGCGTGCAGACCTGCTGGCCAAGGCGGTGGAGGCGTATAGCTCCTGCCTGAAGACAAACGAGAACTACTGGGAGTGCAACAAGGCCCGCGGCTACATCTATGGCAAATACCTGGGCCGACCGCAAGATGCAGTGGCCGACTTTTTGCGGGTGGCCAGCTTCCTGCCAAAGCCCGAGCAGATTGCCCAGATGCCCGACTCCAGCGAGAAACAGCAGTACACAAACGAGGTTGCCAACATCAACATGAACCTGGCTATCACGTTTGGCCAACTCGGCCAGATTGACCAGGCCATCCAATTCGCCGAGATCGCCTCGAACCTGGCGCCCAACGACCAGAATCTGAAGACGCTGCTGGAGCAGCTCAAGCAACAGAAGAAGTAGACGTGATCGGGGGCGTGCGCGGGAATGAATTCCGCTCATAATCTGTCAGCAATTAAGGAATAGGAGATCAGAAGCCGAATTCATTCGAGCGCATGTGCCCAGCACACGGCCCGATGTGACACCCACATGCGCGGGAATGAATTGCGCTCCTAATCCGGTACATGTAATTGTACGGCAGATTAGAAGCCGAATTCATTCGAGCGCATGCCCCAGCACACGACCCGATGTGACACCCACATGCGCGGCAATGAATTGCTGTCACCGATTAAGGAATAGGAGATTAGGAGCCGAGTTCGATGCGGCGCATGGGGTGAAACGGCAGCGTGGGTGGTAACGGATGCAGTAGACGCGGGGAAGCGTAGGGACAGCCATGTCAGATCAAGTCTATTACCACGTCGTGTTCACCGTCTGGCGAGGACGCCCGGTGCTGACGGGCGAGATCGAGGCGTATTTCCACGAACTAGTACAGCAGGTCGCCCGCCAGCATGGTTATTGCATCATGGCCATGGAGACGATGCCCAACCATGTGCACATGCTGCTCGCCAAAGCGCCGTGGGAGAATCTGTCGGACATCGTCAAGCAGATCAAAGGCGCGACGGCACGTTACATCTTCCAGAGATACCCGGAGTTGCGCCTGGACATGGGGAGCAATCATCTTTGGACGAGGAGCTTCGAGTACGTCAAGCATGACGACGCGTCATTGCCCACCGTCATGGCGTACATTCGGAATCAGAAGAGGAAGCTGGGTATGGTGGCGGGTCTTGACGCAGCGCGGGAATGAATTCCGCTTCTAATGCATCACCCATAACAGTATAGCAGATTAGGAGCCGATTTCAATCTGGCGCACGTCCCCAGCACACGGCCCGATGTGACACCCACATGCGCGGGAATGAATTCCGCTTCTAATCTGTGAGCGATTAAGGAATAGGAGATTAGGAGCCGATTTCAATCTGGCGCATGTACCCACCACGGGCCGGTGGGGGCCGACGGCCGTGCGCGGGAATGAATTCCGCTTATAATCTGTCACCTATTAAGGAATAGGAGATTAGGAGCCGATTTCAATCTGGCGCATGTCCCCACTACGCGCCGGTGGGGGCCAACGGCCAGCCGCGGGAAGGAAATCCGCTGCTAATCCGTCGCCCACAACAGTCTAGCAGATTGCAAGCCCAACTCAAGCTGGCGCACGTCCATGCCATAGCGCCTCGGTCATACAAATCAGAGGTTCCAAAATGGCTATCTACATGTTGATCTTCTTCGCCGCCCTCGCCATCGCCTACGCCGGCACGCCCCTGGCCCAGCGGGCGGCATTGGCCCTCGACTTCGTGCAGAAGCCCAGCGCCCGCCGCATCCACACGTCGCCCATCCCGCTCCTGGGCGGCGTCGCCATCTACCTGGCCTTCGCAGCGGCCCTGCTGGTGGTCAATCACGGCTTCCGCCCACCCGCCGAGTACAAGCAGTTGGCCGGCATCCTGGTTGGGGCCACGGTCGTTGCCCTCTTCGGCCTGTGGGACGATCGCCTGGAACTGAAGGCCATCGTCAAGCTCATTGGCCAGGTCCTGGCGGCCAGCGTCATCGTCTGGAGCGGCATCCAGGTGCATTTCC
>DAOUCN010000204.1:0-1766 GCA_034431995.1 Chloroflexota bacterium | reverse complement strand
TGCTCGCTCCAATTCCTCGATCTGTTGAGCAGATAACTCTAGGTTCAGTGGCTTGGGCATGGTATAACACCTCCTGCCCAACATGACGTTCCTTTCCCTCTAGAAGTTACGGTGTTAAATTGTTAAAGAGCATTAGTCGTCTCCGGCCCCACGGAAGCTGTCGCTGCTGTGCATGCGACTGAAGTCGCTACTACGATGGCCCGGGCTATGACATCCCGCCCTTCACCTGGCCGATCAAGGGCTTCAGCAGCTCGGTGAACTCCATGGGAAGGATGATTTTGGTGGACTGGCTCTGCCCCAGGCTCTTCAGCGTCTCCAGGTATTCCAGGCTCATGGTCTTGGCGTCCACTTCCTTCGCCGAGCCGTAGATGGCGCTCAAGGACAGGGCAAAGCCCTCTGCCCGCAGGATGGCCGCCTGGCGGTCGCCCTCTGCCCGCAGGATGGCCGATTGCTTGTCGCCCTCGGCAACGCGGATGGTGGCCTCACGCTTGCCCTCGGACTCGGTCACCGTGGCGCGGCGGTTGCGCTCGGCGGACATCTGGCGCGTCATGGCCTCTTGCACCTCGCGCGGCGGCTCGATCTCGCGGATCTCCACCGCCGTCACCTTGACGCCCCAGCGCTCCGTCACCTCGTCCAGCTTGACGCGCAGGATTTGGTTGATGTGCTCACGCCTGGCCAGCACGTCGTCCAGGATGATATCGCCGATGACGGCGCGCAGGGTGGTGGTGGCGATCTGCTGGGAGCCACCGGCAAAGTTGGAGATCTGCAGCACGCTCCTCATCGGGTCCACTACCTTCCAGAAGATAACAAAGTCAATGGCAATGGGCGCGTTGTCTTTGGTGATGCACGTCTGACGCGGGATCTCCACATATTGCTCTCGCAAATCCACCCACGTCACGCGGTCCACGAGGGGGATGAGGAAAACCAGCCCTGGCCCCTTGGCGCCGATGGAGCGACCCAAGCGAAAGACGACGATGCGCTGATACTCGCGCACGACCTTGACCACCATCCAGATGAAGATGATCGCCAGCGCCACCAGCAGGATGAGAACCGTTACGATTTGCATTTGACCCTCTCTCTGTTCGTTTTCGAGCCTCGCACAAACCAGGTTTCTGCCAGAAACCTGGTTTGTAACCCGGTTTGTCGCCTCTACCGCTTCTTGACGCGCAGCCGCAGCCCATCCGATCCGATCACCGTCACCTCCTCGCCGGCACGCAGCGGCTCACCCTCGGCGACGGCGCTCCAGAGCTCGCCCCCTACTTGCACCGTGCCCACTGGGTCGCAGTCGCTTTTCACCAAGCCCACCTGCCCGGCCAAGCCCTCTATGCCCATGGCCGGGCGAAGCCGCTGGGCGCGAAGGCCGGCGGTCACCGCCACTATGAACAGGGCCGAGGTCACGGCCGTGGCTCCGCCGATGACCCAGCGCGAGACGTGTACCAACTCGGCTGGCCAGATGGAGGCTGGCGCTCGCGGCGAGACGGGCGTGAAGAGGAGGAGCGAACCCAGCAGGAACGCCACCGTGCCCCCTGCGGTCAACAGGCCCAACCCCGGCGTCAAGGCGTCGGCGATGAAGAGGGCGATGCTCAGGCCGATGAGGGCCAGGCCAGCCCAATTGAGGGGCAGGCTGGCCACGGAGACGCCGAAGAGGATGAGGCAGATGACGCCGATGATGCCGCCAGCGGAGATGCCAGGCGCGCTGAACTCGGCAATGAGGCCCCAGATGCCCACCGCCAGCAAGAGGTAGGCGATGGTGGGGTCCACAATGA
>DAOUCN010000203.1:0-5179 GCA_034431995.1 Chloroflexota bacterium | reverse complement strand
GGCGGCCCTCGCTGTCCACCGTGTTCACCGTGGAGCCGGCGTCCACGAAGCGCTCGTAGATAGGCGTGGGGGTGGGGGTAGAGGTGGAGGTTGGAGTTATGGTGGGCGTATGAGTCGGCGTCGGCGTGTTGGTCGCTGTTGGAGTGCGGGTTGGCGTGGCCGTGTTGGTGGGTGTGCCTGTGTTGGTTGGTGTATACAGCGACGTTGCCGTGGCGGTGGCCGTTACCGTGCGCGTCTGAGTCCTGGTTGCGCTGGGGGTCAGCGTGATGGTGGGGGTTCCGGTCGGCGTCGCCGACGGCCCTGTCGTTGGCGTCATCGTAGGAACCGGCGTTGGGATGGTTCCGCTGCTGACCCAGATGGCGTTGATCTTGGGCGCGTCGAGACGTCGAACGAAGTCTATGTTGAGTGCTCCGTCGGAGACGACGGTATCGAAGGTGCGGACGTAGGCCGCGTTGGCGCCGACGTAGGCGGCGATGTCCAGGCTGTAGATGACAGTCTGCCCCTCGATGATCACGTCGAAGAAGCGCATGCCAGGCTGGGAATAGTAGATTTCGGCGAAGCCCAGTTGGACCTGGTACTGGCCGTTGGGCAGGTCGAACCGATAGCCGGGTTCGACCACGTAGCCAGACGGATACCAGAACCGTTCGCTTTGGAAGAGCGTGGGGTCTGGCGTGCCGATGATGGTGCTCGTGGTGATGTAGGAGGCCGCGCCGCCTCCCACATAGCCCCAGGAGCCGGGCACCCAGGCCCGGTCAGCCTGCCACAGCCGACCCATGCTGTCGGTGTAGGCAGGGCCTCCCGCGTTGACGCGGATGTCGGCGGGGACGGTCGTGGCTGTGGGCGTGGCTGTAGCCGTACCCGGGACAGTCGTGGACGTGCGGGTGGGTGACGGCGGAGTACCAGTTGTCGTGGGGCTGGCGACGACGGTGGGCGTCGGCGTGCCGAAGGGCAGGGTGTAGCTGACAGTCAGGCGCGGACGGATGGCGGGGGCGCCGTTCTCGGCGCTGGCAAAGCCGTAGAGGGCCGCGCTGGGCGCAGATGGTATGACAATCACGCCTCGGTTGAGGGACGGGCTGGCAATCCACTGCCTGACGAGCTCGGTGAGGTCAAGGCTGCGCCAGGAATTGACGGGAGCGACGTGTATGCGATTGCCCGTGAAGGCAGAAGCCCGGTCTGGGCTGACTGGCCCGGTATCATCGGCTCCGGGCAGGCTCCAGAGGGACGTGCTCGTGGCACTGAGCCAGGTCGCCTGGTCAGCGGCCCACTCGCGCTTAAGCTCATAGGCGGCCACACAAATGACCGGCGGCGGGGTATCGGTGCGAAAGTAGGAGACATAGAGATCGAGGGTCGCCTTGGCGATGTCGGCATTGGAGGGTATGCCGCCCAGGTCGAAGCGCACCAGTGATCTCTCCAGCTCGTATCCTCGATTCGAGACGTAGAGCAACCCACCGGCACCGTAGTTCGTGGTGGAGTAGTAGCTGTCTATGTAGCTGTCGCTGGTGCCATTGTAGCCGCTGCCTTGCTGGAGGACGGCGACGGTCACCGGCGTGGGCGCCGGAGTCGAAGCAATTGCGGCCGGGACAAGGGGGCCAGCGGGCGGCGCGCTGGGGGTCGCCGTGCTGGGAACCCGTGCAAAGTGGCGGGTCACGAGATACTGGTAGATCCGGTCGGCCGGCGCTACCCACACCTCGTCTGTGCCGCCTGCGCCATAGGTGTTGTACAGATAGTCAACGGATGTCTCCACTGGATCGCAGGAATCGCTGACGGTGTGGGTATGGAGCGACAGCCAGTAGTGATTGCCAGGATAGGCGGACACCAGGCTGTGTACTGTGTCGAAGTCTGGATCAACGTGGGTGATATTCTTGCGACCGATGCCCATGAAGCCGTTAGGGTCAGGGTTGATGGTGTCAATCTGCCTGATCTGCGAGGTCGCGTTGTCCTGGTGCAGGTAGAGGCCCAGCAGGTCAGCATTGGCGCGCACGATGGGAAAGTAGGCGCGATCGGTGTAGGGGGCGGTGAAGACGATGGAGCGGAAGCCGGGAATCGCCCGGGCTATGCGCTCGCGGGCCGCGATGATGTCATTGATAACGGCCTGCGTGGTGGGGAAGTAGCTGACGAACTGATGGCTGTACGTGTGGTTGAAGATGCCCCAGCCGGCCTGGTACATCTCCCACAACTGAGCGTCATTGATGTAGGTGTAGCCACCGGGTGGGTTAGGATTCTCCAGGTTCTTGCCGATGATGGCCACACCGCCCTTGTAGCCGTAGCGCTCCAGGTAAGCCCGCCCGTACTGGAAAACAGATATCTCGCCGTCGTCAAAGGTCAGACTAAAGGCCCATTTCTTGTCATCGCGCAGCGCGGCAACACTGACGGCGCCAATGCTGCCCGCGTCCCAGGTAGAATCCGTCAGGACGAGGGTGACGCTAACGGCGGCGGTGGTGAATCTCACATACTTGCTGGCGGGATCGTAAATTGACGGCACGGACTGGCCATCACCGACAACCGCCACCTGGCCCACATCGCCGACAAGCACCCGATAGGTGAGATCACGGAGGGCGACCCAGGACGGCATCTGACTGTGGTCAACGGTGAAGCTCAGGTAGCGCGTAGTTCCTTGCAGAGCGGGCTGACCGGCGGCCGGCGCGGGCAGGTGCCAGGCAAGGACCGCGGCCAAGCCTGCCAGAGCGGCGCAGCAGATCAAGCGAGAGAGACGGTGTGCCAATGGATATCCTTTACCAGGGCGGAGGCTCCGTGGCGTGACGGTCCACGAAGTTCACCACGTCTATGCGCAGATTGAGCTCACGCACCGTGAAGCGCAGGGTGTGGAGCACACCCTGAGCCAGATCATATTCACCGGGCGCTTTGGACCATTGCCAGCCGGAGCTATTCGACACGTACCAGATCTGGGCCGGTGCACCGTCAACTGAGAAGTAAACCGAGTCGCTGTTAGTGTCCGACGCCCACATCTTCGCCCAGATGTTGTAGGCGGTGAACGTCCAGGGGACGTAGGGGATAACGAACTCGTAGTAGGCAGCCCCCTGGTCATTGGGCCCGCCTGGATCATAGATGTATTGCCCGCCCGACGCCTGGGCGTGGTTGCCTATCTGCATGTGAGGCGTGAGAGCACCGGACTCAGCCTCGATGATCTTGGTGGGCGCGGGATCCTGGTACGAGTTCGTTGGTGTCGGCGTCGGCGACGGCGGGACATCGCTGGTCACCACCTCGATGGCGCTGACAAGGGGTGGTCCCACGACTGAGATGAAGTCAATGTTTAGCAGACCGTCGCTCACGGTCGTGACAAAGGTGCGATCGAAGGCGGTCCACAAGCCGACGCGAGCGACAATGTCCAGCTTCGTGATGACCTGCACTCCCTCTATCCTAACGCTGAAAACGCGCTCCCCGATTCCC
The DNA here is from genome assembly GCA_034431995.1 of Chloroflexota bacterium. GTDB lineage: Bacteria > Chloroflexota > DTOL01 > DTOL01 > DAOUCN01 > DAOUCN01. The sequence goes on along the minus strand of DAOUCN010000203.1, from coordinate 1,771 downwards.
GTATACTGGTATATCTCTGCGAACTTGAGGGTGACGCGGTAGTCCCCATTTGGCACGGTGAACTGGTAGGCGCTCATGCCGTAGCGTTGGCTTTGGTACAGGGTCGGGTCGCTGGTGCCATTGATAGCGTGGGATGTGGAATAGGCTTGCCCGCCCACATAGCCCCAGCTTCCGGCCGACCACGCCCTGTCCGCGGCCCAGGTGGCGCCCGCTCCGTCAGTGTAGGCACTGCCACCGGCGTTGACGCGGCGGGCGAAGGACGGAGTGGGGGTCACCGTGCCCGTGTTGGTGGGCGTGCCAGTAATCGTGGGCGTCGGCGTGATGGTCGGAGTCAGGGTGATTGTAGGCGTTTCTGTTGGCCAGGGCGGAGTCGTCGCGGTGCGGGTGGGCGTGGGAGAGGCGGGCGCAACCGCCGATACTCTGATGGCGCTGATCTTCGGTGAGTTGACTTTCGAGACGAAGTCAATCTTCAGCAGACCGTCGTTGACGGTGACTGGGAAAGTACGGTCGTAGGCCGCGTTCTTGCCGACCAGGGCGAAGATATCCAGGTTGGAAAGGACAGTGACGCCCTCGATCTTGACATCGAAGCGACGGCAGTTGGCGGCATTGCAGTAGATCTCGGCGAAGCGCAGCTCCACCTCGTAGCTCCCGTCGGGCACGGTGAACTTGTAGGCCGACATGGCGTAGCGCTCGCTCTGGTAAAGCGTGTCGTCGAGGGTGCCAGCAATGGGCGACGACGTTCCGTAGGTGGCTCCGCCCGCGTAGCCCCAACTGCCGGTAGAGAACGGCCTATCGGCCAGCCAGGTCATGCCTATGGTATCGGTGTATAGAGGCCCGCCTGCGTTGACCCGCACCTCGTAGGGAGGAACCGAGGATGTCGCCGTGGCCGTGGCGGTGACGGTGGGCGTACCTGTCTCTGTCGGCGTCTGTGTGATCGTGGGCGTCTGGGTGATGGTAGGTGTGCTGGTAGGCGGGCCGGGTGTCTCCGTATGGGTGGGCGTGCCGCTGACCGTAGGGGTGCGTGTCGCGGTGCGCGTTGGCGTCGGCGTGGCGGGAGCGTGCAGAAGAACCGCGATGGCACTCACCTTGGCTGATCCCTGCTTTGCCACGAAGTCAATGTTGAGGACGCCGTCGAGCACGGTTGTGGGGAAGGTGAAGTCAAGGGCGCGATAGCGGCCAACGCGGCCGTAGATATCGAGGCTGGAAAGCACGGTGACGCCCTCGATTCTGACATCGAATACGCGGCTGCCCAGGCCGGAATAGGGATAGATCTCCGCGAACTTGAGGACGACGTCGTAGGTTCCCCCCGCCAGGGTGAACCTGTAAGCGGTCATGCCCCAGCGCTCCGTCTGGTAGAGGGTGTCGTCCTCTGTGCCGGCGATGTCAACGGCGTTTGAGTACGTCGAACCGCCAACGTAGCCCCATCCCCCATCCGAATACTGGTGGTCCGCGGCCCACTGGTTGCCCTCGCCATCGCTGTAGGCAGGGCCGCCAGCGTTGACGCGCTTGGCATAGGGGGTGACGGCGGGCGTCTCCGTTGGCGTGTTGGTGCTGGTCGGTGTGGCCGTGACCGTCGGCGTTTCGGTGATCGTGGGCGTGCTGGTGACCGTTCCGGTGTTGGTGGGCGTCCCTGTGATGGTCGGCGTTCCCGTCTCGGTGGGCGTGCGGCTCTCCGTTGCCGTGCTGGTTATGGTGGGCGTCTGGGTGATGGTGGGCGACTGGGTCGGCGTGCCCGTGTTGGTTGGCGTGCCCGACTCGGTGGGTGTGGGCG
>DAOUCN010000202.1:0-2732 GCA_034431995.1 Chloroflexota bacterium | reverse complement strand
GGTCAGCGCGTCCACCACAGAGGACCGGTGGCACGATCGCCCCGTTCCCGAAGGCCATTCTGGCTTGCAACGGCGCCATCGTGTACGCGCGTACGCTTGACAAGTGCGGCGATTGGCCTCAAATTTGGATAGTGCCCATTTGCCTTGGCCCGCGCGCTTCTTGACGCCTGTTCACTGCGATTGCTGGACAAACCCACTGACAGCGCGATGCAGTCGCAAGACCGCACCGCCATCAGCCACCTGACTGGAGGTGTGCGATGGGTAATCTATGCTCTGCGCTGCTCGTTCTGTCGTTGCTTGTCCCCTTGGGCCAGCCGTCGCGGCCAGCAGATCCCCCTCTCGGCAGCCATCTCGCGGCGCCGGTCACGGTGCAGCTCACGGCCATCGCCAACCTGCTCAGTCCGACTGCAGTTGGATCAGCCGCAGCAGCATCCCCATCATCACCACCAGCGACGATCCGCCCAGCAGAGTCCACGCCAAAGCGCCGCGAACGAAGCCAGCCGGTCACTGCCACACGGAGTGGGAGGCAAGAAACCGTCGGGGCTGAAACGTGAAGTGCGAGCCCCTCGTTAAGCAGCCACAACCCGGGTTGACCCGGAGTATGTCGGTTCTGCGCGCCCGACCTGTGCCAAGAAACTCGCTGGTCTTGAACTGCGGGGGCTTGGTCAGCGTCACAACAGCCAGGTCTGCCTGCGGTATCTGTCTAGCGAACCTCGAGGCGGTACGTCCACGTGACGTTGCAGGGGGGCCGGTTCCACAGGCTGGCCTGCATGGCAAAGGTGTCCCCTATCGGTGTCGGGCCGGTCAGCGTCCACTCCTTACCGGTCTTGCCGTCCCAGTTCGGCGACCAGGGGTAGTATTTCAGCACCTCCTGAGGGGTGATGAAGCTCTGGTACCATGTCAGGTTCGCGCTGTACCAGAACTGCTCACCCATCCCTTCTCCTCCCTTGTCGTGGGTGCGGCTGTGCGAGCACGCGACCCTGAGCTTGTATTGCTGGCCCTGCTCCAGTACCGCTGGCGGCGTCTGGAAATTGCAGGTGATGGTGAAGTTGTACCACTCCACCCCATACTCCACGTAGCGCTCCTGAGTGGCGAATTGGTTCGGGCCCACGGTGATCTTGGTAAAGGAGCCTTCCCACCGCGGCTCCGTGGCGTGGAACTCGAGCAAGTCGTTGTTCCAATTCAGAACCGGCGGATCCTGCCTGACCCAGACGTGCACGCCACCGGTCCTGCGAGTTGGCGTAGGAGTGCGCGTGACTATCGGGCGAGTGGGCGTCGGCGTGCGAGTCCGTGTGCGGGTGTAGGTTGGCGTACGGGTAGGCAGATCACCAAACCACCCTGGGTCCCGCGTCTTTGTCGGAGTTGGCGTTACAGTACGCGTCACGCGAGTGGGCGTCCGCGTAGGTGTCCAAGTGCGCGTCGGTGTGGGTGTCCAAGTGCGCGTGGGGGTACGCGTGCGTGTCCACGTGGATGTGTGCGTCCGCGTAGGAGTAGGGGTGTGGGTTCGCGTGTGTGTCGGCGTGTACGTGGGCGTATCGGTCGGTGTGTTGGTTGGCGTGTGAGTCGGTAGCGTGCCCGTCGGCGTCAGGGTGTGTGTGCGCGTGCGCGTCGGGGTCAGGGTGCGCGTCGGCGTGGGCGTGACCGTCCGCGTAGGCGTGCGCGTCGAGGTTGGCGTGGCCGTGAAAGTGGGGAGCGGCGCAGCTCCGGGCTCGGCGACGACAATCTCGCGGGTGAACAACTCGGACCAGCCGGTAGCATCGCACACCCGCACTCGGACCGTGTAGCGCCCCGCGGACTCATAGGTGTGCTCGGCGGGAATGGCCGCACCCTGTACCGAGGTAGTGTCGTGCCCAACATCGGCAACGAAGAGCGGCGGACTGCCGTCGCCCCAGTCAAGGCTCACAGTGTAGCCACCCTTGCGCCCAGACACGATCAGTACACCGCCGCTGACCTGAACGCTGACGGCGATGCGCTCCCCGGGCTGAGCGCTCTCAGGCAGGCCTGCTGCGTTCAGGCGCAGTGCCTGCCGCCCCTCGACCAGCACGGGCATGAAGAAGAAAGCGGAGGTATTATTGTAGTCCTGGGGGTCGTCGACGGAGCGTATGAGTATGATATAGTCACCGGGCTCGGGGAAGAAGAAGGCTCTTGAGTCAGCCGCGGTATCGACATCGCGACGCCATGCCTCCTCGGTGTCGCCACGTTTGCCCCATACGAAGATGTAGGGAGCCTCACCGCCGGAGGCGATTGCCGTGTACGTCATGGACACGCCACCAGCCGTCCAGGTCAACCGCTGCGGGCCTTGCAGCACGACTTTGTACTGTGGCTCGGCGGTCACGCGAATCTGCGCCGCACCCCTCGCCTGCCGGTCACCACTGTCACGAGCGGTTACGATGAGCTCATAGTCCTGGGGCGGCTCCTCGGGCTCATAGCTGTGAAGCGGCAATGCATAGACGGACTCTCCCTCAGGCAGAGGGGCCGGTCCGCCTGTCTCCCCGTCGCCAAAGTCCCAGCGCAGACTTGCCGGCGGCTCAGAATCGCCATACACCGCGGCGAACGCACTGAGCGACTGGCCTGCATAAGCGAGCGGGGGCGGGTTGACGGCAACCTTGAACGGGTGGCTATCGTAAGCCTCCGCGCTGAAGCTGACCTCGATGGGTCGGCTTCCATACCAGCGACGGCCATAGTAGCGGTCGATGAACTCCAACGAGACCTCGGCCCACCCTGGGTGGGGG
>DAOUCN010000201.1:0-4596 GCA_034431995.1 Chloroflexota bacterium | reverse complement strand
ATCCTCCATCATCGTCACGGGCAATGTGCGCAAAGACCCCCGCGCTCCGGGCGGATTTGAGTTGTCCCTCCAGAACCTAGAAGTCGTCCAGCTTGCCGAGGAGTATCCCATCGCCCTGAAAGAGCATGGCGCCGGTTTCCTGATGGAGCACCGCCACCTGTGGCTGCGCACGCAGCGCCAGCACGCCATCCTGCGGGTGCGGGCCGAGATCATTCGCGCCTGCCGCGACTACCTTGACAGCAACGGCTTCACCTTGGTTGACGCTCCCATCCTGACGCCCGCCGCCTGCGAGGGCACCAGTACCCTGTTTGAGACCGATTTCTTCGGCGAGAAAGCCTATCTCAGCCAGAGCGGGCAATTGTACAATGAGGCGACAATCGCCGCCCTCGGCAAGGTCTATTGCTTTGGCCCCACCTTCCGCGCCGAGAAGTCCAAGACGCGTCGCCACCTGATGGAGTTCTGGATGATCGAGCCTGAGGCCGCGTATTACACACAAGAAGACAACATGCGCCTGCAGGAGGGCATGATCAGCTATGTGGTGCAGACTGTGCTCAAGAAGCGCAGCACCGAGCTGAAGACGCTGGAGCGAGATACGGCAATCCTGGAACAAGTGGTTCCTCCCTTCCCTCGCGTCACCTACGATCAGGCGCTAGATATCCTGAGAGGGCACGGCAAGGAGATGCGCTGGGGCGACGACTTCGGTGGCGACGAAGAGACCGTTCTGGCAGAGCAGTTCGAGAAGCCCCTCTTCGTCACTCACTTTCCAGCCAAGGTCAAGGCCTTCTACATGGAGCCTGACCCCAACCGCCCAGAGGTCGTGCTGGCTGCCGATCTCCTCGCGCCCGAGGGCTACGGTGAGATCATCGGCGGCAGCCAGCGCATCCATGATCTGGCTCTGCTGGAGCGGCGCATTGCCGAGAACAAGCTGCCCAGAGAGGCGTTTCTCTGGTACTTGGACCTCCGTCGCTACGGCACCGTGCCCCATTCGGGCTTCGGCATGGGCATCGAACGGGTGGTCGCCTGGATCTGCAAGCTCCATCACATCCGTGAAACGATTCCGTTCCCGCGCATGCTAGATAGGATGTATCCATGAGAACCGGTGTCATTGACCGCAAGGTGACACCGGCAGACTACGCAGTCTCGTGCTGGCGATGGCCCGTGAGTCCGTCGAGATGTAGAGGCTTCGCTGCCAGGTCTGCTTGGCGGGGGTAAGGGTGAAACTGACGCGTGAGCAGGTCGAACATATCGCCCATCTGGCTCGTCTGCGGTTGACGGACGAGGAGATCGAGCGCTACCGTGAGCAGCTCTCGGCGGTGTTGGAGTATGCTGAGATGCTCAACGAGGTGGACACGGCAGCCATACCACCAACGGCCACCGTCCTGCCGCTGCGTACAGTGCTGCGGCCCGACGAGCCACAACCATCGTTCTCTCCCGACGACATGCTCGCCAATGCCCCCCGCCGCGACGGCCAGTTCTTCCGAGTACACGCTATCCTCCAGTAGGTTGGGCCTGGTGCCCGACATGCGTTGACGGCGGACAGCATGTGCGCCCTACGTGTTGGCCCTGAAATGCTGCCCCAAACAATCGAGAGGGACACTGTCCGTGCGAGTCGCCTGGTTTGGCCACAAGTCAAGTAAGCGAGGAAATGGTCTGCTCTCGTATTCCCGAGAGATCACAGCGGGTCTGCGCAGGCTGGGCGTGGAAGTGGTCTTCTTCTACCATGGCGGAACGGAAGACGATCCTCGAGATCCGGATCACATCCGCCTGGGCGCCCTCGACCTGTTCGATAGGGCGGTGATCTCGTCCATGGATGCCCCGCGCATCATCTCCGAGACGCTGCGGCAGCGACGGGTTGACATCGCCCATGCTTCCTTGTCCTGGTCTCTGTTGGATTTTGGGCTGCCCGAACTATGCCATGACGCGGGAGTGCCTATCGTTAGCACACTGCACATCCCCTACGACCGCCATGCCACTGTGTTGGGGAACCTCACGAGGACGTTCTACTGGGTCTATGCCAACGTCCTGCGCGGCTACGACCGGGTCATCATCTTCTCGGACGAACAACGCACCATGCTGGTCAACATGGGGTTGGCCCCAGAGCGCATCGCGGTCATACCGAATGGCGTGGATGTGCAGACGTTCAGCCCTGGCCCATCCGATCTCAAGGACGAGCTGGGAGCCGAAGTTCTGATCACCTATCTAGGTAGGATAGACCCGGAGAAGAACGTGGGTGCTCTCTGCGAATGTTTCCAGAGAATAGACCCGCCGCCGTCGGTCAAGCTCGTTCTTGTCGGCGGGGGAAGCGACGCGGACAGACTGCGCCAGCGCTACCAATGGGACAGCCGCATCATCTTCACGGGGATTGTCCACAGTGTGGAGAAGCGCGTGCGCATTCTGCGCGGTTCAGACATCTTCGTCCTGCCATCCAGGGTAGAGGGCCTGTCCCTCTCTCTGCTGGAGGCCATGGCCTGCGGCGTGGCCACCATCGCCTCGGATGTGGGAAGCGACGGGGAGGCCCTGCGGGGCGCAGGCATCGTCCTCGACCCCGAGGCCCTCGACAGCCAGTTGCGTCTGGCCCTGGAGACGCTGCTGGCCTATCCTGACTTCAGGCGCTCGCTAGGCGTCCTGGCTCGGGAACGCATCGTGCAACGCTATTCCCTTGAAGCCAACATCCAGCGCGTGCATGCCCTCTATCGAACCACGATCGGGGAGGCGTGAGTGGAAATCACGAGGCTCACCGTTCACGAAGCACACGATTCGCTTCGCCGCGGCGACATCTCATCCGTCGAACTGACGCGGGCTGTTCTTGACAGCATCGCCAGGACAGAGGACACGCTCAAGGCTTTCACGACGGTCACGCCCGACATTGCGCTGGAACAGGCGCGAGAAGCAGACCGGCGGCTGGCCGACGGAACAGCGGAGCCCCTGACCGGCATACCGGTGGCAATCAAGGATGTGCTCTGCACAAGGGGCGTGCGCACGACGTGTGGCTCGCGCATCCTTGAGAACTTCGTTCCTCCCTACGACGCGACGGTAGTAACGCGCTTGCGCCAAGCTGGTGCCGTCATGGTGGGCAAGACGAACATGGACGAGTTCGCCATGGGCTCGTCCACGGAGAACTCGGCCTTCTTCCCGAGCCGCAATCCCTGGGATAAGGAGCGCGTCCCAGGCGGTTCGTCCGGCGGCTCAGCAGTGACGGTCGCCGCTGGCGGCGCGCTGTTCAGCCTGGGCACAGACACGGGGGGCAGCGTGCGTCTCCCTGCCAGCTTCTGTGGCATCGTGGGCCTCAAGCCCTCCTATGGGCGCGTGTCACGCTACGGTCTTGTTGCCTTCGCCAGTTCCCTGGATCAGGTCGGCCCTTTCGCCCGTGATGTGCGGGACTGCGCCCTGATCCTGCAAGCGCTGGCGGGCCACGATGTGCGAGACTCGACCTCCATGCCGGAGCCCGTACCGGACTATGCGGCTGCCCTGGACGGGGTGAGCGATCTCAAGGGCATGCGCATTGGCGTGCCCAAGGAATATCTGGTACCCGGCATGGAAGCTGGCGTCGAGGAGGCTGCGCGGGCGGCCATGAAGGTGCTTGCCAGCTTGGGCGCCACCCTGGCTGAGGTCAGTCTCCCCCACACCAAGTACGCCCTGCCCGTGTACTATCTCATCGCTCCGGCAGAAGCCTCGGCCAACCTGGCTCGCTACGACGGCGTGAAGTACGGGCTGTCTGCACCGAACGCCGCCAGCGTCCTGGAAGCCTACGGACTGACGCGCGGGCGGGGCTTCGGCGCCGAGGTCAAACGGCGCATCATGCTGGGCACCTATGCCCTTTCGGCCGGCTATTACGATGCCTACTACCTGAAGGCACAGAAAGTGCGCACGCTGATCAAGGCCGATTTCGACGCTGCCTTCGAGCGGTTCGACGCCCTGGTCTCGCCAGTCTCGCCTACAGTGGCTTTCAAGCTGGGCGAGAAGGTCAGCGACCCGCTGACCATGTATCTGTCGGACATTTTGACCTTGGGGCCATCGCTGGCGGGTATCCCTGCTATCAGCGTGCCGTGTGGCTTTGTGGATGGCTTGCCCGTCGGTCTGCAGATCATGGGGCGGGCCTTTGACGAGGTGACGGTGCTCAAGGTCGCCTATGCCTACGAGCAGGCGACGGACTGGCGGCGGCTGCCCGAGGCGCGAGGACTGAGGGATGAGGGATGAGGACTGAGGGATCAGGGATGAGGGATGAGGGGTGAGGACTGAGGGATGAGGAGTGAGGACGAAGTGGTGGTGGTCAGGTGCTATTCGGGGCATAGGTATGCGCAGGAGCCGCGGGCGTTCGTGTGGCAGGGGCGCGAGCACGCGGTGGCTGCAGTGGACAGCGTGGGCCGGGTGCTGGATGCGGAGAGCGGTGAGGTCAGCTTGCATTTCCTCGTGCACACGGATGATGGTTTGCCTTTCAGACTAGTCTATATGGAAGACCGAGATGCCTGGAGCATTACGGCTCTCGAACGGCTTGCAAGAGGCGATGGACATGAGGTTCACACGCTTTGTTGAGTTTCTGGCCCAGCTTGAGGCCACCAGCAAGCGCAATCTGATGGTGGAGATTCTGGCCAACCT
>DAOUCN010000200.1:0-1577 GCA_034431995.1 Chloroflexota bacterium | reverse complement strand
ACTGCCGGAACATGTACGAGTCGGGGATGAAGCGCTGGCCCATGAAGCGGAAGCCCTTGGTGACCTCTTCCGCCTTCTCCAGGTCTGTCACGTAGGAGGAGACGATCCTGGGCGCTCGCAGGGCCATCGCCTGGTCAATGAAAGCATCGAGCCGGCTATCGTTGTCCAGTGCCTGGTCATTGATGGCCGTCCCGAAGACAGCACGCCCCACCGCCTGGTAATCATACACGGTCAGGTCATCGCTGGTGCCGACAAAGAATGCCGTAGGCCCGTAGATGCGGTCCCACACCCTGAGCGCAGGCTCATTGCCTACGGTCGCCGTTTCCAGGGCCGACACGATGAGGAGGGCGCGCCGCGTCTCTTCGCGACCTTGCGCCCTCGCCTCAGCCGTGGTGCCGGGTCGCAGGCGGAAGGCCATGCGCCCGTACCACATCATGCTCCTGAAGTAGGCCTCGAACTGCTGGTTGCGGGTGTAGTGGCCGCGCGGCACGTATTGGCTGTAGTCTTCTCTGTAGCCAAAGATGGGTGATGTCTCGTATCCCTTGTGGGCAGCAATGAGGGCTAGCTCCCTGTCCACCAGGTCCTTGACCTCGGCAGGGACGGCGACCTTGTCATCCAGAAGAACCGACGCGACCGCCACGAAGGCCAGGCTCCTGCGCGCTGACTCCTTGACCTTGCCCTGGGCCGCGCGGTAGCGCTCGCTCAGGCCGACCAGCACGGCTTTGTTCAGCCCGCGCAGGTCTGCCATGAGGTGATCGAACTCGACGCTGCGCAAGACGTAGTCGTACAGAACATGGTAGGTATGCAGCACGGCATCCGTGGTGACGAACACGGGCACGCTGCCATCTTTCGCCTGCTGGTAGATGGTGTAGATCTGTGCCGCGCCTGCGGGCACGACCACGAAGCCGTTGCGGCTCAGCAGGTCCTTTTGTTCAGCGCTCAGCTCGCGCAAGAGATCTGCGTTGCTGGCCTTCTCGGCCGTGAACGCATACGGAGCAACCCCTGGCTTGGCATCTACGGCCACAGACCGATAGGTGAACCGTGCCGACGCCGGCTGAACGGCCGGCGGTGCCGCGGACGGCGTAGCGGGCTTCGTCGGCGTTGCTTCGGGCACCTGCGTGGGCTCGGGCATGGGCGTTGGTGTCCTTTCCTCTGGCCCGCAGCCGGCCAGAACCAGACCTAAAACGGTCACCACAGCGAGAACGACCTGCAAATAGCTCTTCATAGTCCGTCACCTCCACTCACAAGACGCTGCAGAGGGCGGATAGGTTCCCTCACCTGCTGTCAGGCCAGCTTGCGCACATAGGGTGCCCGCCACAGGATGAAGAGAGCCGACGACAGACAGGCGATGGCGCCCATGCTTACCGCAGCAGGCGCACCCAGGGCATTGGCCACGATACCCGCCTGAAGGCTGGCCAAGGGCATCATGCCGTTGTGCGTCAGGGTGTATACGCTGATGATCATGGTGCTGGCGCTGTCTCGTTGGTTTCCCCTGACGCTGGCTGGGCTGTTCGTCCTCGGGGCCGCCCTTATCGTGCAGAACGCGACCACGAACACGCTCTTGCAGACGACCACGC
>DAOUCN010000199.1:0-1683 GCA_034431995.1 Chloroflexota bacterium | reverse complement strand
GATACATACTTCACCGAGTATGCCCGCGCCCTCGGGCTGACACGCCATCAATTCCTGGCCTTGGGGCGTCAAGACCCCGGCAACGAGGGTGAGGCGTTCTGCATGACCGTTCTCGCCTTGCGGATGGCCGCGTACACCAACGGTGTCAGCCGCTTGCATGCGCAGGTAACGAGAAGGATGTGGCAGAACATCTGGCCATGCACGTCGCTGGACGAGATCCCCATTGGGCATGTGACCAATGGAGTACACTTCCCATCATGGATTTCCAGAGAGATGAAAGAGCTCTACGACCGCTACCTGGGACCGCGCTGGCGGGAGGAGCCAGCCGATGAGACCGTCTGGCAAAGGGCCGACCATATTGCCACAGAAGAGCTCTGGCGCACCCACGAACGGCGCAGAGAACGAATGGTGGCCTTCGCCCGTCGTCGCCTACGTCAACAGATGGAGAGGCGCGGCGCCTCGCCGACGGAGATCCGGATAGCAGACGAAGTGCTGAACGCGGAGGCGCTGACTATCGGTTTTGGCCGCCGCTTCGCCACCTACAAGCGAGCAACCCTTCTCTTACAGGACCCAGACCGGCTGGCCCGCATCCTCAACGACCGGGACTGCCCAGTCCAGGTCATCTACGCTGGCAAGGCCCACCCGCGAGACGACCCGGGCAAGGAACTGATCAGACAGATCGTGGAGATGGCGCGGCAGGAGCGTTTCCGGTACAGGCTTGTGTTCATCGAGGACTATGACATGGCTGTCGCTCGCTACCTGGTGCAGGGCTGTGATGTGTGGCTGAACACACCGCTGCGGCCTCAGGAGGCCAGTGGCACCAGCGGCATGAAGGCAGCCGCCAACGGCGTCCTTAACATGAGCACAATGGACGGCTGGTGGGACGAGGCGTACCGGCCTGACGTAGGCTGGGCGATCGGGCGCGGGGAGACCTACGCTGATCTGGAGACGCAGAACCGGCTGGAGGCCGAGGCCCTCTACAACCTGCTGGAACGCGATGTCATCCCCACCTTCTACGAGCGAGGTGCCGACGGTTTGCCACGGCGATGGATCGCCCGCATGAAGGCCTCTATTGCCGCGCTGTGCCACTTCTTCAACACGCACCGCATGGTGAGGGAGTACACAGAGAGCTTCTACCTGCCGGCGGCGCAGCGGTTTCAGGCGCTATCCGCAAGGAGCATGGCAGGGGCGCGAGATCTGGCGGCATGGCGCACTCGCGTGCAGGGTGGCTGGGGGCAAGTCCGGGTGGAGCGGGTGGAATCGGACGTGCCACCCACCGTTCAAGCCGGCTTCCGCTTCCGCGTGCGAGCGCTTGTGCGTCTGGGCGCCTTGGCCCCCCAGGATGTAACTGTGCAATTGTACCTCGGCCACGTGGATGCGGCAGGGGAGATAGCAGAGCCAGAGACCATGGCTCTGGATCTGGTGGCTGATCAAGGAGCGGGCGTCTACCTGTACGAGGCTGTCAACGTAGCCTCTCCGCGCAGCGGGCAGTTAGGCTTCACGGTGCGGGTGCTGCCCTGGCATCCCAGTTTGGCGGGACAGCACGTGCCAGGCTTGATCGCGTGGGCCTGAGGAGAACGCGGCTCTGCACGGCGCATTCGTATGCAGGAGCGAAGGGGTCAGGCAAAGAGCAGAGAGCCAGATGGATCGGACAGAGAGAGGACGTGCCGTGGGGAGCATCCC
>DAOUCN010000198.1:0-13517 GCA_034431995.1 Chloroflexota bacterium | reverse complement strand
GCCCGGATAATAGGGAGTATAGAAGACCAGCATTGTGTCGTGGGGAGCGCTCACCCGTACTTCCTCCAGGACGCTGGTATGGCGCAACGTGGTCGCCTCAACACCCGGGGCAAGAAGTTCGCGCACCACCTTGTCATTGACCATGCCGCCAGCGACGTAAACGTCGGCCAGGGGCGACCATGAGGGCGGCCGCGGTCGCGTGGCCCATGCCGTCATGCCCGTCATCTCTCCGCTGGACTGCTGGAAGCGCATCAGCCCGGCCAGCGACACCGGGCCCTCCGCCGGTTCGATGATCTGGGGCTGCAGGTAGCCATAGCTGCCCAGAATGACGAGGCCCAGGAGCGCAGCCATGAGGGACAGGGGCACCTCTCGCTGTCTGCGCTCGTCAACGAGGACGACCAGGCTGCCCAAGGCGGCCAGGGTCAGGCTGGTCAGGGAAAGCAGCCGCCAGGGGAACTGGGCGAAGGCGGCCAAGCGCAGGGCCTCCCAGAGGGGGCGCGAGAGGTCGAGCATGAGCACGATGAGAACAACAGTTGCCGCCTGCAAGAACAAGACCGGCGCGCTGAGACCTTGGTCTAGGTCCCATCGGCGCAGCAGGTAGATGGCCGGCAGGGACAGCACGCCCAGCACCAGGGGCACAGCGCCCAGTTGGAAAGGCAGGGTATCGTTGGGGCCGGGAACGCTGCCCGGCCCGTAGCCCCACGACGGGGAGACGAGCTGAAACGGGTAGACGAAATGCTCCTGGTAGCTGTAGTAGCCAGCGGCCCATTGGTCTGTGCGAATGTAGCGGTATTCCAGGGCCGCCGGCAGAATGAGGATGGCCGCCAGTGCCAGGGCATACAGCCCCGCCGCCCCCGCGTCCCGTAGGGGCAGGGCTTGCCCTGCCGAATCACCGCCCGCGCCGCGTAGGGGCAGGGCTTGCCCTGCCCAGGTGGCGTGCCCTGCCCAGATGGCGTGCCCTGCCCGCATGGCCTGCCGTTCCCCGTCGCCCCCGCCCCGTAGGGGCAGGGCTTGCCCTGCCAAGGTGGCGTGCCCTGCCCGCATGGCCTGCCGTTCCCCGTCACCGCCCGCGCCGCGTAGGGGCAGGGCTTGCCCTGCCCTCACGGCGTGCCCTGCCCTCACGGCGTGCCCTGCCCACACAACCAGTACATACGCCCCCAGGAACGGCACGAACAACATGGCCAGGGCATAGTGCACAAAGATCAATCCCGCCAAGGTCGCCCCGGCCAGGACCGCGGCCCGAGGCCGCGGCTGCTCGACGACAGCGTGAAAGGCCCACAAGACCAGGGGGAAAAAGACAAAGGCGAAGGACTCGGCCACCGCGCCCCGTAGAAAGACATCCGCCAGGTGGTAGGGCGCATAGGTATAGAGGGTTGCCCCCAGGACAGCCGCCCACTGACTGCCCGTCAGCCGCCGGGCATACAGGTACATGGTCATGGCCGACAGGACAAAGCCCAGGGCGAAGACAGCCTTCACCGCGGCCACGAAGTCCAGCCCCAGCAGGTGCAAAGCTTCGGCCAGGTAGAAGACGCCCGGCGAGTAGATGTTGAAGAAGGGATAGCCGTAGCCAAAGTTGAAGTCGGGCTGCCAGCGGGGGTAGACAATGCCGTCCTGGATGGAGCGGTCAAACTCCACCAGGAAGTAGACGCTGTGACGAGCGTCGTGAGCACCCCAGAAGTAGCCTGGGGCCAGCAGCGGGGCCACCGCGAAAGCCGAGAGCAGGATGGCCAGCAGCCAATGGTTGTCGGCTCGGCGCAGCACTTTCATGCCGCCATTATACACCAGCCTGCCGCGTCGCCGCAAGCCAGGTATCCTGCGCGTCTTGTATCGTCTGACATAACATTATAGGGCTTGACAGTACAACGCAGATGTGGTATATGAAGACTGGTAACGCTTACACCTTCTCGGCGTGCTTTTCTTTTCCCTCACCCGCCTGCATCGGCCCAGTGTAGGCTCGGTGTTTCCTCTTTGCACGGACGAGTCTGCATGGCAGGAACACGAGTCATGGCCGTGCAGGCAGGCATGCGCAAGAAAGGAGGTGGTGCCTCGAGGACTGACTGGCGACCCGGTCGCGTAGCTGCTCTTTGGTCAGACACGGAACCCCATTAGTGTGACGAGGAGGAACGCACATGAAACGTCGCAGTTTCATCCATGTGGCACTGGCTGTGATCGTCATCACGGCCATTGTGGGTTGTGGTGCCACACCGACCCCCACACCACTGGTGGTCGAGAAGGTCGTGACTAAGGAAGTCCCGAAGGAAGTCGTCAAGGAAGTCACCAAGGTCGTTGAGAAGCCGGTCGAAGTGACCAAGGTGGTCGAGAAGGTCGTGCAGGTAACCCCCACGCCGGTGCCGCCCAGCGCTGCTGCCGTGGCCCGAGCGCAGACGCTCAACGTTGCTGTCAGCAGCCTGATCGCCGATCCCACCAACTACAACATCTACGCCCCTGGGGTCGACCGAAACCGAACAGGCTTGCACCAGTTGATCTTCGAGTACTTCTTCTACGACAACCTGCAGACCGGTGAGTACATCCCCTGGCTAGCGGAGAAGTACGAGTACGCCAAGGATTTCACGTCCATCACCGTTACCCTGCGCAAGGGCGTGCTCTGGAGCGACGGCAAGCCCTTCACCGCCGATGACGTTGTCTTCACCTACGGCCTCTTGGCCGCCAACCCCAAGATGACCTGGGCGGCAGAGACGAACACGTACGTGAAGTCGGCGGAGAAGGTCAATGACCTGACGGTCAAGATCAACCTGAAGTCGGCCAACCCGCGCTTCCATCTGATCCGTGAAGCCTTCCCCGCCGTTGGCATCTGGGGCGGCCTGACCGTCTTGCCCAAGCACATCTGGGAGGGCAAGGATCCCCTCACCTTCAAGAACTACCCGCCTGTGGGCACGGGCCCCTACAAGCTGGTCAGCGCGACCACCGCGGCCCGCACCTATGAGCGCCGGGATGACTGGTGGGGGATCAAGGTCTTTGGCGTGACCCCTGCTCCCAAGACCATCAACTTCATGTACGTCGGCGATGAGACCAGCACCGCCCTGGCCCTGGCCTCCAACGAGGTTGACACCGTCGCCATTGGCATCCTGAGCGTTGGCTCGTTCAAAGAAGTCGTCAAGCGCAATCCCAACGTCCAGGCCTGGTACAAAGATCCCCCCTACGCCTGGCTGGATCCGTGCCCGCGCCCGCTGATGGTGCAGAATGCCAAAGCGCCGTGGGACAAGAAGGAAGCCCGCTGGGGGCTCTCGTACCTGATTGACCGACAGAAGGTCGTGGATCTGGCCTATCAGGGTACGACCACCCCTGCCTGGGGGATCTGGCCTGAATACGATGGCATGAAGCCTTACTTTGAGGCCGTCAAGGACCTCAGGGCCAGGTACCCCACCACGACCTACGACAAGGCGAAAGGAGAGGCGCTGTTGACCCAGGCGGGCCTCAAGAAGGGGGCCGATGGGGCCTGGCTGGGCGCCGACGGCAAGAAGGTGACCATCACCTATCTTGTGAACTCCGGCAGCACCGAGGAGATGAAGGTCTCGGCTGTCATCGCCGATCAGTTGCGGGCTGCTGGCTTCGACGTCAAGGTTCAGCCCATGTCTGACCCCGCCCTCGGCACCGCCGTGTTGCGCGGCGAGTATGACATCAAGCTCCATTCCTTCTGCCCGGGCACCATCTACGACAACCTGTGGCTCTTCCACAGCAAGCACTACGTGCCCCTGGGAGAGTCGGCACCATGGTACGAGCGCAACTCCTTCCGCTACAAGAACGCCGAGTTCGACAAGATCGTAAACGAGATGGAGGCCACTCCACCGACCGACGTGGCCAAAGTAGCCGATCAGTTCAAGCGGGCCATGGCCATCTGGTTTGACGAGCTGCCTGTGATCCCCATGGTGCAGGCGCCGGCCCTTGTGCCGTTCAATAGCACCTACTGGACAGGCTGGCCGTCGGCCACCAACGCCTGGAACATGCCCGTCAGTTGGTGGGCCACCTTCAACACGGTGTTCATCGGCTATCAGTCTCCCACCACCGGCAAATGGGTCGGAGGCATCAAGCCGGCAGGGAAGTAACAGGGAAGTGAATCGACACGGCCTTCGGACTTCCGAAGTCTCCGAGACTTCGGAAGTCTACTTGCGGGACCAGCGGCCGCTGCTGGGCAACGGCCTGGCGGCGGCCGCAACCTCCGGACTCAGTCAATGATTGCTTATCTGCGCTATGTTGGGGCGCGTGCCCTGCTCTGGCTGGTGACTATCTTTGTCGCTGTGACCGTCGTGTTTGTTGTGCCGCGCCTGGTGCCCGGCGACCCCATGGACGCGATGCTGCAACGGTTGGCCGCCGCCGGGGCCAGTCTCAACGCGCCGCAACTGATCGCGCAATACCGAGAGCTGTTCGGGCTTGATCGAAGTATCAGTGAGCAGTATGTTAGCTTCCTGCGCGAGGTGGCCCGAGGCAACTTCGGCTACTCGATCAACAATTTCCCCTCCAACGTGACGGACATTGTGATCCCGGCCATACCCTGGACGTTGGGCCTGCTGACGGTGACTACCATCTTCAGTTGGACGCTGGGTTCGCTCATCGGTGCCATCGTCGGCTGGCAGGGCGGCCGCTCCAAGTTCTTCCAGGCCCTTGTACCCATTGCTCTGGTGTTGTACAGCACCCCCTATTACATCCTGGCCCTCATTCTAATCTTCCTTTTCGCCTTTCATTGGCGCATCTTTCCGTTGTCGGGCGCCTTCTCTGTGGGGATGCGCCCGGAGCTAACCACCAAGTTTGCGCTGGACGTGCTCCGTCACGCGGCCTTGCCCGCCCTGAGCATCGTTCTCGTGTCGCTTGGCTGGTGGTTCCTCAGCATGCGCAGCCTGATCACGACCCAGAAGGGCGAGGACTATATTCTGTTGGCTGAGGCAAAGGGACTGCCCGAGCGACACATTCTCTGGCGCTATGCCTTTCGTAATGCCATGTTGCCCCAGGCGACGGGGCTAGCCCTCTCTCTGGGCCACATCGTCGGCGGCGCGCTGATTACTGAGGTGCTCTTTGCCTACCCAGGTCTGGGCTGGATAATCTACAGCGCCATCAAGAGCCTCGACTTTCCTGTCATTCAGGGGAGTGTGCTCCTGCTCATCATCGCGGTGACGACGACCAACTTCGTGATTGACCTGGCCTATCCGCTCATTGACCCACGGATTCGCCAGGGCGGAAGGGAATGAGTCGGCGTGCTCCTGCGTAACACGAAGTTCATGCTCGGCATCAGCGTCATCCTGCTGCTCGTGTTGCTGGGACTCGTGGGGACATTGCTGACCAGCCCGGAGATGCGGCGGACAGGGGCATACCCGGTGAGTGTCCCGCCTGGGCGAGACGCGCTGCTGGGCAGCGATTCCCTGGGACGCAGCGTCGCCGTCCAGCTATGCGAGGCGATCCTGAAGTCGTTGCAGGTGGGCCTGCTGGCCGCAGCCCTGGGCACGTTCTTCGGTGCGTTGATCGGCTTCACCAGCGGCTACTTTGGCAAGATGGTAGACGCCGTCTTGCGTGTCCTCATTGATGTTTTCCTCTCAGTGCCGTCCCTGGTCTTCCTGATCTTGATTGCCTCCCTGGTCAGGGGTGTGGGCGTGCAAGCCATCGCCCTCATCATCGGCATGTTTGCCTGGGCGTCGCCGGCGCGCCAGAGCCGCGCCCAGGTCTTGAGCCTGAAGGAACGGGCCTTTGTCAAGCTCAGCCGTCTTTCGGGCATGTCGGATCTGGAGATCATCTTCGTGGAGCTGATGCCCAACATGTTGCAGTGGCTCGGCGCCAACTTTGTCAATGCGTTTCTGGCCGCGGTCCTGGCCGAGGCCGGGCTGTCGCTCTTGGGTCTGGGGCCGCAAAAAGAGATGACCCTAGGCATGATGATCTATTGGGCGCTCAGCTACGGGGCAATTCTCCAGAACCTGTGGTGGTGGTGGATGATGCCCGTCCTCACACTCATGTGCCTGTTTCTCTCGCTATACCTGGTGCACCTGGGGTTGGACGAGGTGAGTAACCCTCGCTTGGCGGGGAGGGTATGAGCAAGCTGTAGGGCAGGTTTCCATGCTTGCCGCACGCTCGGCGGCTAGGGACAGCCACCCTACTGGAGTTGTTATGGCGGACGTGAATGAGTCTGTCCTCAGTGTGACAGACCTGCGTGTCTACTATCATACACGCCGGGGGCCGATCAAGGCTGTTGACGGCATCAGCTTCAGCGTCAACAGAGGCGAGCGCTTTGGCCTGGTGGGCGAGTCCGGCTGCGGCAAGTCCACCGCAGCCATGGCCTTGCTGCGCCTTGTTCAACCGCCCGGACGCATCGAGGGCGGCCAGATTGAGCTGGATGGGGTTGACATCGTCAAGCTGAGGCACGAGGATCTGCGCAGGATCCGGTGGAACCAGATTTCCCTCATCCCGCAAGGGGCCATGAACTCCCTCAACCCCGTCATGCGCGTGCGGGTTCAGATGGCCGACGTCATCAGGGTACACGAAGGCCAACGCTCATCGGACGAGTTGTCTGAGCGCATCACGACCCTGTTAGGCATGGTGGGCCTTCCCAGGCGGGTGGCCGACATGTATCCCCACGAGCTGAGCGGCGGCATGAAGCAACGGGTGTGCATCGCCATGGCCATCGCCCTGCAGCCGAAATTGATCATCGCTGATGAGCTGACGAGCGCCCTCGATGTCGTCGTACAGCGCGTCGTGACTCAGACGCTGGTGCAGGTCCAGGAGAACATCGGCGCGTCGTTGATCCTGATCGGCCACGACATGGCCTTGCAGGCGCAATTGGTAGACCGCCTCGCCGTCATGTATGCCGGGCGCATCGCCGAAATCGCCCCCGTGGACGCCATTTTCGAGGATCCGCTCCATCCTTATACGCAGCTCCTCATCTCGTCGGTGCCTACGATTGAGGAAAGGAAGAGGCTACAGGCGATCCCCGGCCTGCCGCCAAGCCTGCTCAATCCACCGGAGGGCTGCCTGTTCGAGCCCCGGTGCCCCTTTGCCATGGAGCGCTGCCGGGTGGAAACACCCCTCCTGCGCCGACTCGACGGCAATCGCCTGGTAGCCTGTCACCTGCGGTGAGGCGCATGCGCGCCCGTAGGCGGGCATCCTGCCCGCCTATGCGTATTAAGCTAAGGATTGTAGGCACGAGACACCGTGCTGTACGGGTCGCCTAGCCCAGGTTTTGGTGCGAAAGCGTGCAGCATAGGGTCTTGTGCCCGGCCTGAATCCAGACAAGCGGCTAGACAACGTGTTGTACACCAGAATCTTGCTTGATTCCACGACCATCTGGTGATCGTTGGGGTGCGTGAACCCTCGCCCCATCGGGGAGAGGGCAGGGTGAGGGGCGGTTTGTCACGTTTCCACCCTCATCCTATCCTTCTCCCTCATAGGGAGAAGGGACTGTCGGCTTAGCTTGATACGCATGGGCGCGCATCCCGCCCGCCACTACCCTAGAGGGAAGGAAGAACGTAGCGTGTCATCGGTCTTGCTAGACGTGCGAGGTGCGACCAAGGTCTTCGCCAGTGGGATGGTGGGCAAACGGGTCACCGTGGCCCTGGAGGACTTCTCGCTGATCATTCCCGTCGAGCCTGCCAGTATCACCACCATTGCCGGCGAGAGTGGCAGCGGCAAGACCACGCTGGCCAATCTGGTGCTGGGGTTCCTGCGCCCAACCGCCGGCGAGGTCCTGTACAAGGGCGCGAACATCGCCAGGATGTCGCGGCGAGAGTGGCTCGACTATCGGCGCGAGGTGCAGGCTGTCTTCCAGGACCCCTACGAAGTCTACAACCCCATCTACAAGGTAGATCACATCTTCAAGGTTGTCATCGGTAAGTTCCGTCTGGCACACGGCAAGCAAGAGATGCAGCAGCTAATGGAACACAGCCTTGAGGTGGTGGGTCTGCGGCCTGGCGAGATCCTGGGCAAATATCCTCACCAGCTCAGCGGTGGGCAGCGCCAGCGCGTCATGCTGGCCCGGGCCTTCCTGCTCAAGCCCCGCCTTATCGTGGCCGATGAGCCTATCTCCATGCTCGATGTCTCGCTGCGGGCCATGGTGCTGGACATCATGATGAAGCTCAAGCAGGACTTCGGCATCTCGTTCCTCTACATCACCCACGATCTATCCACTGCCTTCCAGATCAGCGACAGCCTGTTCATTCTCTATCGGGGGTCGGTGGCGGAGCAAGGCCGCGCCACGTCCGTCATCCGGACGCCCAAGCACCCCTACACCCAGCTCCTGGTGCAGTCGGTCCCCATTCCTAGCCCCAGGCGTAGGTGGGCGACCCAGGTTGAGATTCCCGTCGAGGAAGAGATGGGCATCGCCGTGGCCGAGGGCTGCAAGTTCGCCTCGCGCTGCCCCCATGTCATGGCCGTGTGCCGTCAGGCCCCGCCGCGGCTGGTCGCCGTCGGTGACGATCAGCGCGCCGCCTGCTACCTGCACGCGCAGGGGTGACGCGGCAACGCGGCGACGCGGACAGGGTGGTCAGTGAGAGGCTCAGGCTCCCTGCGCTTGGGCGGAAGGCGTGACCAACCCGCGCAGGCATGCCCAACGGGGCGAGGCGCGCGGCCGGCAGAGCTGACGCGGGGCGAGATCAGACTGTGAGGCGCAAGGGCTGGAAACAGCCCTTCACTAGCCCGATTCAGCGGGCTTCCACCTACTGTAGCCGGATGATTCCATCATCCGGCGCGGTGCGATCATAGGGCCTCGGTGCTTGACAGCGGCAAGGCAAGACTTTATAATCTCCTCGCTGTGATTGCTCCGCCCTTCCTTGTGCTCTGCCGCGACCTTCGCGCTTGGCCCAGCTCAGGAGAATCACGCGTGCCATGGCCATTCCACAGAGCGTGCGGCTTGCTATCCAAATGCGGGTGGGCAAGCTGCCCCTGCCTGCCCAGGACACGCTCCGCCTGGCCGCCATTCTCGGCCGCGACTTCGATTTCGAGACGCTGGGGCGGGCCAGCGAGCTGGACGAGGACGCGCTGGTGACCGCCCTGGAAGACGCAGAGCGGGCTCAGCTCATCAGTGAAGTCGAAAGCAGTCGTCCCGGCCAGGTTGCGTTCTCGTTTGTCCATGTTCTCATTCCCTCCACCTTGCGCGAAGGGGTGAGTGGGCTGATGTGCACCTGACGCGGGGCGAGGCAGAGGACCGCGAGCGAGCGCAGCAATTGCTCCAGGAAGCCAGAGCGATCTTCGCCGACATCCCCGCTCCACGCCTGGTCGCCGCCGTGGGGGAGAAGATACGCGAAATCGGCGGGCGATCAGCGGGACATAGCTGTAGTCTGAATACAACCTGCCATGGCTCGACAGCTACACTGCCCCCGTAAGCACTTCCACCACGATACCCACAATCACCACCACGGGAGCTCGCATCAGGCTGTGGCTCCCCAACATCCTTCGGGCAAATAGCTGGGAGAGGGACACAAGGCATGCATGTCGCTATTCTGCACTATTCGGCCCCTCCAATCATTGGCGGTGTGGAGGTCGTTATCCGTGCCCACGCCAAACTCCTGCTCGCCGCTGGCCACAAGGTGACGATTCTGGCCGGACGTGGCAGTTCCTTTGATCGGCGCGCTCGAATGCAGCGTATCGCGCTACTGGACTCTATGCACCCTGATATTCTGGCAATCGCTGCGGAACTGGCCAAGGGCAATGTCAACGACCGTTTCTTCAGAGCAGAGTCGGCTATACGAGGGGAGTTGAAACGCCATCTGGCTGACGCTGATGTGGTTATGGTGCACAACGCGCTGACCCTGCACAAGAACATGCCTTTGACAGCAGCCGTCTGGCATATGCATGAGGATGGCGTGCATACGCCGATCGTGGCCTGGTGCCACGATGTGGCCTGGACGAACCCGCAGTATTTACCTGTTCTCCATGACGGTGAACCCTGGACGCTGCTCAAGAGGCCGATCCCTGGTGCGTACTATGTGTCTGTCTCTCAGGATCGCGCCCATCAGTTGACCCAATTGTGGGGTGAGAATGTTGCCTCGCTAAGGGTCATACCTAATGGGATTGATGCCCCTTCGTTCCTGCGGCTCAGTTCTTTGACGCAGCGCCTGGCAGCACGGCTGAGATTACTGGAGCAGGATTTGGTGCTCCTGTTACCGGCCCGTCTGACTCGCCGCAAGAACATCGAACTCGCTATACGAATCACCGCCAGTTTGGTCGCTCGAGGCATTGCTGTCCGGGTAGTGGTCACCGGGCCGCCCGGGCCCCACAATGTTGCGAACAGACGCTACGCGCAGGAGCTTGGCCACCTTCGGCGATCCCTCGGTGTGGAGCAGTCGGCTGTGTTACTATATCTCGAACGTGACGGGCGAGGACGCCCGTTGCGTCCCAGTGACCGTGTGGTAGCCGACCTCTACGCCCTGAGCGATGGCCTGCTTTTTCCAAGCAAGCAGGAAGGGTTCGGCATCCCCATTCTGGAAGCGGGTCTGTCTCGCATTCCGGTGTTCTGCGCGGACATTGAGCCGCTGCGTGAGCTGGCAGAGGGCGGGCACTATTTTCCCCCGGATAGTTCGCCGGACATTGTGGCAGACATGATCGAGGATTGGATGCGTCGCGATGCAGCCTACAAGCTGCGCAAGCGTGTTCTGCGGCGCTACTCATGGCAGGCCATCTACCACGACGAGATTGAACCACTCTTGACCGAGGTGAAGCAGAACAGCCGTTAGCGCCGGTCGCTTGAAGAAAGGCAGGGCGCAGATGAGCAGAGATGACTATCAGATCTTGTTACCTTTCGGGGAGATCAGCCAGGCCTCGGAGATGCTGACCGTGGCGCGTGCCTTGGCCCAGGCGCACCAGGGCCGCGTTATCGCCCTGTGTGTTGTGGGCGTAGCTGAGGAGAAGTCTCTCAGTCATGGAGCCATAAGAGCACGCTGCCGCCGCGAGATGCTAGAGAAGCTGGCAGATATAGCATCAGCGGAGGTTGTCCAGGTCCGCACCCTGGTGAGGGTGTCGCGCCATGTCTGGCAGGGTATCCATGAAGTGGCGTGCGAGGAAGGCGCCGACCTGCTTCTCCTGGCCTGGAAGGGATACACGCGCACACCTGAACGGATCTTCGGACGTACCATAGATGCAGTCATGGCTAACCCCCCATGTGACGTCGCCGTCTTCAAACCAGGCTTGCTAGGGCCAAAGCTACGCATTCTTGTCCCTGTGCGTGGTGGCCCTTATGCGGAGCTTGCTCTGAGCCTAGCCCAATCTCTGGCCGAGGCTCTTGACGGGCAGATTACCGTGATGCGGGCTGTGCCTGAGACAGTTATGCTCCAGGCTCAGACAACGGGGGATCAGCCCCTCGTTACCCTCATGCGCAAGGTAGCCAGCATCCCTCGCCTGCGCCGTGTCGTCACGGCCCGGGGCGATGCCGTGCAGGCAATCCTGCATGAGGGGGCCCATCACGACCTGATCGTCATGGGAGCGAGCGCTGCGACTCCCGGACATCCACGTCTGGGTCCCGTCGCTGAGACGATAGCACGGGCCACTGACCGTCCTATGATCGTCGTCAAGACGAAGCAGGAACCAAGGTCTTTCCTCACTGCGCCAGCGCCGCTGCCCGCAGACATCTCCACGGTCGTGGACAAGTGGTTCGCCGAGAACACATTCCATGCCAGGGAGTTTCGCAATGTGGCAAAGCTTGTTGAGCTGAAGAAAAGCCAAGGCCTCATCGTCAGCCTGGGCCTGCCCACACTCAATGAGGAGGCAACGGTGGGGCGCATCATCAAGGTGGTCAAGCAGGACCTGATGGAGAAGCACCCACTCCTGGATGAGATCGTGCTGATTGATAGTGGTTCAACTGATCGGACGGTCGAGATAGCCCGGTCGCTTGGGATTCCGGTCTATGCGCACCAGGATATCCTTCCCGGCCAGGGGAGCTACCATGGTAAAGGGGAGGCACTGTGGAAGAGCCTGCATGTGCTCCAAGGCGATATTATCGCTTGGATTGATACGGACATCTCGAACATTCACCCGAAATTTGTCTACGGCATCATCGGGCCTCTGCTAAGGGAACCTCGCATCCAGTATGTCAAGGGGTTTTACCGGCGCCCTCTGCGCGTGGGCGGCGAGATACAGGCTCATGGTGGTGGCCGCGTGACAGAGCTGACCGTCAGGCCATTCTTCAATCTCTTCTTCCCTCAGTTATCCGGCATCATCCAGCCGCTATCGGGGGAATACGCAGGCCGCCGGCAGGCTCTGGAGCGGATACCATTCTTTACCGGCTATGGCGTGGAGACCGGTTTGTTGATTGATTTGGTCGAGGTCTTTGGGCTGGGCGCCCTGGCACAGGTGGATCTCCAGGAGCGCATTCACCGCAACCAATCGCTGGTAGCCCTCAGTAGAATGGCGTTTGCCATTCTGCAGGTAATGATCCGCCGTCTCGAAGAAAGGCGTCGTCTCAGCCTGCTGGAAGATATCAACCGCAACATGAAGCTGATCCACTATCAACGTAACCGACTCTACCTGGAGATCAAGCAGCTCAGTGATGTTCAACGTCCTCCCATAGTGACCGTGGCAGAATATCGTCAGGCACGCGGCTGTGACTATGAAGCCTCTGCGTATCTGTCTGGTGACCGGTGAGTTTCCGCCCATGCGGGGCGGGGTGGGCGACTACACGCGGCACTTAGCCCGCGCCTTGGTGGAGCGTGGTCTGAGCGTCACGATCATCGCGTCTGACAGGGGCACGTGGAGAGAGCCAGGGCTGGTGACGTTTCCCGTCGTCTCCACATGGGGGTTCAACTGCTGGCGCCAAATACTGGATGTATGCCACCTGGTTGACCCCGACATCCTCCACATTCAGTACCAGACAGCGGCATATATGATGCATCCGGCCATCAACCTGTTACCTCTACGGTTGCGACTGATTGCTCATCGCCCCCGTGTCGTTGTTACCTGTCACGACCTGAAGGGTCCGTATCTGTTCTCCAAGAAGCTAGGCTCCTGGATGACCAGCATCCTGACGCACTGGTGCGATGCTGCGATCGTCACCAATACCGAAGACTACGTTCGGTTCAGTGGGCAGAGCGGTCGTATTCATCCTATCCCGCTAGGCGTCAATATCAGAGTGGAACCGCCGCCTGGATATAGCCGCGCTGCCTGGCGAAGCCGCCTGGGGGTAGGCCCTGACGAAACGCTCCTGGTTCACTTTGGTTTCTTGAGGTCAGCTAAGGGCTATGCTACGCTGGTACGCGCAATGGCTCAACTCGTAGCACAAGGCTGTCCAGTGAAGTTGCTTATGGTGGGTAGCGAAGTAGTTGACTCTGATTCTAAGCACGCCAGCGTCGCGCTGCACGTGAGGGAACTTAGCGCCAGCCTGGGTCTGGTTGACCGTGTTCTGTGGACCGGCTTCGTTGCCGAGCGCGAGGTGAGTGGCAACCTGCTGGCCGCCGACATCGCATTACTTCCCTATCGCGATGGGGCTTCGCTCCGGCGCAGCAGCTTACTCACTGTGCTGGCCCATGGTTTGCCTGTCGTCACGACATGCGGGCCGGGGACAGAGCCGCCACCTGCGGGCAGTGGTCTACCAGGGC
>DAOUCN010000197.1:0-4496 GCA_034431995.1 Chloroflexota bacterium | reverse complement strand
CCTGTGGGCGGTGCACCTGCACGCTGTCATGGGTGCGCTCATCGGTCTGGGGCTATGGGGGCTATTGGCCCTGGGCAGCCGGCTGCGGCTGGTGGTCTTCTTCGTGCTGGCCATGCTGTTCCATCACCTGGCGGATGGGGTTATCATCACGGCCGCGTTCGTGCCTGCCCTGGCCCGGCTGATGCAGCGGGCAGCGGAGGTGTTTGTCCCTGCGACGGTAGGCGTGGGTCTTGTCCTGCTTTACTTGGCCTATCGTTTGGCAGGGCCTGATCGGGCATCCCTTGGTGCTTGACGATTGCCTTGACAACGGCACATTGGGTGTTAATTCCCTCGCCCAACGGGGAGGGGGTCAGGGTCGGGACGGCACTGGGAATGGCTGTGCCGCCCCTGCAAGGTGGTTCTTTGCATCTTCCTGTCTTGGTGGTGTTGCCGCCCTCCAGCAGGAGGGCAGAGGAAGCTAGATGCAGCGATTATTCACCATGCTTGTGCTTGCTGCTGTACTCGCCGGCTGCGGCGGGGCTCCGCCCACGCCCTATGCTGGCTTCGCCGTGCCGTGGGGCGAGGGCGATCGCGCCGAGTATGACGTCGTGCGGGGCGGCGTGATAGAGGGCACCAGCGTGTTCACGGCGGAGCGCAAGGGCGAAGGCTATGTCTTGTCCTCTGAAACGATACTGGGAACGCTCAAGGACACGACGCGGGTGGCGGTGGACAAGAGTCTCAAGCCTGCCCAGGCCACGCATCAGGTGACGGGGATGGGTAAGTACGACGTGACATTGGCCAGCCGTTATGAGAAGGGCAAGCTCTACATCCAGGCGAAGACTGCCGAGGGCGACAAGAGCGCCACCCTCGACGTGCCGCCCGATGCCTACGACAACGATCAACTCCTCACCACGCTGCGGGCCTTGCCCCTGGCCGAGGGCTATGTCTTAACGTTCACCAATATGGCTTCGGGCAACCCCGTCAAGACCGAGGTCAAGGTCGTGGGGACCGAAAGGCTAGACGTACCGGCAGGCACGTACACGGCATACAAGGTCGAGCTGAACTTCGGCCAAGGTAAGCACTACGTCTGGTACGATGTCAATCAGCCTCATCATTTCGTCAAGTACGAAAACCCCGATGTGCAGCGTGTCTTCGTACTGACAAAGGTAGGGACGCCATGATTCACACGGAAGGACTGAGCAAGCGCTTCAACGGCAAAGTGGCCGTGGACGCCCTGGACCTCGATGTACGGGAGGGCGAGGTCTTCGGCTTCTTGGGGCCAAACGGGGCGGGGAAGACAACGACGGTGCGCATGCTCTCCTGCCTGATCGCCCCCACCGATGGCCACGCCTGGGTCAACGGCTTCGAGGTGGGCAAGCAGGACATGGACATCCGGCGCACGGTGGGCATCCTCACCGAGAATCCCGGCCTCTACGAGCGCCTGAGCGCATACAAGAACCTGGACGTCTTCGCCCGGCTCTACGAGGTGCCCGACGACCAGCGGGAGAAGCAGGTGCGGCGCTATCTGGAGATGCTGGGCCTGTGGGAGCGCCGGGGCGAGACGGTGGCCGAGTTCTCCAAGGGCATGAAGCAGAAGATGGCCATTGCCCGTGCCCTCATCCACGAGCCAAAGCTGCTCTTCCTGGACGAGCCGACAGCTTCGCTTGACCCCGAAGCCTCCAAGGTCGTCCACGACTTCATTGAGCAACTGAAGACCGAGGGACGCACCATCTTCCTGTGCACGCACAACCTGGACGAGGCCGACCGTCTGTGCGACCGCATCGGCGTCATCAAGCAGAAGCTGATCCAGGTGGGCACGCCGGCCAGCCTTCGTCTCAGCCTCTATGGTCGCCAGGTCATCCTGCAACTGAAGGCCATCACGCCAGAGGTGATGGCGGCCATCAAGGAGCTGCCCTTCGTCAAGAACGTGGAGCAGTCCAATGGTGGGCTGCTCATTGCCCTGGACAAGCCGGAGGAGCAGAACCCCGTCCTGGTGCGCCGTGTCGTAGAGGCTGGCGGCGAGATTCAGTACGTGAGCGAGTTGAAGGTCTCACTGCAAGACGTGTACCTCAGCCTGGTCGGTTCGGGCGGGGCGGGAGGATAGGCATGGAAGGCACAACCATCAATCTGAACAAGGTGAAGATTCTGGTAGACAAGGAGTGGGCCGAGGTCATGAAGAACAAACTGGTGGTGGCCACCATGGCCGGGCTGCCCCTCCTGTTTGTGGCTATCCCCCTCGGCTTTCTCTTTTTCACTGGACGAGACACCAGCCCCATCAAGGGCATGGAAGACATCATGAAGGCGCCCGCTTTCGCTGGCATGGACCCCAAGGCGGCAGCCCAGATTCTGCTGGTGCAGCAGTTCATGTTCTACTTCCTGATGATGCCCCTGATCATCCCGATCTACATCGCTGCCTACAGCATCATCGGCGAGAAGCAGCAGCGCAGCCTGGAGCCGCTCCTGGCCACGCCCATCACGATCACGGAACTGCTGGTGAGCAAGGCGCTGGCGGCCCTGATCCCGGCGGTGGGCGTCACCTGGTTCTCCTATGTCCTGTACGTGCTCATCGCCCGCTTCATCACCTTGGAGCGCGTCTTCCGCTACATCGTTGACCCGGCCTGGATTCTGGCTATCGTCATCATCGGCCCGCTGTTCGGCCTGATGTCGGTCTTCGTGGGGATCATCGTCTCGTCCCGCGTCAACGACGTGCGCCTGGCCGAGCAGATTGGCGGCCTGATCGTGGTGCCCTTCGCCCTCATCGGTATCCCCCTCACGGCGGCAAAGATCCTGGTCAGCATGCCCATGTTTGTGGCCGGTGCTGTTATTGTCGCTGCCATTGATGCGGTGATCCTCTACATCGGTGTGCGCATCTTCCAGCGGGAGACAATTCTGACGCGGTGGAAGTAGGGTATCGGGTATCGGGGTTCGGGGATCGGGTATCGCGTACCGGGTAGAGGGTAGAGGGTACAGGGTAGAGCGAATCGGGCTGAGGGCATGGGCGTCGCGTGAGGATGAGCTAGCGGTCTCTGAATTCTGAACCCTGAACCCTCTACCCTCCACCCCTTACCCTATACCCTGTTCACCAGGAAGATGCCCGCGCCAATGAGGACGAGACCGGCGAAGGTATTGACGCCCAGGACCTCGTTGAGCAGGAATGCCCCCCAGAAGACAGCAGTCACGGGCAGAAGGTATGTCACCAGGGACACCTGGGAGGCGCTGGCCCGCTCAATGAGCCAGTAGTACATGATGTAGGCCAGGCCGGAGCCGAGGACGCCCAGGGCGGCCACCGCGCCGAGGGCCGTGGGAGAGGGGAGGCCCCGCCATTCGCCCAGGCTGAGGAGCATGAGGGGTGTGGTGAATAGCAGGCCCATGCTGAGCTGTCCAGTGGCCAGGACGGTGTGATCGTGGCCGCGCAGGTTGCGCCGGGCATAGACGGCGGCCACGGCGTAGGAGAGGGAGGCAGCCAGCACGGCCAAGTCGCCCTGTGCGCTGGCGCTGGTCAGGTCTTGCAGGTCGGCGCCGATGAGGATCACCACGCCGACGAAGCCGATGACGATGCCGGCCAGCTTGCGCCAGGTCAGGCGGTCGTCCTGGGTGGCCACGTGGGCGATGAGCACGGTGAACAGGGGCATGGTGGCGTTGAGGATGGAGGCCAGGGCGCTGGAGATGTACTGCTCGCCCCAGGGGATGAGAACCCAGGGCACGCAGTTGTTGAGTAGGCCCACCACCGCCAGGCGTGCCCACAGCTCGCGCTCCTTGGGCAGGCCCCGCCCCTTGAGGCGCAGCGCCAGTGACAGCAGCAGCAGCCCCGACACCAGCCGCCCGCCAGCGACCATGGCCGGCGGCATTTCGTTGACCCCCAGCTTGAAGAACACGAACGACGATCCCCAAATGAGGCCAAGCAGCACGAGAACAACGTAGTTGGCAGCAGCCACGGGGCTTCCCTTCCGCCGTGCCCCCCTCCTACCTCGCGGGCGGGGCGAGCACGGTGGAGCAATGTATAGCACGGGAGCGGCCCATTGTCAAGCATGGCAAGACCTGAACACACTATCGGCTCTGGGGACCCGACCCACTCAGATTCACCCTCACCCTTGCCCTCTCCCTGCGCAGGGAGAGGGGATAGCGTGCTCCCTCGCCCCACCGGGGAGAGGGTTAGGGTGAGGGGCGATCCCGCAATCGCGCGTTGACTTGTGGGCGTGGCTCGCTTATACTAAGGAAAGTATATCGTGCAGCAATCCACAGAAGCGCGACTTCATTCCCGCGCTGGTAGAACGCAATGCCCCAACTGATAGCGGTAATTCGTTGTTCCCGCGCTTCTGCAGGCAACAAGACTTCGTAGTGAGGAGCACGTATGAGGTGTCGCATTCTGGTATTCTGTCTCTTCTTGTTGCTGGCCACGGCCCTGGCCGCCTGCTCGTTCGTCGCGCCGCCGACCGCCACGCCCGTGCCGACGGCTACGCCGCCGCCCACCGCGACAGCCACCAGGCCGCCGACCCAGTCGCCGCCCAGCCCCACTG